>JAHWJP010000051.1 GCA_019348355.1 Actinomycetota bacterium
GGTCAAGCGCGGCATGGCCGAGATGCTCAAGGGCGGCGTCATCATGGACGTCGTCGATGCCGAGCAGGCGTGTGTCGCGGAGCAGGCCGGGGCCGTCGCGGTGATGGCGCTGGAGCGGGTGCCGGCCGACATCCGCCGGGACGGCGGGGTTGCCCGCATGAGCGACCCGGACATGATCGACGGCATCCAGGCGGCGGTGTCCATCCCGGTGATGGCCAAGGCCCGGATCGGCCACTTCGTCGAGGCGCAGGTCCTGCAGGCGATCGGCGTGGACTACATCGACGAGTCCGAGGTCCTCACCCCCGCCGACTACGCCCACCACATCGACAAGCGGGCCTTCACGGTGCCGTTCGTCTGCGGCGCAACCAATCTGGGCGAGGCGCTGCGCCGCATCTCCGAGGGGGCGGCGATGATCCGGTCCAAGGGGGAGGCCGGGACCGGCGACGTGTCGCAGGCGACCACCCACATCCGCACCATCCTCGGTGAGATCAAGCGCCTCACGGTGATGGACGAGAGCGAGCTGTACGAAGCAGCGAAGCTCCTGGCCGCGCCGATCGACCTGGTCCGCGAGACCGCCGAGCTCGGCCGGCTGCCCGTGGTGCTGTTCACCGCCGGCGGGCTCGCGACGCCGGCGGACGCGGCGATGATGATGCAGCTCGGCGCGGACGGGGTGTTCATCGGCTCGGGCATCTTCACCAGCGGCGATCCGGAGCGGCGCGCCCGGGCGTGCGTCGAGGCGACCGCCTACTTCACCGACGCCGAGCGGATCGCCAAGGTCAGCCGTGGACTCGGGCAGGCCATGGTCGGCGTCGCGGTCGACAGCCTGGGCGCCGGCGAGCTGTTGGCCCAGCGCGGTTGGTGATCCGCGCCCCGCGGGTCGGGGTGCTCGCCCTGCAGGGCGACGTGCGGGAGCACGACCGGGCGCTGCGGGCGGCCGGCGCGGAGCCGGTGCACGTGCGGCGGGTGGCCGATCTCGACGGGCTCGACGGGCTGATCCTGCCGGGCGGTGAGTCGACGACGATCAGTCGGCTGCTGGGGCTGTTCGACCTGATCGAACCGCTCCGCTCCGCCGTCGCGGACGGACTGCCGGTCTACGGCTCGTGCGCCGGGATGATCCTGCTGGCATCCGCGGTGCTCGACGGCCGGCCGGACCAGCAGGGGATCGGTGGCCTGGACATCGTGGTGCGCCGCAACGCCTTCGGTCGCCAGGTGGACTCCTTCGAGACCGACCTCGCCTTCACCGGCGTCGGCGACGTGCATGCCGTGTTCATCCGGGCGCCCTGGGTGGAGAGCGCCGGCGAGGCGGTGCAGGTCCTCGCCCGCGTGCCCGAGGGCAACGACCCCGGCGGCTCGCCTGTCGCGGGTAGGGTCGTCGCCGTGCGTCAGGGGGCGCTGCTGGCCACCTCGTTCCACCCGGAGCTGACCGGCGACGACCGGGTGCACGCGCTGTTCGTGGACATCGTGAGAAGGGCGCGCGGATGAGTGGGCACTCCAAGTGGGCGACGACCAAACACAAGAAGGCGGTCGTCGACGCCAAGCGTGGCAAGCTGTTCGCCAAGTTGATCAAGTCCATCGAGGTGGCGGCCCGCTCCGGCGGCGGTGACCCGGCCGGCAACCCGACGCTCGCCGACGCCATCACCGGCGCCAAGCGCCAGTCGGTGCCGGCCGACAACATCGAGCGCGCCATCAAGCGCGGCAGCGGTGAGCTCGGCGACGCGGCGGCGTACGAGGAGATCCTGTACGAGGCGTACGCGCAGGGTGGTGTGGCCGTGCTCGTCGAGTGCCTCACCGACAACCGCAACCGCGCCGCGGCCGACGTCCGTACAGCGATCACCCGCAACGGCGGCACGCCGGCCGACCCGGGATCGGTGTCCTACCTGTTCGCGCGCAAGGGTGTCGTGCTGCTGACCAAGACGGCGGGCCTGACCGAGGACGACGTGCTGCTGGCCGTCCTCGATGCCGGCGCGGAGGACGTGCAGGACCTCGGGGAGAGCTTCGAGGTCGTGTGCGACGCCACCGACACCCATGCTGTCCGCCTGGCGAGCGCCGCAGCTGGGCTCGAGGTCGAGTCGGCCGAGACGGCCTGGCTGCCCAGCCTCTGCGTGCCGCTCGAGGACGACGTGGCTGTCAAGGTCCTGCGCCTCGTGGACGCCCTCGAGGACCTCGACGACGTGCAGAACGTCTGGGCCAACTTCGACGTCAGCGACGAGGTGCTCGAGCGGGTCGGCTGACTGTTCCGTTGTCCTCCCACAAGCTTCTGTAGGCGGTCAGGTGGTGCCTGCCGGGCGCGCCTACCGGCCGGTGTCGGGCGCCCGTCGTACGCTCCGGACCGAACGCACGTTCGTACGATCGGCGTAGTGAAGGTGGAGGCAGCGGTGCGGGTGCTCGGCGTCGACCCCGGGCTGACCCGGTGCGGCCTGGGCGTCGTCGAGGGCTCGCCAGGCCGGGCAGCGTTGGTGGCGGTCGGGGTGGTGCGCACGCCGGCCGCCGACGGGCTGGGTGATCGCCTGGCCGTCCTCGAGCGGGCGTTCGAGAGCTGGCTGGACCTGCACCAGCCCGACGCCGTGGCGGTGGAGCGGGTGTTCTCGCAGGCCAACGTGCGCACGGTGATGGGCACCGCCCAGGCGGGGGCCGTCGCCATCCTGTGCGCGGGGCGGCGGGGACTGCCGGTGGCGCTGCACACCCCGTCGGAGGTCAAGGCGGCGGTGACCGGGTCGGGGCGCGCCGACAAAGACCAGGTCGGGGCGATGGTGGCGCGGCTGCTGCGGCTGGACGCCTCGCCCAAGCCGGCCGACGCCGCCGACGCGCTGGCGCTCGCCATCTGTCACCTCTGGCGCGGGCCGGCGCAGGCCCGGCTCGCCAGCGCCGCCACCGGAGCCGGCCGGTGATCGCGACCGTCGAGGGGACGGTGAGTGCGCTGACCGCCGACGGCGTGGTCGTGCGGGTCGGCGGTGTCGGGCTGGCCGTCCACACGACCGCCGGCACCCGCGCCCGGTTGCGGGTGGGGGAGTCAGCGCTGCTGGCCACCAGCCTGGTGGTGCGTGAGGACAGCCTGACCCTCTACGGCTTCGCCGACGACGACGAGCGCGGCGTGTTCGAGCTGCTGCAGACCTCCTCCGGGGTCGGGCCGAGGCTCGCGCAGGCGGTGCTGACCGTGCACACCCCCGACGCCCTGCGCCGGGCCCTCGCCACCGAGGACCTGACGGCGCTGTGCCTGGTCCCGGGCATCGGGCGCAAGGGCGCGCAGCGGATGGTGCTCGAGCTGAAAGACAGGCTTCGGCCCGGGGTCGGCGCCACGCCGGCCCCGGGTGGTCCGCCCGGCTGGCGCGACACCCTGACGCAGGCCCTGGTCGGGCTCGGCTGGAGCACCGCCCAGGCCGACGAGGTCGTGGTCGGGGTCGCGGCCGCCCACCCGACGGCCGGCGACGCGGACGTGCCGGATCTGCTGCGCGAGGCGCTCGCGCAGCTCGGGCGGACCAGGTGAGCGCTGAGGAGGAGCTGGTGGCCCGCGAGCTCGCGGAGCTGGAGACCCGGGCCGCTCCCGGCCTCGTCCGCGCCGATGCCGGTGACATCGAGCGCGTCGTCGAGGCCGCGCTGCGGCCCAAGCGGCTGGACGAGTTCATCGGGCAGGAGCGGGTCCGCGAGCAGGTCTCGCTGGTGCTGGAGAGCGCGCGCCGGCGCGGCCGCCCGCCAGACCACGTGCTGCTGTCCGGGGCTCCCGGTCTCGGCAAGACGTCCCTGGCCATGATCATCGCGGCTGAGCTCGGCGCCGGGATCCGCATCACGAGCGGGCCGGCGCTCGAGCGGGCCGGCGACCTCGCCGCCCTGGTCAGCAGCCTGTCGGCAGGCGAGGTGCTGTTCATCGACGAGATCCATCGGATCGCCCGCCCCGCAGAGGAGCTGCTCTACGTGGCGATGGAGGATTTCCGGGTCGACGTCGTGGTCGGCAAGGGACCGGGCTCGACCGCCATCTCGCTCGCCGTCGCGCCCTTCACGCTCGTCGCGGCGACCACCCGCTCCGGGTTGTTGACCGGACCGCTGCGGGACCGCTTCGGCTTCACCGCCCACATGGAGCCTTACACGCCGGCCGAGCTCGAGCGGGTGCTGGTGCGCAGCGCCGGACTGCTCGAGGTGGACCTGCGCCCCGACGGCGCCGCCGAGATCGCCGGCCGCTCGCGGGGGACCCCGCGCATCGCGAACCGGTTGCTGCGCCGGGTCCGCGACTACGCCGAGGTCCGCGCCGACGGCACCGTCGACCGCGCGGTGGCGCAGGCGGCGCTCGCGGTCTACGACGTGGACGAGCTCGGCCTGGACCGGCTGGACCGCGAGGTGCTCGGCGCGCTCGTCCGCCGGTTCGGCGGGGGACCGGTCGGGCTGTCGACGCTTGCGGTGGCGGTGAGCGAGGAGCCCGAGACCGTCGAGGAGGTCGCCGAGCCCTTCCTCGTCCGGTCCGGCCTGATCGTGCGCACCCCCCGAGGTCGGGTGGCGACCCCGGCCGCGTGGGTCCACCTCGGGCTGCGGCCGCCCGGGCCGGTCGACGTCCTGCCGTTCGAGCTCGGCGACGCCGGCTGAGCAACCGTGCCGCTGCTGCGCCCCTGCCATACCCCTCCACGCCGCACCCCTGCCGCATCCCTGAAGATCATCCGCAGGATCGCCGCCGTAGGGCCTGAGCTTCCCGCCTGAGTGCGGCGATCCTGCGGATGATCAACTGGGGTGGGCCGAGGCAGTGGGTGGGGGCCGAGGCAGGTGGGTTGCTGGAGGGTGTGGCCGGCTGGGGCGGGTGAGTGAACGGACGCGGGTCACTAGGCTGGGCGACCCCGACGACGGAGGCAACTCGTGGACGACGGCGGTCAGGCGCTGCAGCAGATCCTGTTCTTCGCCCTGCTCATCCTCGGGCTCTACCTGCTGGCCATCCGCCCGCAGCGGGCGAGGGCGCGGGCGCTCGCGCAGGTGCAGGCCGCGCTCGCTGTCGACAGCCAGGTGATCACCACCGCCGGCATCCACGCGCGCGTCGCGGCGATCGACGGCGACGACGTGGTGCTCGAGATCGCTCCTGGGGTGCAGGTGCGGTTCGCCCGCGCAGCCGTCGTCCGGGTCCTGCCGGAGCCACCGTCATCCTCGGAGCAACCGCAGACGAACGAACCGGCGTGAGCCCGTCGGAGCTGCTGCGCTCGCGCATCGTCGACGTGCTGGACTTCCCGACTCCTGGCGTCGTCTTCAAGGACATCTCGCCGCTGCTCGCCGACCACGACGCGTTCTCCGCAGCGGTCGACGCCGTGGTCGCCCATCACGTCGATCACGGGGTCGACAAGGTGGTGGGGATCGAGGCCCGCGGATTCATCCTCGCCGCTCCGGCCGCCTACCGGCTCGGCGCCGGGTTCGTCCCCGTGCGAAAGCCCGGCAAGCTGCCCGGCCCCACGCATGAGACGGCCTACGCGCTGGAGTACGGCCAGAACGTCCTGCAGGTCCATCGGGACGCCTTCTCGCCGGGCGACCGGGTGCTCGTCGTCGACGACGTGCTCGCCACCGGCGGCACGGCCGCGGCCGCGGCACGCCTCGTCCAGGCGGCGGGCGCCGAGGTCGTCGGGTTCTCGGTGCTGCTCGAGCTCGGCTTCTTGTCCGGGAGCGCCGCCCTCGCAGCCGAGCACCCGGGCATTCCCGTGCACGCCCTGCTCGCCTACTGAGTCGGGATCACAGGCACCGCTTCCGGGGTGCGGGAAGGCCGGGCACCCCGCCGTCCTTACACTGAGTATCCGTTCCACACCCCAGGAGCCGCCCGTGGCGTCCGAGCTCCGCCCGGAAGCGGCCCTGCCACCCGCCGCGACGCAGCCTCCGCAGGGCCAGGATCTTGCGCGCCCGGAGGAGTCCGTCGGCGTCGAGCAGGGCGAAGGTTTCCCCTCCGGCCGCCGGGTCCGGGCCCGGCTCGCCCGGCTGACCGCCGCCAAGGCCGGCGGCACCCCGCCGGTGCTCGAGCCACTGACGCGGACGATCCGCGCGAGCCACCCCAAGGCCGACCAGCGAGCCGTCGTACGCGCCTACGCGGTCGCTGAGCAGTGCCATGAGGGCCAGACGCGGCGCAGCGGCGACCCGTACATCACCCATCCCCTCGCGGTGGCGACCATCCTCGCCGAGCTGGGCATGGACACCACCACCCTGGTGGCGGCCCTGCTGCACGACACCGTCGAGGACACCAACTTCTCCCTCGAGGACGTCGCCCGCGACTTCGGTGCCGACGTCGCCCACCTCGTCGACGGCGTCACCAAGCTCGACAAGGTGCAGTTCGGCGGGGAGAGCGGGACGGCCGAGGCCGAGACGATCCGCAAGATGGTCGTCGCGATGGCCCGCGACCCGCGGGTGCTGGTCATCAAGCTCGCCGACCGGCTGCACAACATGCGCACGCTGCGCTGGCTCAAGCAGGAGAAGCAGGAGCGGATCGCCCGGCAGACGCTGGAGATCTTCGCGCCGCTGGCCCACCGGCTCGGCATGAACACCCTCAAGTGGGAGCTGGAGGACCTGGCGTTCGCCACCCTCTACCCCAAGCGGTACGACGAGATCGTGCGCCTCGTGGCCGAGCGCGCGCCCTCGCGCGACACCCAACTGGCGGAGGTCGTCGAGCGGATCAGCCACGACCTCAAGGCCGCGAAGATCAAGGCCGGCGTCACCGGCCGACCCAAGCACTATTACTCGATCTACCAGAAGATGATCGTCCGGGGTCGGGACTTCACCGACATCTACGACCTGGTCGGCATCCGGGTGCTCGTCGACGATGTGCGGGACTGCTACGCGGCCCTCGGGACGGTGCACGCCCTGTGGTCGCCGGTGCCGGGCCGGTTCAAGGACTACATCGCGATGCCCAAGTTCAACATGTACCAGTCGCTGCACACCACTGTCATCGGCCCCGAGGGCAAGCCGGTCGAGATGCAGATCCGCTCGCAGGAGATGCACCGCCGCGCGGAGTACGGCATCGCGGCGCACTGGAAGTACAAGGAGGGCGGGCAGCTCGCCGGGCCGGGCACCGCAGGCGGCAAGGGCGTTCGGGGCGACGACATGGCCTGGCTGCGTCAGCTCCTGGACTGGCAGAAGGAGTCGGCCGACCCCGGCGAGTTCATGGACTCGCTGCGCTTCGACCTGCACTCCACCGAGGTGTTCGTCTTCACGCCCAAGGGTGATGTGGTCAGCCTGCCGGCTGCGGCGACGCCGGTCGACTTCGCCTACGCCGTGCACACCGAGGTCGGTCACCGGTGCATCGGCGCCCGCGTGAACGGCCGGCTGGTCGCGCTCGAGTCCCCGCTCGACAACGGCGATGTCGTCGAGATCTTCACCAGCAAGGCAGAGGGCGCGCACCCCAGCCAGGACTGGCTGGGGTTCGTCACGAGCCCGCGGGCGCGCAACAAGATCAAGGCGTGGTTTGCCAAGGAGCGGCGCGAGGACGCCATCGAGGCGGGCAAGGAGGCCATCACCAGGACCGTGCGCAAGCAGGGGCTGCCGCTGCAGCGGCTGTTCGCCGGGGAGGCGCTGCCCAACCTCGCCAAGGAGCTGCACCTGTCGGACGTGACAGCGCTCTACGCCGAGGTCGGCGAGAACCGGGTGTCCGCCCAGCACGTCGTACAGCGGATCATGGCTGGTCTCGGGGGCACCGAGGGAGCGACCGAGGACCTGGCCGAGACCGCCGTTCCCACCAAGCCGGTACGCCGGCCCCGGCCCGCCTCCGACCCCGGCATCGTCGTGCGGGGTGTCTCAGACGTCTGGGTCAAGCTCGCCCGGTGCTGCACCCCTGTCCCGGGCGACGAGGTGGTCGGGTTCGTCACCCGGGGCCGCGGTGTGTCGGTGCACCGCGGCGACTGCGTCAACGCCGGCCCGCTGTTCGCCGACACCGACCGGGTGGTGGAGGTGGAGTGGGCGCCGACGGCCGGCTCGATGTTCCTCGTGGCGATCCAGTGCGAGGCGCTGGACCGCACCCGGCTGCTGTCGGACGTCACGCGAGTGCTGTCCGACGCCCACGTCAGCATCCTGTCCGCGACGGTCACCACCACCCGCGACCGGGTTGCGGTGTCCCGCTTCACCTTCGAGATGGGTGACCCGAAGCACCTGGGCCACCTGCTCACCCAGGTGCGTGGCGTCGAAGGGGTCTACGACGCCTACCGGGTCACCAATTAGCCGCCTGGCGAGCGCGGCGTCGCTCCGGTGAGCTGGGAGCTGCTGCTCGGCGGGCTGCTCGTTGTTGCCCTGCTGTGGGGGGCGTACCTCGGGCGGCGGGGATGCGCCGGCGCCGGTTCCAGCAGATCGCCGACGGTCTAGGGGCTGAGGTGGCTCGTCGGCAACGGCGCGACTACCTCGACTTCCTGCACGGTCGTACGTGAGGGCGCGGGCCACGTGCGGGCCGTCACGCCCGCGCAGTCAAGCCAATCGGGCGAAGACGACGATGTTGTCGCGGTAGCTGCCGCGGCCACGGTCGAACGACCCTCCGCAGGTGATGAGGCGGAGCTCGGGGGAGTCGGTCGGCCCGTAGACCGCATCGGTCGGGAAGGCGTTCTTCGGGTGCTGCTCGACCCGGGTGACGACGAAGCGCACCGGGGTCCCGTCCGGCCGTACGGTGTCGATCTCCTGGCCGGGGCGCATCGTCGACAGTCGGGAGAACACCCCCTGCCGGCCGTTGAGATCGATGTGCCCCGCGAAGACAGCGGCCCCCACGTCCCCGGGCAGCGGACCCGCGCGGTACCAGCCGACGCCCTGCCCCCCGGCAAACGGTGCGGATGCGTCCGTCTGGCAGTCCGTACGGCCGGGCCGTGCCTGCGGTTCAGTTCGGGACGAGGCGGCTACCTGGCTACCCGGCCTGAGGAGCGACCTCGACCGAGATGACCTGAACGGGCAGAGTCGGCGCGATGCCTGTCGTCCCGCCGGCGGCGACCTTGTCGAGCACGTCGAGGCCGGCGGTGATGGTGCCGAACGGCGTGTAGTCGGGGGGGAACATGCTGTCGCCGAAGACGAGGAAGAACTGGCTGCCGTTGGTTCCTGGACCGGCGTTGGCCATCGCCAGGGTGCCGCGGGGATATGTTGCCCCGTCGAGGTTCTCGTCGGCGAACTGATAGCCGGGACCGCCGGTCCCGGTGCCGGTCGGGTCACCGCATTGCAGGATGCTGGTCGACTCGCCGGTCAGCAGACGGTGGCACGGAGTGTCTGCGAAGAAACCGGCCTGCGCCAGCGAGACGAAGCTGTTGACCGTGCAGGGAGCCGCGGCGCTGTCGAGCTCCAGGACGATCGGGCCCTGGCTCGTCGTCAGGGTGGCCGTGAACGCCTGCTCGTCCTCGACGTCCTCGGCCGGCGGCAGCGGAGCGGGCTTGCTGGCCGGATCGGCGGTGGGCGTGTAGAGGCAGCTGCCGGGCGGTAGCGGCGAGGCGTCCGGGGACGGCTCGGCGCTTGCCTCAGGGTCAGGGGCCGCCAGCTCGTCGTCCCCGCCTGACTGGGCGGCGAGCGCGAGGCCGATCACCGCGCCGGCGACCAGGACCACGGCCAGCACGCTGGCCAGCACGGCGTTGCGCTGCTTGCGGCGGGCGGCGGCAGCGGCACGACGGGCCGCCTGCCGCTCGGCCCGCTGCCGGGCGAGCTCCTTCTCGCGCTTGCTGCTCGCCACGCCGTTTCCTCCTGGAGCTCTGCGTTCACGGTCGCGGCGCAGTGTAGGGATTCTCGATCGGCCGCTGGTGGCGCCGCCGGTAGGGTCGGCACGCCGGCGGTCCCGCCGCGCAGGCAAGACCGCAGAGACCTGATCGAGAGGACGTCCGTGCTCGTCCGTGGGTTCCCGGCGCAGGCCTTCGGCACGAACTGCTATGTCGTGGCACCAGGCCCGGGGGAGCAGTGCGTCGTCGTCGACCCGGGCCTCGGCGTGCAGGACCAGCTGGACGAGCTGCTGCGGGAGCACGACCTGCAGCCGGTCGCGGTCCTGCTGACGCACGGGCACCTGGACCACACCTTCTCGGTCACGCCGGTGTGCGGGGCGCGTGGGATCGCGGCCTACATCCACCCGGCCGATCGCGACCAGCTCGCCGACCCGGTGAAGTACCTCTCGGCGGGAACGGCGGAGCTGTTCGGTGGGCGCTTGGAGTGGAGCGAGCCCGACGACGTGCGCCTTCTCGACCCGGCCGAGCCGCTCGAGCTCGCCGGGCTGCGCATGGGCATCGACCTGGCGCCGGGGCACACCCCGGGCTCGGTCGTCTTCCGGCTGCCCGGCGACGAGGTCGACGGCGAGGCGGGTGCTCCCGTGCTGCTGTCGGGGGACGTGCTGTTCGCCGGCTCGATCGGGCGCACCGACCTGCCGGGTGGCAGCTGGCCGGCGATGCAGCACTCGCTGTCCACCGTCGTGCTGCCGATGGCCGACGAGACCGTCGTGCTGCCAGGCCACGGACCGGCGACGACGATCGGGCGCGAGCGCGCCGACAACCCCTATCTGCAGGACCTGCCGCCTGCTCCACCCGGGCGCGGGCTGTGAGCTTCGCCCCGCCCAAGGGTGTCCCCGACTACGTCCCACCCCGCTCGGGGCGGCTGCTGGCCGTCCGCGACGCGATGGTGGCGCCGCTGCGCCTCGCCGGCTACGGCTATCTCGAGCTGCCCGCCTTCGAGGAGACTGCGCTGTTCTCGCGCGGCGTGGGGGAGACCACCGACGTCGTGAGCAAGGAGATGTTCACGTTCACCGACCGCGGCGAGCGTTCCCTGACGCTGCGGCCCGAGGGCACCGTCGGGGCGGTGCGCGCCGTGCTCGCCGCCGGTCTCGAGCGCGGCGCTCTGCCGGTCAAGCTCTGGTACGCCGGCCCGATGTTCCGCTACGAGCAGCCGCAGTCCGGCCGCCAGCGGCAGTTCACCCAGGTCGGCGCCGAGGCGATGGGGACCGACGATCCCGCCCTGGACGCCGAGCTGGTCGCGCTGGCCGACCAGGCGTACCGCGCTCTCGGGCTGACCTCGCTCGTGCTGCACCTCGCGACCCTCGGTGACCCGGAGGACCGGGCCGGCTACAGCGAGCGGCTGCGGCAGTGGCTGACACCTCGGGTCGGTGGGCTCGACGCCGAGACCGACCGGCGGATCGAGAAGAACCCGCTGCGGGTGCTGGACGACAAGCGACCGGAGGTGCGGACGGCGACGGCCGGCGCCCCGCTGCTGACCGACGGAATCGGGACCGCCGCGAAGGCCCACCATGACGCGGTCCGGCAGCACCTGACCGACCTCGGCGTGCCGTTCGTCGACGACCCAAGGCTGGTACGCGGGTTGGACTACTACCGGCGGACGACCTTCGAGTTCGTGCACCCGCTGCTCGGGGCGCAGTCCACGGTCGGCGCCGGTGGCCGCTACGACGGGCTGTCCCAGGTGATCGGCGGCCCGCCGCTGCCGGGCGTCGGCTGGGCGCTCGGCGTCGACCGCACGCTGTTGGCGCTCGAGGCCGAAGCGGTGGTCGCGGCGACGCCGCCGTCCACGGCGGTCTTCTTCGTCCCGCTCGGGGCGACGGCCAAGGCTCGCGCTGTCGCGCTCGTCGGGGAGCTGCGGCGCGGCGGCACGAGCGCGGACCTCGCCTACGGCGATCGGGGGATGAAGGGTGCGATGAAGGCCGCCGACCGCAGCGGCGCGACGCACGCCGTGGTGCTGGGCGACCGCGACCTCGAGGCCGGTGTCGCCCAGGTGAAGGACCTGCGCGACGGTAGTCAGACGGCCGTCACCCTGGACACGCTGGTGGACCACTTGGAGGCACAGCGGTGATGCGCACCCACGAGGCAGGGACCCTGCGGCCGGAGCACGCCGGCAGCACCGTCACCCTGGCCGGCTGGGTGGCCCGGCGCCGCGACCACGGTGGCGTCGCCTTCCTGGACCTGCGTGACCGCAGCGGCGTCGCGCAGGTCGTCGTGCGGGACGAGGTGGTCGCGTCCGGGCTGCGCAGCGAGTTCTGCCTGCGGGTGACAGGTGAGGTGCGGCTGCGCCCCGAGGGCAACGCCAACGACGCCCTGCCGACCGGGCAGGTCGAACTCGTCGCCGCCGAGGTCGAGATCCTCAGCGAGTCGGCGCCGCTGCCCTTCCCGATCGACGACCACGTGGAGGTGGGGGAGGAGGCGCGGCTGCGACACCGCTACCTCGACCTGCGCCGGAGTGGGCCGGCCGCGGCGATGCACCTGCGCAGCGAGGTCAACCGCGCCGCGCGTGAGGTGCTGCACGCACACGGGTTCCTGGAGGTCGAGACGCCGACCCTCACCCGCTCCACGCCCGAGGGGGCCCGGGACTTCCTGGTGCCGGTCCGGCTGCAGCCCGGGGCGTGGTACGCCCTGCCCCAGTCACCGCAGCTGTTCAAGCAGCTGCTGATGGTCGCCGGGCTGGAGCGCTACTACCAGATCGCGCGTTGCTACCGCGACGAGGACTTCCGTGCCGACCGACAGCCGGAGTTCACCCAGCTCGACATCGAGATGAGCTTCGTCGACCAGGACGACGTGATCGCCGTCGGCGAGCAGGTCGTCGCGGCGCTGTGGGCGCTAATCGGGGTGCAGGTCCCGCTGCCGATCCCGCGGCTCACCTACGCCGAGTCGATGCGCCGGTTCGGTAACGACAAGCCCGATCTGCGCTTCGAGCTTGAGCTCGTCGAGTGCGCCGACTTCTTCGCCGACACGCCCTTCCGTGTGTTCCAGGCGCCGTACGTCGGGGCGGTCGTGATGCCCGGAGGTGCCGCCCAGCCCCGCAAGCAGCTCGATGCCTGGCAGGAGTGGGCCAAGCAGCGTGGAGCGCGCGGGCTCGCGTACGTGCTGGTGCAGCCGGACGGGACGCTGACCGGCCCGGTCGCCAAGAACCTCTCGGTCGACGAGCTGGCCGGTATCGCCGGCCATGTCGGCGCCGCCCCCGGCGACTGCGTCTTCTTCGCTGCCGGTGAGCCGACCTCGTCCCGGGCGCTGCTGGCGGCGGCCCGGCTGGAGATCGGTCGACGCTGCGGTCTCATCGACGAGAGCCGCTGGGAGTTCGTCTGGATCGTGGACGCGCCGCTGTTCGAGCCGGCCGGTTCGAGCGGTGACGTGTCCGTCGGTGAGGGTGCCTGGACGGCGGTGCACCACGCGTTCACCTCCCCGAAGCCCGAGTGGATCGACCGCTTCGAGCAGGCCCCCGACCAGGCGCTGGCCTACGCGTACGACATCGTCTGCAACGGCAACGAGATCGGCGGCGGATCGATCCGCATCCACCGCAGGGATGTCCAGCAGCGCGTCTTCGACCTCATGGGCATCGGTCCCGAGGCGGCCCAGGAGAAGTTCGGCTTCCTGCTCGACGCCTTCGCCTACGGCCCGCCACCGCACGGCGGAGTTGCCTTCGGCTGGGACCGGGTGGTCATGCTCCTGGCCGGCGCCGACTCGTTGCGCGAGGTCATCGCCTTCCCCAAGACCGGCGCCGGCTTCGACCCGCTCACCGGAGCGCCGACCGCCATCACCGAGCAGCAGCGCAAGGAGGCCGGGATCGACGCGGCGCCGGCGGCGGACTGAGTCGACGCGCCCGGTTGCGGCCAAATGGGATAAGACAGTCACGGTGGGTAAGGGTCCCTCAGCCGTCCGGGCCGTGCAAAGGAGTGACATGCGTCGTTGCGTCGTAGGACTGTCGATGGCTCTGCTGCTGGGTCTGACCGGGGCCACCGCTGTCGCGAGCCCCAGCGTGATCCCGCCCTTGCCGCCGCTGCTCGGCCCGCGCCCCGCGCCGCAGCCGCAGCCCCCGCCCCCTCCGCCGGCGGCCACCCCGGAGGACCGCTGGGCGCTGATCATCGGTGTGACGGACTACGCCGGCCGGGTCAAGAGCACCGTCGGCGGGGCCAACGACGCCCGGCTGGTGCGCGACGTCCTGCTGCGCAACGGCTGGCGGGAGGACCGGATCCGGATGCTGATCGACGGTCAGGCGACCGGTCAGGCGATCGCCGAGGGCATGCGCTGGCTGCAGGCCAACAGCAGCCCCACGACCTTCTCGCTCTTCCAGTTCTCCGGGCACGTGAAGCAGCGCGGCGGACGCGAGTTCCTCTGGCCCTACGACAGCGCCTTTCTCGCCGACACCGACGTCGTCCGGGCACTGCAAGGGATCCGCGGGACGGCGTGGAGCAGCTTCAGCGGCTGCGAGGCGGCCGGCTTCGATGACGGGCTGTCCTCACCGCGACACCGCGTGACGGCATCCAGCCAGGTGGACGAGAAGTCCTACGAGGACCCCCAGACCGGCTACAGCGTGTGGACCGGCATGCTGTTCGACGAAGGATTCCGCCAGCAGCGCGGCGATGCCAACCGTGACGGGGTGACCTCCCTCGACGAGGCGTTCGACTACGCCGCGCCCCGGGCCGAGAACTTCACCAGCGACCAGCAGCCGTTCGGCCCGCAGACTCCCTACCGTGCCGGTGGCGACGGCCCGCTGCGCCTGGACAGCCCGCGCATCTAAGTGACCGCCCCGTAGGGTGCAGGGGGTGACCGGCGACTCCCTGTTCGACGCCGCGGAGCAGGAGGCGGCCGACCGGGTGGCTCCCCTCGCGGTGCGGATGCGGCCCCGCACGCTCTACGAGATCGTCGGACAGCGCCACCTGCTCGGCCCCGGTGCGCCGCTGCGCCGGCTGGTCGAGGGGGACGCGCCGCTCAGCGTCGTGCTGTGGGGACCGCCCGGCACCGGCAAGACGACGCTGGCAAAGGTCATCGCCAGCTCCACCCGGCGGCGCTTCCGGGAGCTGTCAGCGGTCACCGCGGGCGTGAAGGACGTCCGCCAGGTGGTGGAGGAGGCCAAGCGGGCACTCGGTGAGACCGGTGCGCAGACGGTCCTGTTCGTGGACGAGGTGCACCGCTTCTCCAAGACCCAGCAGGACGCGCTGTTGCCCAGCGTGGAGAACCGCTGGGTGACCCTGGTCGCTGCGACGACCGAAAACCCCTTCTTCAGCGTCATCTCGCCCCTGCTGTCGCGCTCCCTGCTGCTCACCCTCGAGCCGCTCACCGACCCCGACATCCGGGTCGTCGTCACGCGGGCGCTGGCCGACGAGCGCGGGTTCGGCGGGCAGGTGCGGGTGGACGACGAGGCCGTCGACCACCTCGTCCGGCTGTCCGGCGGTGACGCCCGCCGGGCCCTGACTGCGCTGGAGGCCGCTGCAGGCGCGAGCGACCGCGTCACGCTGGCCCTGCTCGAGCAGGCCGTCGACAAGGCGGCAGTGCGCTACGACCGCGAGGGTGACCAGCACTACGACGTCATCAGCGGCTTCATCAAGTCGATCCGCGGCTCGGACGTCGACGCGGCCCTGCACTACCTGGCCCGGATGTTCGAGGCCGGCGAGGATCCTCGGTTCCTCGCCCGGCGGCTGGTCGTGCTGGCCAGTGAGGACATCGGCCTCGCCGATCCGTCGGCGCTCCAGACGGCGGTCGCGGCGGCCCAGGCCCTGGAGCTGATCGGGATGCCCGAGGCCCGGCTCAATCTGGCTCAGGCGACCGTCCATCTCGCACTCGCCCCGAAGAGCAACGCCGTGCTCGCGGCGATCGAGAGTGCGCTCGCCGACGTCCGCGCCGGACGGACCGGAACGGTGCCCCCGCACCTGCGCGACGGGCACTACCCAGGTGCCAGGAAGCTCGGGGTCGCCGGGTACCGATACCCTCACGACTTCCCGGGAAAGGTCGTGGCGCAGCAGTACGCGCCCGACCCGGTCGTCGGGCGGGAGTACTTCTCGCCGGGCGGCCTGGGAGTCGAGCGCGTCGCCTCGCAGCGGCTCGCGGGACTGCGTGAGGTGCTGCGCGGGGACCGTGGAGTCGTGCCCGAGGATGCCGCGACCGGCTTCCGGCCCAGGTGCAGGCCCGCACCCCCCACCGACGAGGAGCTCGCAGCCCTCGCCGCCCAGCCGAAGGACACGCCTAGATGATCAGCATCGGCCAGGTCGCAGCCCTCATCGCGGCCATCGGGTTCGCCACCTTGATGCTCATGCTGAGCTACGTCGTCTTCAAGCTCGCCAAGACCGTCGACAAGACCGCCGGGACGGTCGAGGAGACCACCCGGCTGGTCGCTGACCTCAACCTGAAGATCTCCCCGCTGCTCGGCGAGGTCACGACCACCGTGACGCACGTCAACGAGGAGCTGGTCCGCGTCGACGCCATCACCGCCAACGTGCAGTCGATGACCGGGAACGTGTCCGCCTTGACGTCGCTGTTCGCCGCGACGCTCGGCAGCCCGATCATCAAAGTGGCCGCCTTCTCCTACGGCGTGCGCTCCATCGCCGGCAAGCGGCAGGAGAAGGACGTCAACAAGCGGGTGCGCGAAGAGCTCAAGAGTTCGAAGAAGGCCCGGCGATGAGCCGGCGCCTGATCTACATCGCTTTCGGCGCGGTGGCCGGGGTGCTCGTCGTGCGCAAGGCCGCCTCGGCCGCGCAGCGGTTCACCCCCGTCGGGGTGCAGCAGTCGCTCGCGGGTGCCTTCGGTGGGCTTTCCGGGTCGATCCGCGAGTTCACGGCCGAGCTGCGCGAGATCATGGCCGTACGCGAGGACGAGCTGCGGGTGACCCTGGGCCTCGACGGCAGCCACGACGTCGTCGACTCCCCTGGCCACACCGGCGGGCTGGAGCCCGACGTCAGATGAGGTCCGACGACATCCGCCGTCGCTTCCTCGACCACTTCGAGGCGCGCGGCCACACCGTCGTCCCGTCGGCCTCGCTGATTGCCGACGACCCCACGCTGCTGCTGGTCAACGCCGGCATGGTGCCGTTCAAGCCGTACTTCCTCGGCGAGTCGCCGGCTCCGTACGAGCGCGCCACGAGCGTGCAGAAGTGCGTGCGCACCCTCGACATCGAGGAGGTCGGCAAGACCACCCGGCACGGCTCGTTCTTCCAGATGGCCGGCAACTTCTCCTTCGGCGACTACTTCAAGGAGGGCGCCATCCCCCTGGCGTGGGAGCTGCTGACCAGGAGCCAGGCCGACGGCGGCTACGGCCTGCCCGAGGACCGGCTGTGGCCGACCGTCTACCTCGACGACGACGAGGCGTACGGGCT
>JAHWJP010000052.1 GCA_019348355.1 Actinomycetota bacterium
TAAGCCGGGCGTCATGGTGGTCGACCCGAGAAGCCCCCAACCGTCCTGGCCGTAGCCGATGATCGGGCCTTCGTCGACCTCGATCCAGCCCTGCAGCCGGTTGGCGAACCGGAACCGGTCGGCGTCGCGCAACGAGGTGAGCTCCTGCTCGCCGCCCACGACATCGGGCGGCGGGTCGTCATAGTGCGCGATACCGCCGGCGAACGGCATCTTGGTCAGGCCCGCGACGGCTTCCGAGGGGATCCAGCTGATCGAGGTGACCGCCGAGTCGATGCGCATTGCGGCACCGCAAGGGCGGGGCGGCGACGCGGCAAGAAGGCTCGTCGCGGGCCTCGATCACCACGACCGGCTTACGCTGTTCGAAGCTCGCTCTCAGCGGGACTCGCGGTGGCCGGAATCGCCGGAGTGCGTCGCCGGTCCGCCTTCCTGGTCGCCGTCTCCAAGCAGGTCGGCGAACAGCGACCGGTAATGCACCATGGCCTGACGTTGCTGCTCCGTGGTGGCCTGCTTGCGGTCGTTCAGCACCGAGATCTCGTGGGCCGCCCGATACTCGCTCATCACATTCGCATGGTCGACGGACAGGTCGCGTGACATCTGCTCGAAATCACCAACCGGATAGCCGCGCTCTTTCATGACCCGTTCGACAAGTGTGTTGGCCGAACTGACTGCCTCCGCGGGTCGGTCGACGAAATCCTCCTGCGCGACCCGCCACTCGGCCGCGTAAAGGTCCCGCCGCTTCGGCTCGAGAGGACGCACGTCGAGCTCGTTGCGCCGCTCGGCACGCTCCCGCAGGTCCTGCTCTGCATCGCGCCGGTTACCGCTCTGTTCGACGGTGCGGTCGTACTCCGGACCGAACTGCTCGCGCAGCCCGTCCCGCTTCTTCTTGCGTGCCAGGAAAAATCCGAGCAGTGCCAGCACGACGAGGACGACGAGGACGAGCACGACGATCGTGATGTCGTTCACGAGAGGAACTCCTTCGGGGCGGTCCAATGAGGGGACGTCAGCGACGTCATGTGCTCAGCAGCCGCTCGAAGAACGAGCGGTAGTCCTGCAGCGCCCGGCGCAACTGCTCGGTCTCAGGCTGGCCGCCGCTGTTCCACCGCTCCTCGAGCGCGCTCTTCTGCTCGCCGAAACGATTGGTCAGGGACCGCATCAGCTCGGTCACCAGGCCGTCGCCGTCCTGGACTGCGGCTCGCGGGTCGTCGATGAAGCGCGCCTGGACCTCCCGCCATCGGTCGAGGTAGACATCAGCCTCGCTGTCGCTGAGCAGGGGGGCGGGTTGGTCCTCTGGCGCGCTCGCCTCGGTCCCGGTCGGCGCAGTGCCGTAGGCCACGTCATCGTCGGGGACACGATCGCCTGAGTCAGCTTCTGTTCGGCGATCGTCGTCGCGGCCGTCACCCTCGGCGTCGCCGAAAATGAGCGTTGCCGGATCGCGCTCCTGCGGGCGATCGTCACCGAAGCCCGACTGCCGCTGCTCGCCGTCGTGCCTGGCCACGTCCTCGGTGGAGAGTCTGTCCTGCTCCATGTGCCCTCCAGATGTCGGTGTCCAGCAGTTACCCGCAGACGGCAGGACGACCCCACGGACGGCCATAAACTTGGCCCGAGGTCCATGACTGCCTGCTCGAAAGACTCAAAAGACACGTTTCCACGGCAAGGGCGCAGCGGCCCCGTTCGCTGACAATTCCTACGAGATTCCGCACCAGCGCTGTGAGACATGCTGTCGGGCAGGTCCGGGCGGACAGCATTCCTGGCGAGAGTGAGGACGCGCTCCGGCGACTGATCACGTGGCCTCGAGACGCTTGGCCATGCAGGTCTGATCAGCGCAGCAGGAAGCGCCAGACGTTGAGGCGGGCGTAGGACTCGGCCCGGCGCGCCGCGACCTGCTCCGCCCACTGGGCCTCCTCGAGGTCGTCCTGCGCGCCGAGCACCAGCCGTCGGGCCGCCGCCGCTGCGTTCCTACTGTCGTTCTGCCGTTCCCGCACCTGGCCATTCTGTGCACGGTGCTTGGCCATCCGATTCTCCTGAGAGATGCGCTTCATCAGGCGGGCCTGTGCCGACTTCAGCTGCCGCCGCTCGATCTCGATGCCCTGACGGATCTTCGCCGTCTCGGACGCCGACAGGGCGATGGGCGCCGAGGCCTGGGCCTTCGCCACCTCCCCGAGGTACCACGACCGAAGACTCTTGCCGTTGGCCGCCGTGAAACCGTCGATCTTGACACGACGACCACTGCGCAGAACAACCATCGTCTGGCCCCTGCCCGAGCGACCACCACCGTCGATGACCTCGACGCTGGTGAGATCGGCTGCCGTGAAGACACCACGAGATGCCAGCTGGCGGGCGAGGCTCCGGTTGACACCCAACAAGATGGCGCGGTCGATCTCGTTGGCCTTCAGCAGCGCCTGCACGTGCGTCTCCTGGCGTCGGGACAACGCGTCGCGCAGGCGGACCGCCTCGGTGCTCTGCAGTTCCTGCAGCGCGTCGTGCGCGCGCGCCCGCTCAGCCTCCAACTCGCGAAGTCGCTGAGCGTCGTGCTGGCTCGGGCTCGCAGCCCGCTGGCTGGGCACGACCGTTCGACCCGGTCCCCTCGCCCCCCCACCTCGCTCGCCTTGCTGGACCTCGGCCAGCCGGTCCTCGGCCACCTCCCGGTCGTGCCGCCTGGCCGCCAGCTCGGCTGCGGCGGACTGCCGGGCGTCGTTCTCCGGCTGAGACCGGTAGGCGGGCACCGCGATCAGCACTGCGGTGAGCAGGCCGGCGACGGCGACGGCCGCACCGGCGACCGGGAGGAACACGGCCAGCGGCAGGCCGAGCAGACCGACAACCGCGAGGGCGAGCGACGTCCGCGACAGCAGCAGTCCCCCGCAGAACTCGAGGTCCTCGACTGGCGGCAGCGGCTCGGCAGACCGGGTCCGACGGGCGCGCGACGCGGCCGCAGGCGCGGTCGAGACGACGAAGTCACCGCTGAGCATCTCACTCGGCGTCGGCAGGGCAGCAGGGTCGAAGGGTGGCACCTGGGCCAGGTCGTCCGCATCCCAGCAGGAGCGCAGCGATTGCAGAGCAGGGTCGAACTCCGGCGGGCCGCTCAACGCCTCGAGGACCTCCTGGTCGACGAAGTCGTCCCGCCCGAACAGCAGCTTCTCCTCGCCCTCGTCGTGGAACTGGATCCACAGGCCGGGATCGTCGACGAGCAGGAGCAGGCTCACGTAGATCAGCCAGGCCGCGAACCGGTCGAGGGTCTGGTCGAAGTCGTCCATGGTCCGCAGGGGTGACTGATAGTTGAGGTGGCCCATCTCCGCGGCGCCCCGGTTGGCCAGGCTCTGCACGAACATCCCGTCGTAGTCGATGACCCGGAGACGGCCGGCCCGATCGACGAGAAGGTTGCCGTGCTGCAGGTCGCCGTGCGCCAGACCGGCCGACTGCAGGTCTGAAACCGCCGCTCCGAACTCGGCCGTCACGTCAGCGATGGCCTCCGAGTCGTGCAGGTGCTCCTCCAGCCACGGCAGCAGGCCTTGCGCCTCGATCCACTCCATCTTCAGCAGCGGATACCACCGCCCTTGCACGAAGATGCCGTACTGCTGGTAGTCGAAGGCGACCTGCCACGGCCGGTCCAAGTCGGCCAGAGCAGTGGAGACAGCGACGTACCGGTCCTGCTGGTCGACGATATGACGGGTGAAGCACTTGATGGCGTAACGCTTCCCGCGCGGGCTGACGATGCAGAAGACGCTGGCGAAGTTGCCGGAGATGGCCCGTGGCATGCCGAGCGGGGTGCTCTGCACCGTGCCACCGGCGAGCTCGGGGTCACGGAAGCAGGCGGCGGTGTTCTGCAGCGCCTCGGCGTAGTCCGCTCCGCTCGGATACTTCACGACACCGTCGCCTACGCCATCGACACGGTGAGAAGGGTGACGTCGTCGTTCTTGAGGCGACCGGCGGAGCGCTCGACGGCCGTCCACTCGCGAAACGCGGCCGCACCAGCGGCGGCGGAGAAGCCGCGCCAGATCCTCCACGGTTCGGCCTTCCGCTCGGCCTGCGCCAGGAACCACGCGGCCAAGGCATCGGTGCACAGGAAGAAAGTGTCGCCATCGCGGTAGCTGCCGGCCGCCCGCCGGCAGTGCTTGTCCAGCAGCCGCCGGTTCCGCTGACCGGTCTGGACCAGAGCCGGAGACGTGTCGAACTGGGCAGCCTCGGTGAAGGGAAACGCACACACCAAGGCGTCCCCGGCCACCTGGAACAGGCAGCTGTCACCCACTGCTTCGGCCGTCCACATGCCGGGTTCGCTTTCCGCTCTGGCTCGGAACTCCGCGACGAGCAGCGTCGCATGAGCCCCCCTGTCCAACCCGGGCTCCTCGTACCAGGCGATCGGCTTGTCGGCATGCTCGCGGGCCGCCTTGTAGTCATGAAGGACCCGAGGCCAGCGGTCCTGGGCCCGGCGGATGGAGGTGCGCATCTGCGCACGGGACGACGCGGTGTACTGCTTGGCCAGAACTCCGGCCCAACGGCCGGACAGCATGCTCTCAGTGGCGCCGTCGGACACCGCCACGCGCAGACGCCTGCTCGTGTCCGACAGTGTCCACACGTCTGTATCGCCGGAAGCACCTACGGAATAGGCATCTTCGTATTCTCTTGGGTCGCAGCCAAGCTTCTGCCCCCAGTGGGCGACTGCGTCCACCTGCACCGAGACGTCCCGCTCAGCGCAGGTCGGATGCACGAGTGCCGATGTCGAGGAACTGCACGATCGATGTCACGTCTGCGTTGTAGACGAAGCCGCGCGTGCCGTCGGAGGTGGCCAGGCCCTGCTGCTTGGCGTAGACCTTCATGTGCTCAGGGAGGTACGACGAGATGCTGAACAGCAGTTTGGCGAACTGGTCCGGAAGCGCGGCGTCGTTGTCGGGAAATGTCGCCGGCGTCCCGCCCGCACTGGAGACGTGCAGGTTGAACAGCAGCGCGTTGCCGTCGGTCGAGAGCAACGACATGATGCCCTGCGTGGCGGTGGACGGGTCCCCGTCCGTGCTCTCACCGTCGGTCAGGTGCAGGACGACCGGCGGGAAGCATGACGGGTGGGCGTCCACCCAGTCGGAGACCAGCCGCCGGGCCTGTGCGAGGGCCTGCGTCATGGGTGTCCCGCCGTCGGCGACCGGGTCCAGCCACACCGGGAACTTCACTGTCTGCTCGACGAGGCCGCCGGCGCCATCGGGCGTCTTCTTCGTGCGTTCCTCCAGACGTGCCGGGTTCGTGGCGATCTCACTCAGCGGCACCATCTCGCGTTCCCTGAGTGCGCCGGCGAAAGCGCTGCCGACCGATGCCCCGTAGCCGAGGCAGGCGACGTGGAAGTAGTCCCGGACGCCCTCCTCCTTCGCGCACTTCAAGGTCAGCTCGTAGAGCAGCCGGTTGATGGCGTCGGAGACGACCTGCGCCTTGCGCTGGACGACCTCACCGCCACCGATCTGGTCCTGCATGCTGCCGGACTGATCCACGACGAACACGAAGCAGGTCGGGTTGGCCCGGCTGATCTCGGCGGTGTACGGCATGCGTCCTTCTCCCGGCTCGGCGGTGCGGCGTCGTGCGGGACGGGGCTCGCGGTTGCTGGCCCGGCGTCACGTCGTGTGTGTCCGCCACATCGTGGTGCTTCGTCGGCCGCGGCGCAACGGCAGTTGGGCCGGCTGGGCAGGATTACTCAGGCCGAGGGTTGCGGGACGTCGCAGTCCTCGATCTTCGGGTTGACGCCCAGGTAGTTCAGCGGCCCTGCCAGAACGGTGATCACCACGTTGCCGAGCTCCGCGCAGCTCCCACCGTCTCGGGCGAAGTAGTCGCGCTGGTAAGCCGCGAGCACGCCGATGAGCACCCAGATGACGACGAGGAGCGAGCCGATTCTCATGACGTGGCTGTTCCCCCGGGCCCGGCCGCCCATGCGCAGGGCTCGTCGCTGGTCTGGTTCCCGGTCCGGGCCCCGGCCAGCTCGGCTTCGAGGGCGGCGATCCGCTCGTGCAGGGGCGCGACAGCGGCCGCGATCTGCTCGCCGGTAAATCGCGGGGTGATGTGCTGCGGGCAGTTCCAGTCGAACGCCTCCACCGTCAGCACCGCGGCCCGCTCCACTCGCGCGTCATAGCTCTCGACCGCCAGCGCCTCGGCGAGCTCGGCGTCCTCACGGGCATCCCGGAAGTCCAGCCGGCCAGCGATTTTCAGCCGCTGCTGTCGGGCGTGATCGAGCACCAGCAGAGCCACCCTGGGGTCGTGTGCGGCGTTCCCCACCGAGAGGTACTGCCGGTTGCCCGCGGAAATCCGCCCAGCCGAGCGTGTGGTCGTCGAGCACCCGCAGGAACCCCGGCGGGCCACCCCGCCACTGCACGTACGGCCAGCCGCTGCTGCTGACGCTGGCCAGGCAGAAGCCGTCCTGCTCGGCGAGGAACTCCCGTTCGGCGTCCCCGAGCACGTCGGGGCCGTCGTCCCGGTCGGCCCAGCGCGCCAGCCCGGCACGGCTGCCGTACTGCTCCTGGGCGGCGCGAACGGTGGCGGTGAAAGCGGTGGCCAGATAGTGCGACACGGGCAGACCCTGACACACCGGCGGCCCGTGGACCAGCCATCCGGACAGGTCGGGGCTGATCGGCTGGGTGGCCCGCCCCCGTGCGCAGCTCACGCAGTTCACCCAACCGATCAAGGCGCTTCGGCCAACACGGTCAGCGCGTCCAGCCGCCGACATGCCGGTCGATCTGCACCGGTCACGCCGGGCGGGACGTCCCCGGCTCGCCGTCCGCCGACTTGCGGGCACGGACGATGGCGGCCGCGGCGTAGGTGTGCACCCGGTGGGTCTCGGAAATCTCGACGTCGACGAGGCCGGCGTCGCGCAGGGCCCGCTCGAACTGCTGGCGGGTGAGTGCACCGGCGATGCAGCCGGTCCACTGCTGCATGTCCGCACGGGTGACCGCATCCATGTCGGGGTCGGCGATCACGTCGGAGACCGCGAACCGGCCGCCTGGCCGCAGCACCCTGGCCGCCTCGCGCAGCACGGCGCTCTTGTCGGCGGCCAGATTGATGACGCAGTTGGACAGCACCACGTCGACGCTGCCGTCGGGGAGCGGAAGGTCCTCCAGGTAGCCCTGGACGAACTCGACATTGCTCACGCCGGCCTCGGCCGCGTTGCGCCGCGCCAGCTCGAGCATCTCGGTGGTCATGTCCACCCCGATCACCCGTCCGGTCGGCCCTACCCGGCGGGCGGAGATCAGGACGTCGGCGCCGCCTCCGGACCCAAGATCGAGCACGGTCTCCCCCCGGTGCAGATCAGCGACGGCGGTGGGTACGCCGCAACCCAGCGAAGCTGCCACCGCACCGGCGGGGGCGCCCTCAGCAGCGGCCGGTTCGTAGAGCTCGGCGCCGAAAACGACATGGCCCTGCGGATTCGTGGTGGTGACAGGTGCGGCGCCGCAGCAGGACGCCTCCAGCGCCCGGGCCCGCTCGGGTTCTCCCGCTGCGGCCTGGTTCGCGGCTGCGGCGTAGCGCGCCCGGACAGTCTCGCGGATGTCGATGTGCTCGGTCATGTCGGACTCCTTGACGCGGTGGTTGCGCACGGTCGCGGCGGCTCGGGGGGACGGCGGCCCATCACAACGTCTGCGGCACTCGGAAAGCACTGCAGGCAAGCGGGGTTGATGGCGTACAGCGACGCAGTCCCGCGTCGCTGCACCTGGACGAAGCCCACCGCGGCGAGGGCCGCCAGGTGATGGCTGACCGTCGACTGCCCGACGGGGAGGGCATCGGTCAGCTGGCCCACGGTCACCGGCTCTGCTTGCTGCGCCAGCCAGGCGAGCAGCTGCACCCGGGTCGGATCGGCCAGCGCCCGGAACCAGTCGGCGTACTGCTCTGCCGCGGCCCTGGAGAGCAATGGAGTATTCATCGACAAGCGACGATAATCGATGGATACGGACTGTCAAGATCCCCCTCGGCAGACCAGGCTCAGGCCGGACCCTGCCCCCGCACCCGCTGCACCGCCTCCAGGCTGGACCGCAGCTCCTCGAGCCAGTCCGCGGAGTGCTTGCCGACCAGTCGTACGCACCACGCCAGCGCTTCCGAGCGCGACCGGGCCACCCCGGCCTCGACCAGGGTGTCGAGCACCTGCCGCTCCGGCTGCCGCAGCCGCGTCATGACCGGGATTGCCAGCGAGGTGAACACCTGCCTGGTGTCCCCGGCGTACGCACCCCACGCCACCTTGCGCCCGAAGCGTCGCTCGGCTTCGTCGGCGAGATGCATCCGCTGCTCCCGCGTCTCCTCGCGGAAGCGCTGGACGCGGCCCGCCTCAGCAGCGGTGCGCTGAGCCGGCTCGGCCCCGTCCGGCAGGTCCGGCGGCGGCACCTTCCCGACGACCAGTATCTCGTCCCGGTCGACGGTCACCTCCGGCGGGCCCTCGAACCAGCCGTCGGGCAACCGGCCGGCGAACCACCCGTCGATGCCCTCGGCCGAGGGCACGTCCCGCTCCTCCCGGCCCGGGCCGCGCCGCGGCCCGCCGCGGGTCTCTCTCTTGTGCTCACGCATGACGCCCCGCCTGATTACAGGATTACATACTTGCACAAGCAGCAGCATGCGGCGGGCATTCCACGCGACGGATCTTTCAGGCGGCCGGCCTCTGCGCGCTCGCGTTGAAGGCGTCCCGGGCGGCCACGGCGGTGTCCGGGTTGTCGCTGAACAGGCCGTCGATCCCCGCCCGGAAGAAGGCTTCGTACTCGGCGAAGGCCTTGCCGTAGTCGTCCGGAGCGGTCCCGACGCGCAGATCGGTGGGCAGGAAGACGTTCTCGTTGCGGAACGTGTAGGGGTGCACGAGCAGGCCGACGGCGTGCGCATCGGCGACCAGGCTGGTCGGCGTGCCGAGCGTCCCTGCGGCGGTGCGTGGGATGACCCGGTTCTTGTCCGGCCCGACCCCGTCGGCGTAGGAGGCGATCTCGCGAAGGCCGGCAGCGGTGCTCAGCTCGTTGTAGGTGGTGCCGGTCCGGTCCGCCGGCCCGCCGGAGCCGCCGCCGAGCAGCTGGACGAGCGGCAGCTTGGTGAGGGTGTCGAGCTCGCGCAGGTTGCCGGTCTCGAAGGACTGCAGGAACACCGGCGCCGTCTGCCGGTCCAGGCCGGCGCGCTTCAGGGTGGCGAGCAGCGGCTCCTCGAGCGAGAGCCCGATCGAGTCGAAGTAGGTCGGGTGCTTGGTCTCGATGTAGACGCCGATCGTACGGCCGACCCGCTTGCCCTCGGTCTTGGCGAGCTCCACCACCTCCTGCAGGGTAGGCACGGGGAAGCGTCCGTCGTACAGCGTGTTCTCCTGACGCAGCTCCGGGATCCGCTCCTTGGCGCGCAGCGTCTTCAGCTCGGCCAGGGTGAAGTCCTCGGTGAACCAGCCGGTCAGCGCCTTGCCGTCGATCGTCTTCGTCGTCTGCCGATCGGCGAACTCCGGACGAGTAAAAACATCCGTGGTACCTGAGATCTCGTTTTCGTGGCGGGCGACGAGCACCCCGTCGCTGGTGCTGACGACGTCGGGCTCGATGTAGTCGGCGCCCATCGCGATCGCGAGACGGTAGGACTCCAGCGTGTGCTCGGGGCGGTAGCCGCTGGCGCCGCGGTGCCCGACCACGATCGGGTAGGCGTCGACCCGGGTCGGCGCGGCGCGGTCCTTGGCACGACCGTCGGGGGCTGCGCCTGCCACCGGACTGGAGGCCAGCCCGGCGGCCAGGGCCAGGCTCGTCAGCGCCGCGGCTGCGAGGGGCATGCGGACGGTTCTGCGCACGAGCACGAGAACTCCTTCGGGCGGCCGGCGCATCAGACCTCCGGCCGCTCGGCCGGGGCGTCGCCACCACCGGCGCACACGCAACTGCCATCAGGTGAAGAGCAGACGACTCCGCGGCAAACCGCAGGCAGCGCTGCGACGAGAACTGGGCGATATCAGCCGCGTCCGGTAACCATGGCCAGCGCCGCATCGAGCCGGCAGACGCGACCCTTGCCACCGGCCTTCGCGCGGTACATCGCGGCATCGGCGCCCTCGAGCAGCTCCTCGAGGTCGTGGGGGCGAAGGGCACCCGCGCAGCCGGCGATAACCACCGAGGCCCCGATGGTGACCCGGTGTCCGCGCACCGGGAACGGTTCCGAACTCGTCGCCCCCGAGCCGGGCTATGAGGTCATCGGGGCGTACGCAGGCTTGCAGCCGCGTACCGAAGTCGCGGAGCAGCTCGTCCCCCACCCGGTGGCCGTGTAGGTCGTTGACGTGCTTGAAGCCGTCGAGGTCGATGCGCGCCTTCTGCCCAGCGCACGACGGCATCCTCATACCGGTCTTCGATGGGTCGGCGGTCGCGCCGCCGTAGTTCGGGTCAGAGGGGCCGAGAACGGAACCAACTCGCCGATCTGTTCACCCGGTGCTCGCTCAACGCAGCCAGCGGCTGTGCTTGCCAGCGAGCGCCGGCCACAGCTCGTCGAACGCCTCCTCCGTACGGTCCGCACGCCCGGCCTCGAGGCCGTACAGCAGACCGAACGTGAAGCCGTTCTCGCCGGCAAGGTGCGCGACGACCCCGAGCTCGCGCAGCCGCGCCCGCGCGACGACGCTGTCCTGGTGCTCGCCGAGCGCCTCCTGCACCGCCTCGACGCGCTTGGCGAACGCGCGGGCGTCCTGCCCGAGCACCTCGACGGAGGCCTCCGCGGCGTAGCGCACCTGCTTGGCCGTCTTGCGCGCCTCGTGCAGCAGATGGGTCCGCTGCTCGGCGGTCGGCGCCGCCTCGGCAGCGGCGGCGGCCGCCTCGAGCTTCACCCACGTCCGCCGCACCATGTGGCGCAGCTCTTTTCGGGCCGGGCGCTGGGCGCGTGCCCGCCAGGGCGGGTCGTCGAGCAGCCGGTCGAGCGAGTCGAGCAGCGCCAGGTAGCGCGCCCCGTCCAGCTCGGCGACGACCCGATCGTGCGCCTCGCGGTGCCGACCGATCAGCTCGGTGTCGATGCGCGCCAGCACCGGCCCGAGCACCAGCTCGACCGGCAGGGCGCCGACCGCGGCGCGCAGCCGGTCGCGCAGCACCTCGGCGTCGCGCGCCCCGCCGAGCACCGCCGCGAGGTAGGTCAGCTCGGCGCGCACCGGATCGGTGGCCACCCGGTCGAGCACCGGCCGGAAGGTCTGAAGGGCGCTGCGCAGGCGGCGGGTGGCGACCCGCATCTTGTGCACGGCGTCAGGCGCGTCGCGGCGCACCCCCGGGTCGCGCGACACGAGCTCGGTGACCTGCTCACGCAGGTGCCGCAGCACGGCATCACCCGCCGTGTGAGCACGGGTCGGCGGCGGCGGGGCGGGCGGAAGGCGGACCCCGAGCGCGTGGGCCAGCTTCGACGACCAGCCCGTCGGCACCGCACCGGTCTCCTGCAGCAGACGCCCGACAGCGTCGAGCACCGCCTCGTCGCCGTCCACGAGCTCGATCTCCAGCTCGCGCCACACCTCGGCGCTGGCGGCGTCTCCGAGCACCGCAGCGGTGACCCGGTCGTCGGCGAACTCCGCAAGGACCCGGCCTGCCCCGTCGACCAGCTGACGCACCTCGCGACGCGTGCGCAGCCGCACCACGGGCTTGAGCTTCGCCTCCCGCACCCGCGCCCGGACGAGGGCGCGCAGCTCGGCCGGCACGGTCGTGCCGTTGCCATGCGCCGGGCGACTGATCTCCTCGCGGGTGTCGCCGCCGACCGGGAGCTTCAGGTGCCAGCCCGCGTCCCGCCCACCGGTGCGGCGCCGCAAGGTGATGCCGGCCAGGGTCAGCCGGAGGTCGGCCGTGTCGTAGTAGGTGGCGTCGAGTTCTTCGACGTCCAGCAGACGCATCTCGGCGATGCCCGCGACACCGATCAGGTCGGGGAGTGCGCTGCCCGAGACGAACTCGTACTTGCGCTCCACCTCGAGCGCCGATCGCGTCGACATCAGCGCATCGTACGACGCCTCAGCCACCCCCTGTGGACAACTTCCGGGCGAGGTCCTGCCCGGCTGGTAGACCGCTCGCAGCATCGTTGCGGCGAACGGGAGAGCACGTGGAGCTTGGCCTCGGCCTGTCCGTGCCGGCCACCGGTGCTCGGGCGGACGTCGTCGTCCGGGCCCGGGACGGCGCCTGCCTCGCGGAGGTGGCTCCGGTCCTGCTGACGAAAGTGTTGCCGGCCGGCCGGACCGGCCAGTTGTCCGTCGGCGGCGTGCCGCTGCGGCCGGAGACGCTGCTCGGGGCCCCGCCGCTCGTCCAGGGTGCGCTCCTGCTCGTCGACGCCCCGCCGGAGCCACCATTGCCCGACGGGCTTCCCGCGCTGCTCGTCGTCGGCGGGCCAGATGCAGGGGCGGTGCACGCTCTGACGGGCGGACCAGTCGTCGTCGGACGCGGGCCGGACGCCCGCATGCGGCTCGACGACGAGCAGGTCAGCCGGGAGCACTGCCGACTGGACCTCCGGGACGGCGCTGCGACGGTCGTCGACCTCGGGTCGGCCAACGGCACCGGCATCGACGGCAGCCCGGTCGGACCCGGGGCGGTTGCCCTGCCAGAGGGAGCTGTGCTGCGGATCGGGAGCTCGAGTCTCGTCCTGACCGGTCCCGCCGAGCCGGCCGCGCCGCTGTCCCCGACCGGCGACGGTCGGCTGGCCTACCACCGGCCGCCGCGGCTGCGACCGCCACGCGAGCTCGTGCAGGTCGTCGTGCCCGCCCGCCCGGAAGCCCGCGACCGCGCGCCGATCCCCATGCTGGCCGTGCTCGCCCCCGTCGTCCTCGGCGTGGTGCTGTGGCAGGTCACCGGCAGCACCACGTTCCTGCTGTTCACCCTGCTGTCGCCCGTGCTGGTGCTCGGCAACGTCGTGACCGACCGGCGCAGTGGGAAGCGCCTGACGCGTAAGCAGTTGGCGGTGTGGCGGGCGGAGCGACACCTCGCCGAGACGCGGCTCGAGGCCGCCGTCCGGGCCGACGAGCAGACCCGCCGCGCGGCCTGTCCCGACGCAGCCCAGACGCTGCTCACAGCGCTCGGTCCGGGGCTTCGGCTGTGGGAGCGACGGCGCGGTGACGACGACACCCTGGACGTACGCGTCGGGCTCGCCGACCAGCCGGCGCACGTCGAGGCCGAGGGAGACCTCCGCGAGGGCTGCACGACAGCCAGGGACGTGCCGGTCGTCGTGGCGCTCACCACGGCCGGTGTGCTCGGGATCGGTGGCGACCGCTCTCGCGCCCAGGCCCTCGCCCGCTGGGTGGTGGTCCAGGCGGCGGTCTGGCACAGCCCGCGCGACCTGCAGGTGGTTGTCCTCGCCGAGCCGTCGGCGGCAGGCGCCTGGGACTGGGCCGGGTGGCTGCCGCACGTCCGTCCGGACGGGCGGCAGGGTTGCGGGGCGCTGTTCGGGCTCGGCCCGGCGCAGGCCGCCGCCCGGGTCGCCGAGCTGACCGTGCTGGTAGAGGCGCGGGTCGAGCAGGCGCGGTCCGCCCGCGGTGCCGGGACCGACGACCGCTGTGTCCTGGTCGTGATCGACGGCGCCCACGGGCTGCGGACCGTGGCGGGGCTCGCGGCCGTGCTCACCGCGGGCCGCTCGGTCGGCGTCTTCGCTGTCTGCGTGGAGTCCGATCCGCGGCTGCTGCCGGAGCAGTGCGGCGCAACCGCCGTCCTGACCGGTTCGGCCTGCGTCGCGGTCCGCGCGACCGGTTCGCCGACCGTCGGGGGCGCGGCCGCTGACCTGCTCAGCTCCGCCCGGGCGGAGGCGGTCGCGCGCGCGCTCGCACCGCTGCGGGACGACAGCCGCGATCGCAGCGAGGGTCTGCCGCCGAGCGTTCGGTGGACCGACACGGTCGAGCTGATGCTCGTCGGAGGCGACGAGGACGCCTCCCGGGTGCTCGAGCGCTGGGCGGCGCCCGGCTGTTCGACCACCGCGGTCCTGGGCCGCGGCGCCGACGGGCCCTTCGCGGTCGACCTGTCGCGCGACGGCCCGCACGCGCTCGTGGCGGGCACGACCGGCTCCGGCAAGAGCGAGCTGCTGCAGACCCTTATCGCCTCGCTCGCCCTGACCAACCGGCCGGACGAGCTGACCTTCGTGCTGGTCGACTACAAGGGTGGCGCCGCGTTCGGTCCGTGCGCGGAGCTGCCCCACACCGTCGGCATGGTCACCGACCTCGACGGCACGCTGGTCGAGCGGGCGCTGGCGAGCCTGGGCGCCGAGCTGTCACGCCGCGAGGCGGTGTTGCTGGCCGCCGGGGCCAAGGACATCGAAGAGCACCGGCGGCTCATACGGACGCCCGGCGGTCCGCGCGAGGTGCTGCCCCGGCTGGTGCTCGTCGTCGACGAGTTCGCCTCGCTGGCCGAGGAGCTGCCCGACTTCGTCGGCGGCCTCGTCGGCATCGCCATGCGTGGTCGGTCCCTCGGAGTGCATCTGGTGCTCGCGACGCAACGACCCGAAGGCGTCGTCTCGGCCGACATCCGCGCCAACACCAACCTGCGGCTGTGCCTTGCCGTGACCCGCGACACCGAGTCGCGCGACGTGCTCGACTCACCGCTGGCCGCGACCATCAGCCGCACCACGCCGGGGCGCGCCTACGCCCGCACCGGCCACACCGACCTCGCCCTCTTCCAGGCCGGCCGGGTCGGCGGCCGACGTCCTTCCAGCACCACCGGCGAGCAGCCGGCCACGGTCGAGCTGCTGCCCGCCGCCGAACGCGGTGACCCGGTGGGCCGTCCCGGGGCGGCGGAGACGGCCGAGGGGTCCTCCGTCACCGACCTGTCCCTGCTCGTCGCCGCGTGCTCCGGCGCAGCCGCCCGGCTGGGCTTGCCGCCGCCCCGCTCGCCGTGGCTGGCTCCCCTGCCCCCGGTCGTCCTGGCCCGGGAGCTGCCTTCGGTCCCGGACCCGTTGGCGGGAACGCCCGGCCGGGTGCCGCCCCTCGCGTACGGCCTGATCGATGTCCCGACCGAGCAGGAGCAGTGCGCGCTCGTCTTCGATCTCGACCGGTCCACCCATCTGATGGTGCTGGGCTCGCCGCGGTCCGGTCGCACCACGACGCTGCGCACCCTCGCCGGTGCCGTCGCGGCCGTCGCCTCACCCGACGACCTCCACCTCTATGCGCTCGACCCCGGTGGCGGCGGGCTCGGGCCGCTCGCCGCGCTGCCGCACGCGGGCGCGGTCGTCACCCGCGACCAGCCGGAGCGGCTCGCCCGGGTGCTGGCCTGGCTGGCCGCCGAGGTCGAGCGCCGGCAGGACGTGCTCTCCTGCGGCGGACACACCGACCTGACCGAGCAGCGTACGGAGGCGGCGCCCGACCAGCGGCTGCCGCATCTGCTGCTGCTGGTCGACCGCTGGGAGGCCTTCCTGGCCGGCTACCAGGACCTCGACGGGGGCCGGCTCGTCGATCTGTTCTTCCGGCTGCTGCGTGAGGGGCCCTCGGTCGGGCTGCACGTCGTCCTGTCCGCCGATCGCAGCGGGATCGTCGGCCGGATCGGGTCGATGGTGGAGGACAAGCTGCTGCTGCGCCTCGCCGACCGGGGCGACTACGTCGGGGCCGGCCTGCCCACCAGACTGGTCCCGCACGCACTTCCGCCCGGCCGCGGCTGGTCGATGGGCGGAGCTCCGCTCGTGGCACAGGTCGCCCTGCTCGACACCGACCCGAGCGGACCTGCTCAGGCAGCGGCGCTCGCCCGACTCGCCGCCGCGGCGCCTCCACCGACGCGCCGCCGCCCGCGACGGGTCGAGCTGCTGCCCACGTCGGTCCGCCGCCGCGACCTCCCCCTGCCCGACGGCCCGCTCTCGGTGGTGATCGGGGTGGGCGGCGACGAGCTCGAGCCGGTGGCCGTCGACCTGTCCGACGTCGCGCCTGGCCTGCTCCTCGCCGGCCCGCCCCGCTCCGGTCGCAGCACGACGCTGCTGACCTTCGCCGCCGGCCTGCGGGCCGGCGGCCTGCCGATCGTCGCCGTCGCCCCGCGCGCCTCGCCGCTGCGCGAGTTGCCCGGCTGCCTGCTCGGCACCGAGAGCGGGCCGGCGCTGGAGGCCCTTCTCGGCAGTGACGGGCGGGTGGCGCTGCTCGTCGACGACGCCGAGCTGCTCGTCGAGTCGGCCCTCGCGCCGGCGCTCGAGCAGGCTGTGCGCCGGGCCCGCGACGTCGGCACCATCGTGCTCGTCGCCGGCACGACGGACGAGCTGGTCGCCGGCTACCGCGGCTTCGTCCTGGACCTGCGCCGGTCCCGGGCCGGCATCCTGCTGTCGCCGCAGTCGGCTGGTGACGGCGATCTGCTGGGTGTGCGCCTGTCCCGCACCACGGGTGGAGACGTGCGGCCGGGCCGCGGCCTGCTGGTCAGACGCGGGCGGGTCGAGCCGCTGCAGGTGGCGCACTGAACGGGCTACCCCGGTTGCACCCGCCGGATCGCGAAGATGTAGGCAGCAGGCCGTCACGTTGCGACTGCCACGACCGCCACTGTCGGGGCAGCGAGCAGTCGGTGATGACTGCTCCTGCGAGGTGTCGTTGGCTAGGACGCGCACGACAGGCCCGAAGTCACCGACGCGGCCGCACGCATGTCTAAGCAACCGTTGCCGGCGAAGGGGCCCTTAGCACGGTGGCTGGTCCAGTCCCCTCAGAATGGCGGCTCG
>JAHWJP010000009.1 GCA_019348355.1 Actinomycetota bacterium
CGGCGATCGCGCTGGGCACCATCCCGCTCGCGATCATCACCCGGATCACCCGGGCGGCCGTTCTCGAGACGAGCAACGAGGATTTCGTGCGGACGGCCGAGGCGAAGGGGATGACCAGGCAGGTCGTCACCCGCCGGCACATCCTGCGCAACGCGCTGCTGCCGGTCGTCACCATCATCGGGCTGCAGACCGGGCTGCTGCTGTCCGGTGCGATCCTCACCGAGACGGTCTTCGCCTTCGGCGGGATGGGCTCGTTCATGGCGGCTGCGCTGTTCAGTCGCGACTTCCCGGTGATCCAGGGCGGGATCCTCTTCCTGGCTGTCGTGTTCGTCGTCGTCAACCTGCTGGTCGACATCTCCTACGGCTTCATCGACCCGAGGGTGCGTACGTCGTGAGGCCGCACCCATGAGCCTGACAGCCGGGGTCGAGCTCGCCGCGGGCGAACGCCCCGAATCGGCCGGCGGCGGGCTCTACCGCGACGCCTTCCGGCGGCTGCGCCGCAGCCCGACCGCGATCGTCGGCGCCGCGCTGGTGCTGCTGTTCGTGTTCGTTGCGGTCTTCGCGCCACTGCTCGCGCCGTACAGCCCGACCGCCGTCGACCTCACCGACATCCGGCCGGGAGTCTTCCCCGGACCGTCCGCCGAGCATCCGCTCGGGCTGGACCAGCTGGGGCGCGACGAGCTCAGCCGGATCATCTACGGCGCGCGTTACTCGCTGCTGATCGGTGTCGTGTCGCTCTCGCTCGGCGCGGCCGTCGGGCTGACTCTCGGGCTGCTCGCCGGGGCGTTCGGCGGCTGGGTCGACAGCCTGGTCATGCGGTTGGTCGACATCATGCTGGCCGTCCCGAGCCTGCTGCTGGCCATCGGCATCGCCGCCCTGCTGGGACCGCGGCTGATCTCGGTGATGATCGCGATCGCCGTGGTCAACGTGCCGATATTCGCCCGGCTGCTCCGCGGCTCGATGCTCGCGCAGCGGCGCAGCGACTACGCGCTCGCAGCGCGATCGCTGGGCGTCACCCGGAGCCGGATCGTGCTGCAGCACGTCTTCCCGAACAGCCTCGCGCCGGTCATCGTGCAGGGGACGCTGGCGCTCGCCACCGCCATCATCGAGGCCGCTGGCCTGGCCTTCCTCGGCTTGGGCTCACCGGACCCGGCGATCCCGGAGTGGGGGCGGATGCTGGCCGAGACCAACGCCTTCCTGGCCAGCGCACCGCTGCTCGCGCTCTGGCCGGGTCTCGCGATCGTGCTGTCGGTCATGGGCTTCTACCTGCTCGGCGAGGCGCTGCGCGAGGCGCTCGACCCGAAGCTCCGCCGGTGACCGATCCGTCGGCCGGGCCCCTGACCACGACCTCGGTGCGCGAGGCGGTGCCCGGCCAGGTGCGCGCCGAGCCGCTGCTGAAGATTCGCGACCTGACGGTCACCTTCGCCAGCCGTGGTCGCGCGGCCGTCCGGGCCGTCGACGGGGTGAACCTCGACGTGGCCGCCGGCTCGACCGTCGGCATCGTCGGGGAGTCCGGCAGCGGCAAGAGCGTCACGTCGCTGGCCGCGATGGGGCTGCTCGGCCGGCGCGGTGTCGAGATCCGCGGCTCGGTCGACTTCGACGGCTCGGACCTGCTGCACATGCCGGAGCAGGAGCTGCGGGCCGTCCGCGGCCGCGAGATCGCGATGATCTTCCAGGACCCGATGAGCTCGCTCAATCCGGTCCTGACCGTCGGCCGGCAGATCACCGAGATCCTCGTGCGACACCGGGGGCTGTCAGGAAGGCAGGCCCGCGACCGGGCCGCCGAGCTGCTGCAGAGCGTCGGGATCGGCGACAGCCTGCGCCGCCTCAAGTCCTTCCCGCACCAGCTGTCCGGCGGCATGCGCCAGCGGGTGATGATCGCCATGGCGCTGGCCTGCGAGCCCCGGCTGCTCATCGCCGACGAGCCGACGACCGCGCTCGACGTCACGATCTCTGCGCAGATCCTCGAGCTGCTGCGGCGGCTGGTCGCCGACACCCAGACTGCGCTGGTGCTCATCACCCACGACCTCGGCGTGGTGGCCGGGCTCTGCGACACGGTGCACGTCATGTACTCCGGGCGCATCGTCGAGTCGGCGCCGCGACGGCCGCTGTTCGCCGACCCGCGCCACCCGTACACGACCGGTCTGCTCGCCTCGGTGCCGCGGCTGGACGCACCACGCGGGGTCCCACTGCTGCCGATCCCCGGCTCGCCGTCGGACACGCTGCCCTGGGCGAGGGGCTGCGCCTTCTCGCCGCGCTGCACCCGGCAGGTCGACGCCTGCCTGGGCGCCCCGCCGGTGCTCGAGCCGCTCGCCCTGCCCAGCCATCTGTTGCGCTGCGTCAACCCGGTGCCGCCCCGGAAGCACCTCGGATGAGCCTGCTCGAGGTGCGCGGTCTGAAGGTGCACTTCCCCATCAAGAAGGGCATCGTGCTGGACCGCACCGTCGGGCAGGTGCGGGCCGTCGACGGGGTCGACCTGTCGGTCGAGAAGGGCCGCACGCTCGGGGTGGTCGGTGAATCCGGCTGCGGCAAAAGCACACTCGGCCGGGCGGTCCTGCAGCTCGAGCCAATCACCGCCGGCACGGTCGTGTTCGACGGCGAGGACCTCAGCCGGCTGAGGGGCTCGGCCCTGCGGGCCATGCGGCGCCGGATGCAGATGGTGTTCCAAGACCCGCTCGCGAGCCTCGACCCTCGCCAGAGTGTGGCCTCGGTCCTCGCCGAGCCGCTTCGCACGCACGGCGTGAAGGGGCCGTACGAAAAGCGCGTGCGCGAACTGCTCGACCTGGTGGGGCTGCCGGGATCCGCGGCGAACCGCTTCCCGCACGAGTTCTCCGGCGGTCAGCGCCAGCGCATCGGTATCGCCCGCGCCATCGCGCTGAACCCCGAGCTGATCATCGCCGACGAGCCGGTGTCAGCGCTCGACGTGTCGATCCAGGCCCAGGTCGTCAACCTGCTCGAGGAGCTGCAGGAGCGGCTGGGCCTGACCTACCTCGTCATCGCCCACGATCTCGCCGTCGTGCGGCACATCAGCGACGACGTCGCGGTGATGTACCTGGGGTCGGTCGTCGAGATCGCCCGCGCCGACGAGCTCTACGCGCGGCCGCTTCATCCGTACACGATCGCGCTGCTGTCCGCGATCCCGATCCCCGACCCGGAGGTGGAGGACCGGCGCGAGCGGGTGCTGCTGACCGGTGAGCTGCCGTCGGCCGCGAACCCCCCGCCGGGCTGCCGCTTCCACAGCCGTTGCCCGTTCCGGCAGCCGACCCGCTGCGCGGACGAGGTGCCGGCTCTGCGGGTGCTCGAGGGCTTCCCGGGCTCGCAGGTCGCCTGCCACTTCGCGGAGCAGATCGCGGCGCGTGAGCTGAAACCGGTGCACGCCGAGGCCGCGGAGCCGGCCGCGACCGCCCACGGCACCGACACCCCGCCCGATTCGAGAAGATCATCCGCAGGATCACCGTCCTAGGTAGGTCGCGCAGCTGTTGAGGGCGGCGAAGCTGCGGATGATCAACACATGGGGCAGGAGGGGTGACCAGGGCGCCAGGTGATCAGGGAGAGGGACCGGGATCGGCGGGGAGCTCGCGCAGTGACACCTGGCAGAACATCGGGATCGGTTTTGCTTCCAGCGCGTCGCAGGTGAGGCGCTGCTCGCCGCCGCCGGAGCGGTCGTAACGCACGACCACCTCGATCCCTGGCCCGCCCGGACCGGCGAGCTGCACCGACCAGGTGTCCGGCCCGGTCCCCTCCTGCCGCAGCGGGAGCAGGTCGGCAACCCGCCACCGTCCGGTCGCCTCCCGGGCGAACTGCTGCGCTGCCTGGGTCGGCAACGGCCGGCTGCTGCGCCCCCGCACCCGCCCCGCCGGCAGCAGACCAGCGGCCAGCTCGTCCATGACCCGCACCGACTCCGCGGCCTCGATCCGGCCGAGGTAGAGGCCTTCGGGCAGCACGAGGACGTTGGCGGCGAAGCGGTCGCCGCCGATGTGCGTGCACTCCCAGGTCTGCTCCGGAAAGCGCTGCGAGAGGGCCTTGGCGACCGGCCGGCCGAGCAGCGCGCAGCACCGGTCGTGCCGGCCGTGCGTGCAGACCAGGTAGAGCGGCGAGCTCAGCGGCTCCCAGCCGGTCGGGTCCTGCACCCCGTACGGCGGTCTCAGGTCTGCCAACTCGGCGTCGTCGGTGACGTGGCGCCGCCACAGCTGCTCCCCGCCGGGCCGGCTGTCCACGGCGTAGACCTCGCGGCCGTCGGTGCGCGGCTGCCCGGCGGAACGGCGGATCAGCAGCAGCCGGGCCGAGGCTTCATTCGCAGTACGCGCCAGCGCCCGCGCGACGGTGACCGTCATCCGCCGGCTGGGCACCGGCTCCGGCCCCCACGCGCCGGGGTGCTCGACGAGCAGCCAGCGCGCCACCCGGCTCGCGGTCGCGGCCATCGGCTCGGCGCGCTCCAGCGACGTCGCCGAGCACAGAGCACTCATCCGGCCCACCGTACGGTCCGTCGCTCCTGCCCGCCGATCCCCTGGTTGCGATGGACAACGAGGTAAGGTACACCTGCCCTTACTTCACGGCCGAGAGGCAGCACGCCGGCTGCGCCGTGGCAAAAAGGAGCATCTATGAACCGTCGCCTCATGCCCGCCCTGCTCACCTGCGTGCTGCTCGCCGGCTGCGCGGTCGGGTCGGGTGCGGCCGCGCCGGGGGCGGGGAGAGGGGACGGGGGACAGACCGGCCCGGCGGCGGCCCAGCGCCTGACCATCGCCCTGGCCAAGGACAGCGGCCCGCTCAACATCTTCGCCGACCAGAGCCCGGCGATCGACGAGCTGGTCTACGACAAGCTGCTGGCCCCCTCACCCTATGTCGACCAGCCCCGCCCGTGGCTGGCTACCGCAGTACGCCAGCTCGACCCGTCCACCTGGGAGGCCGACCTGCGCGACGACGTGCGCTGGCAGGACGGCGAGCGATTCGACGCCGATGACGTCGCGTTCAGCTTCGACTACTTCAAGAAGGCCCCGACCGGCACCTACACCCACCACGTCAGCGACGTCCCGACGATCGAGACCATCACCGCCCTGTCCCCCACCAAGGTCCGGTTCGTCTGCGCCTTCCCCTGTCCGGAGCTGGGCACCGTCACGCTGGCCGACCTGCCCGTGATCGCCGAGCACATCTGGGCCGGCGTGCCGCCGGACAAGGCAAAGCAGGTCACGTCTCTGCCGGTGGGCACCGGCCCGTACCGCCTGGTGTCCTACGACAGCGCCGCCGGCTACCGCTTCGAGGCCAACCCGGACTACTTCGCCGGCGCACCTGTTGTGCAGGAGCTGGTCATGCCGGTGATCAGCGACGCATCGGCGACGTTCCCCGCGCTGCGCTCCGGTGAGGTCGACGCCACCACCCGACCGCTGCCGCCCGAGCTGATCGACCCGTTCACCAGCTCGAACGACGTGGGCGTGGTCAAGACCGCCCCGTTGCGGTTCCCCGAGCTGCGGGTGAACTACGACCGGGCGCCGTTCGACCAGCCTGCCTTCCGAGCCGCCTTGAGCCGGGCGATCGACCGGGACCAGCTGGTGGCGGTTGTCGGGCTCGGCAAGGGTCGGGCGGCTCTGCAGGGTTACCCGCATCCGGACGCGCCGTTCGCGAACCCCACGCTGTCGACACCGTACGAGCCTGAGCAGGCCCGCGAGATGTTGGACCAGCTGGGTCTGGTCGATCGGGACGGCGACGGGACGCGGGAGGGTCCGGCCGGGCCGCTGGCGTTCACGATCCTCGCGAATGGCGCAGCGCCGCAGGATGTCCGCTCCGCCGAGCTGATCGCCGAGGACCTGCGCGAGGTCGGCCTCGGCGCCACTGCCCGGGGACTGGATGCCGGATCGGTGGCAGACGTGGCCAAGACGCGGGACTTCGACCTCGTCATCGGCGCGATCGGCCCGCACGGCGCGGCGGACCCGACGCAGTTCATCATGTCGCACCGCTCGGGCTACCTGTGGCGCGCGCCGAAACTGCCCTATCCGGAGTGGGACGCGCTGTTCGCGGACTGGAAGGCCACCACCACCGTCGAGGACCGCCTCGCCGTGCTCGACCAGATGCAGGTCCTGTTCAACCGCCAGCCGACCTCGATCCCGCTGTACTACCCCGATGAGTACTGGGCCTTTCGCCCCGACCGCTTCGCGGGCTGGGTGGAGTCGCCCGGCTACGGGGTCGTGCACAAGTGGTCGTTGCTTCCGCCGCAGGTCGGCCGGGACGCCGGCGCCGTCGTCGCCGTCGGCCGCTGACAGCGTTGCGGTGAGCCGGACCTGTGGGCGCATCGGGCAGTACGTCCTGGTGCTCTGGGTCGCCGGAACCTTGAACTTCGCGCTGCCCCGCCTGGCCCCCGGCGACCCGGTCGCCTACGTCTACGGCGGTGACGCGCAGGCGCTGTCCGAGCGCCAGCTCGCGGCACTGCGGGAGACCTTCGGACTGGACCGGTCCCTCGCCGAGCAGTACGCCGGCTTCTGGACCGGGCTGCTGCGCGGCGACCTGGGGACGTCGGTGCAGGACAGCCGCCCCGTGGTCGACGTGCTGGCCGAGCGCCTCCCCTGGACGGTGGCACTGGTCGGCACCGCCACTGCCCTGGCTTTCGTGCTGGGTTCCCTGCTCGGGGCCTGGGCTGCGTGGCGTCGCGGAAGCAAGCGGGACGCTGCCGTGACGAGCGCGGTGCTCGCCGTGGACGCGATGCCCGGCTTCTGGATCGCCATGGTGGCCGTCGCGGTGTTCGCCGTGCAGCTGGGCTGGTTCCCGTCGTACGGCGCGGTGGCGCTCGACGGGCAGGGCCTCGGCGCGGCCGGTGAGGTGGTGAGCCGGATGGTCCTGCCGGTAGCCACGCTGGCACTGGCCGGGATCGGCGGGTTCTTCCTGCTCGCCCGGGCCGCGATGGTCGGGGTGCTGGACGAGCCGTTCGTGCGCCTCGCCCGCGCCAAGGGGTTGCGCGAGAGCCGAGTCGCGGTGGTTCACGGGCTGCGCACTGCGCTGCTGCCGGTGTTCACCAACCTGGCGTTGGCGATCGGTGCCCTGCTGTCCGGCGCTGTCGTCGTCGAGACCGTCTTCGCCTACCCGGGGCTCGGCTCGCTGATCTTCGAGGCGGTGACGGTCCGGGACTACCCGCTCCTGCAGGGCGCGTTCCTGCTCGTCACGGTCGGCATCGTCGGGGCGAACCTGCTGGCGGACCTGGCCTACCCGCTGCTGGACCCCCGCCTGCGCCGGGTCCGGGCGCCCCGCGGCACCCAGCTCCGCCAGGTGGTGGTCCGGGGATGACCCGGCGCTCGCGACGCCTGGCCGGTCTCGGGCTCGGCCTGCTGTCCGCCTTGCTGCTGGTGGCCCTGACCGCACCGTGGTTGGCGCCGTACGACCCGACCGTCCGCGTCGGCGTCCCGTTCGCGCGACCGTCTGCCGCCCACCTGCTCGGCACCGACGACGTCGGCAAGGACCTGCTGTCCGGGCTGATCCACGGCGCGCGCGTCTCGCTGCTGGTCGGCGTCGTCGCGGCGCTGTCCGCGACCGTTCTCGGGTCAGGTGTGGGCATCGTCGCCGGTTACGCCCGGGGTGTCGTTGACACGGTGGCGATGCGCCTGGTCGACGTCGTGCTGTCGCTGCCCGTGCTGCCGCTGACGATCGTCGTCGGGGTGTTCGCCGGGCCCGGGCTGCGCACGCAGATCTTCGTGATCGCCGGGGTGCTCTGGGCCGGGATGGCTCGGGAGCTGCGCGCGCAGGTGCTGTCACTGCGCGAGCGGGACCATCTCCAGGCGTTGCTCGCCATGGGGGCGCGGCCCTGGCATGTGCTGCCGCGCCATGTCCTGCCGGCGGTCGCTCCGCTGATCGGGCCGCAGTTCGTGCTGGCCACCAAGACCGCGATCCTGCTGGAGGCGTCGCTGGCCTTCCTCGGCCTCGGCGATCTCACCAGAGCGAGCTGGGGGACGATGCTGTCCCTGGCACACGCCCGCAGCGCCTTCCTCACCGACGCCTGGCTGTGGTGGGTGCTGCCTCCGGGGCTGGCCATCGCGACGACGGTCCTCGCGTTCGGGCTGCTCGGTCACGTCCTCGAGGAGCGCACCCGGCCCGGTCTGCGCGACCGGCCCGCCGCACCTCGCCGCGACGTGCCGGTGAGCGCACCGGTCGTGGACACCGTCGACGCTGCGCTCGTGATCTCGCAGCTGTCCGTGCGCTACGGCGACGTCCTTGTCGTGGACGGGGTGAGCCTGACGGTGGCCGCCGGAGAACTGGTCGGGCTGGTCGGGGAGTCCGGCAGCGGGAAGTCCACGATCGCCGGCGCCGCGCTCGCGCTGCTGCCAGCGGGCGCCACCGTCAGCGGCGGCGGGGTGCGGGTGTGCGGACAGGACCTCACCAACGCCTCGCCGGCCGCGCTGCGAGCGCTGCGGGGCAACCGCGTGGCCCTGATCCCGCAGGAGGCGAACAGCGCCCTGAACCCGGTGCTGACGGTCGGCTTCCAGCTCGCCGAGACCGTACGCGCGCACCGGCCGGTCGGCCGAGCTGCCGTCCGGGCGCGAGCTCTCGAGCTGCTCGGGCAGGTCGGGCTGGACCCGGACCGGGTCGGCGACTACCCCCACCAGCTGTCCGGCGGGATGCGGCAGCGGGTGGTGATCGCGATGGCGCTGGCGGGGGACCCGGAGGTGCTTGTCGCCGACGAGCCGACCAGCGGCCTCGACGTGCTCGTGCAGGCCGATGTGCTGGACCTGCTCGACGGGCTGCGCACCCGCCTGGGCCTCGCGATGCTGGTGGTGTCGCACGACCTGCCGGTGATCGAGCGGGTCGCCGATCGGATCGCGGTCCTGCAGGCGGGCCGGCTGGTCGAGGTGGGTGACACCGCGACGATCACCACGGTGGCCGCCCACCCGTGCACCCAGGCGTTGCTGGCGTCCGCGCCCCGCCTGCGGCTGCCCGCCGGGCAGGTGCGGCGGTGAGCCGCGCTGCCGGTGCGCCGGTGCCCGAGGTGCCGGTGCCCGAGGTGCCGGTGCCCGAGGTGCCGGTGCTCGAGGTCGAGGGGCTGACTGTGAGCTTCCGACAGCGGGGCAGCAGCCGCCGGCTGGTGGCGCTGGCCGACGTCGACCTCACGGTGGCCGCCGCCGAGTCGGTGGCCCTGGTCGGCGGCTCGGGCGCCGGCAAGTCGACGCTCGCGCGGACGGTAGCCGGCTTGGTGCAGGCCGACCGGGGGAGCATCCGACTCGACGGAACTGACCTCTCGGGGCTCTCCCGCGCCGACGCGCGCCGGCGACGGCGGGCGCTGCACCTGGTGTTCCAGAACCCGTACGCCTCACTGCCCCCCACCCTGCGGGTCGTCGACATCGTCGCCGAGCCACTCGTGATCCACCGGGTGGGGGACCGCGAGCAGCGGCGGGACCGGGTCGAGCACGCGCTTGCCGCCGTCCGCCTGGATCCGATCGGGCGCTACCTTCCGCGCTACCCGCACCAGCTGTCCGGTGGGCAGCGGCAGCGGGTGGCCCTGGCCCGGGCGCTGGTCACCCGACCGCGGCTGATTCTCGCGGACGAGCCGACCCAGATGCTCGACGCCTCGCTGCGGGTCCAGCTCAGCGAGCTGCTCGGCGAGCTCAGCGCCGACCACGGTCTCGCCGTCGTGCACATCACGCACGACCTGGCCCTCGCGCAGCGCAGCTGCACCCGGTTGGTCGTCATGCAGGCCGGTCGGGTCGTCGAGGACGGCGAGACCGCACAGGTGCTCGGTGACCCGCAGCACCCCTACACCGCGGCGCTCGTGGCGGCCGCGGCTGCAACCCGAGAACAGTCGCCCGCTCCCAGGAGGACCGCATGCCCGACATCGCCGTGATCAGCATGGACATCGCCGGGCCGGCCGGGCGCCTGGAGAGTGGAGCGCTCGGTCACCGGGTCCGGGCCGTCGACTGCTACTACCTGGCCCGGGCCGACCTGTCCGACGTGGCGGTGCTCGTGGTCCCGGCAGCGGTCGACCAGGAGCACCTGGCCCGCTGCCGCGGGGCGGTGCGCGGCTTTCTGGACGGCGGCGGGGTGCTGGTCTTCGGCGGCCAGCTGCACCGGGACTGGCTGCCGGGCGGCTCGTCCTTCGTCCCGATCGACCCGCCGTCGCTGCAGGCCTACCGGGTGACCGAGATCGCCGCGCACCCGATCTTCACCGGTGTCGAGGCCGACGACCTGACCTTTCGCCGCGGCGTGGCCGGCTTCTTCGCCCGGGGCCACCACCCGCCGCCGCCCGGCGCCGAGGTGCTCGTCCGGCTGTCCGGCGGCGAGCCGGTGACCTACGTCGACCGCACCTCGACCGCCGGCACGATCGTGGTGCAGGCCACCGGCGACCTGCTGGGCTTCCAGGACGGTCAGGATCGCACGGCCGCCCGCATCCCCGGCCAGCTCCTCGACTGGGCGGTCGGCCAGGCCGCCGGGCCGGCGACCGCAAGCAGACCCGCCGGCGGGGGGCGTGGCATCGCCGCGGTGTACGGCGGCTCGGCTCCGCACCACCGCGCCCTCACGACGCCGAAGTACGCCCGGCATCTGACCGGCGGGTTGGTCTACCTGCCCGAGCTCGCCGACACGGACCTCACCGGCTACGACGCGCTGCTACTGCCGGAGCGGCTGCATCGTGGCCAGCTGACCCGCGCCGCACCCGGCATCCTCGGGCTGCTCGAGGCCGGCGGCACGGTGATCGCGTTCACCGGCGGCGAGCCGCCCCCGGAATTCCTGCCAGGGGTGCGCTGGGAGCACCGGCCGACGAACTTCTGGTGGTGGCTGGAGCCGGGCGCCGATCTCGGCCTGGCGGCGCCGCACCCCGACCATCCGCTGTTCGAGCACCTCACGCTGCGCGACTGCACCTGGCACCACCACGGCGTCCTCGATCCGCCGGCGGGGGCGGAGGTCCTGGTCGCCCTGCCGACGGGCGAGGCGCTGCTCTACGTCGACCGGGTCAGTACCGGTGGCACCCTCGTCGTCTCGGCGCTCGATCCGCTCAGCCACTTTGGCAGCCACTTCATGCCGGCGACCGAGCGCTTCCTGGACGGCTTCCTGCCGTGGGCGGCCGGCGCCGTGGCCCGCGACCTGACCGGAGGGCGAGTGTGACCAGCGTGCAGCTGATCGACCAGGGTGAGCTCCTCACGTACCGCTTCGAGGACCTGATGCGCTATCACGGTCCGCTGTTCCCCGGCGGGGTCGCCCACGCCTTCAAGGTCCTGGAGCGGGCGCTGCCGCTGTTGGGGCCCGACGGCCCGCCCGAGCGGCGGGCGATCCGGGTGGTCACCGCGTTCCGGGGCCCCGGCGCGCGGGATGCCTTCGAGCTGGTGACCCGGGCGGTGACCGAGGACCGCTACGTCGTCGACGCCGCCCTCGAACGACCCGACCGGGGGCGCGCGCTGGAGCGCTACGTCTTCGAGCTGGCCTGCCGGGACCGGACGGTCACGCTGCTGCTGCGGGACGGGATCGTGCGGGACGAGTTCATCGAGCTGTCCCGGGCCCCGGACCGCACCGCCGATCAGGACCAGCGGCTCACCGTGCTCAAGCAGGAGATGGCCGAGCGGCTGCTGTCCCGTCCCGCCACCGAGGTCTACGACGTGGCCTGACCGCAGCCGCCGGTCACTGCGGGACCACGACACCCTCGCGCAGCATCCGGCGGGCCAGCACCAGCGCCCCCTCGGCGTCGAGGTCACCGACCTGCAGCTCCTCGGGGCAGGACGGGTCGGCGAGCAGCCGGCGCAGGGCCGGCTCGACGAGCAGCGGCAGGTCCACCTGCCGGTCCGGGAGCTGGAGCCGGACCCGGTCACCGTCGACGGTGAGAGTCGCCGCGACACCGCGCCGGGGGCGCAGCGCAGTGGTGGGACCGAGGTCGTGGATCGCCGCGGACTGAGCGAGCAGGGCCAGCGGCTCGGGCGGCACCGCTCGGGCGAGCCGGGCGGCCACGACAGTCTCGAGCTCGGCGGGGGGCAGCGCCTCCAGCCAGGCGGCGGCGCGGCGCAGCAGATCCGGCAGCGCCGCGCCGAGCCCGGCGGTCGGCTGCATCGGCAGGGCTTCGCGGAAGGCCGGCTCGTTGCCGGCGAGCGACACCGCGTCGCTCAGCACGTCGTACCAGGTCGTCGACAGCACCCCGACGGTCAGATGCACGGAGTGCTCGTCGGTGGTCACGGCGGCGTGCACGTAGCCGCGCGGCAGGTAGAGGGCGTCGCCGGTCTCGAGCTCGATGTCGAGCAGCGGGTCGGCGCCCTCGGCGACGAGGTGGGCACCGGCCTCGGCTTGGGAGGCGAGCGGCAGGTGGAGCACCGGCTCGTGCACGATCCAGCGCTTGCGGCCGCTGACCTGCAGGACGAACACGTCGTGGGTGTCGTGGTGGAAGTCGAAGCCCTGGTGCTGGCCGCCGGGGGTGACGTAGGCGTTGCACTGGGTCGCGTGACCGAGCTCGGCGGCCAGCTCCCGGCAGAAGCGGGCGACCGGCGGATGCATGCGGTGCAGCGACTGCAGGACGAGGGTGGCGCCGCCGGCGTACTGCGTGGCCAGGCCGTCGCCGTCCACGACGTCCCCGATCCGGCGGCTGCCTGCGGTCACCGTTCGGGTGGGGGTGGGCAGCCCGCCGCCACCTGAGACGGTACGGAAGAAGGGCGTACGCAGCGCCCGGTCCGCGACGAGCTCGTCGACGTCGTTGACCGACAACAGGTCCTCGAAGCTCGTCGGCAGTTGCTTGGCGCGGGACAGCAGAGGGGAGCGCGACCAGTGCTCGGCGGCGAAGGTCGCCGCGTCGAGATGGCTGCACCGGGCGAGCGAACTCGGGGACGGCATCGGGCTCCAGGGATCGGCGCAGACCAGGATGTGGCGATCATGCCCGCCAGGCAGCGGGGGGTTGATCGCCACGTCCGGTCCGCGCGGCGACGGGTCGGGCTGCGAGGACCGTCCGGCCGCTAGGAGCTGTCGCTCTGGTCGGCGTCGCCGCCACCGCCGCTGTCGCTCTGGTCGGCGTCGCCCCCACCGCTGCTGTCGCCCTGGTCGGAGTCGCCGCCGCCGCCCGGGTCGCTGCCGGCCGGGTCGCTGCCGGCCGGGTCGACCTGCGTCTCGCTGCTGTCGCCCTGGTCGGCGTCGCCGCCGCCCGGGGTCGCGCTGGCTGTGGTGGTCATGTCCTCGTCGCGCAGCGTGCTCACGCCGTACCTCCGCTGGTCTCATCACTCCGACCGCGGGGCTCCGCGGTCGCGCTGCGAGCCCTGCCCCGTCTCGCGTCGGGCATTCCTCGCGGCCGCCCCTTCGCCGATCTTCGCCGGTTGGCGGTCCGCGTCGGCGTGTCGGCGACCATCTGACGAAGATCACCGCTGAAGGTTGGCTGGGAGCGCGCCGATCGGGGTCTCCCGCCGCCCTGGAAGACTGGGCCCCATGACTCGCGCGACGCTCGACAAGGACCCGGCCGAGGTCGCCGCCATGTTCGATGCGGTGGCGGCCCGCTACGACCTCGCCAACACGGTGCTGTCGCTCGGCCAGGACCGCGGTTGGCGCCGGGCCGTCAACGGCGCGCTCGACCTGCAGCCCGGCGAGCGGGTGCTCGACCTGGCCGCGGGCACGGCGACGAGCAGTGCGGCGCTGGCGCGTACCGGCGCCGATGTCGTCGGCTGCGACTTCTCCCTCGGCATGCTGCAGGTCGGCCGGGCGGCGCAGCACGAGGGGGTGGAGCTGGTCGCCGGGGACGCGCTGCACCTGCCCTTCGCCGACCAGAGCTTCGATGCGGTGACGATCAGCTTCGGGCTGCGCAACACCAGCGACGTCGACCAGGCGCTCGCCGAGCTGCTGCGGGTCACCAAGCCGGGCGGGCGGCTGGTCGTGTGCGAGTTCAGCCACCCGACCTGGCAGCCGTTCCGCACCGTCTACGTCGAGTACCTTATGAAGGCCCTGCCCGCGGCGGCCCGCCGGGTCAGCAGCGACCCGGCGGCCTACGTCTACCTCGCCGAGTCGATCCGGGCCTGGCCGGAGCAGGCCGAGCTGGCCGGCCAGCTCACCAAGATCGGTTGGAGGAAGGTGGGCTGGCGGGACCTCACCGGCGGCATCGTCGCCCTGCACCGCGCCGTCCGGCCGGCGAACGCACCCACCCCCGGTGATCCACGGAGAGTTTGAGGTGGATTGCCGGAAAGAGAGCGCCTCGAAGTCCGCGTGGATCACCCGGGGGGCGGGGGGACACCGGGTGGGGGATCACCGGGTGGAGCCGCGCCGGGTGGGGGCGGGAGCCGGCCCGCGCAGCCGGATCCACCCCCCGCGGCCTACACTTGATCGTCAGAGCGTTCCGAAAGCGGCATCCGGGAGTACGACCGTGAGCACCCCCACCGTCGCCGGCGACGCGGATGTCATCGTCGTCGGCGCCGGCCCGGGCGGCAGCACCACCGCCGCGCAGCTGGCCTCGTCCGGGCTCGACGTCCTGCTGCTGGAGAAGTCCGGCTTCCCGCGCGAGAAGGTCTGCGGCGACGGGCTCACCCCTCGTGCGGTCCGCAGCCTCATCTCGCTCGGCATCGACGTCTCGACCGACAACGGCTTCATCCGCAACCGCGGCCTGCGCATCCTCGGCGGGGGCGTGCGGCTCGAGCTGCCCTGGCCGGAGCTGGCGAGCTTCCCGGACTACGGACTGGTCCGCCCCCGGCTGGACTTCGACGAGCTGCTCGCGCGCACGGCGCAGAAGGCCGGCGCCCGGCTGCAGGAGCAGACCACCGTCACCGGGCCGATGCTCGACGCCGCCGGGCGGGTCGTCGGCGTCACAGCGAAGCTCGGGCCCCAGGACGCGGGATCACAGCGTCTCGAGAAGTCCTACCGCGCACCGCTGGTCATCGCTGCGGACGGCTCCAGCGCCCGGCTCGCCCTGAGCCTCGGCATCTCCAAGCGCGACGACCGGCCGATGGGGGTGGCGGTGCGGCGCTACTTCGAGAGCCCCCGCCACGACGACGACATGCTCGAGTCGTGGCTCGAGCTGCGCAGCGAGAACGGTGACCTGCTGCCCGGCTACGGCTGGGTGTTCGGGGTCGGCGACGGCACCAGCAACGTCGGGCTCGGCATCCTCAACACCACCAGGGCCTGGCAGAAGACCGACTACAAGGAGCTGCTCGCCCGCTGGACCGGTGCGATGCCGGAGCAGTGGCAGTTCGACGAGGCGCACGCGACCGGCCCGGTCCGCGGCGGCGCGCTGCCGATGGGCTTCAACCGCACACCGCACTACGCCCGAGGGCTGATGCTGGTCGGTGACGCGGCCGGCGCGGTGAACCCGTTCAACGGCGAAGGGATCGCCTACGCCATGGAGTCGGGGCTGCTCGCCGCCGAGGTCGCGGCGCAGGCGCTGGCCCGCCCGGACGGCCCGGCGCGGGAGCGGGCGCTGCAGGCCTATCCGACGCAGATGAAGGCGGTCTACGGCGGCTACTTCACCCTCGGCCGGGTCTTCGTCTCCCTCATCGGCCACCCGCAGGTGATGGCCCTCGCGACCCGGCACGGGCTGCCCCGGCCGCTGCTGATGAAGTTCACCCTGAAGCTGCTGGCCAACCTGACCGACCCCCGCGGCGGGGACAGCCTGGACCGCGTGATCAACGGTCTGTCCCGACTGGCGCCCGCTGCCTGAGCCCCGCGACGCCCCGCCGATGCGCCAGGATGGCTAGGCTGCGCCGCAGTACAGACCGGTGCATGACCGGCACACCTACCGGCAGCGGGAGGAGGAGGTACGCACGTGCTGAACAACTACGTGCCCATCCTGGTGATGTTCGTGCTCGCAAGCGGTTTCGTCGCGGTGTCGGTTGCGGGTGCGACGCTGATCGGCCCGAAGCGCTACAACCGGGCCAAGCTGGACGCCTACGAGTGCGGCATCGAGCCCACCCCGCAGCCGATGGGCGGCGGGCACTTCCCGGTGAAGTTCTATCTGACGGCCATGCTGTTCATCGTCTTCGACATCGAGATGATCTTCCTGATCCCGTGGGCTGTCGCGTTCGACCAGCTCGGCCTGTTCGGCCTGATCGAGATGGCCCTGTTCATCGGCACCGTCTTCGTCGCGTACGCCTACGTCTGGCGGCGCGGCGGTCTGGAGTGGGACTAGTCCATGGGCCTCGAAGAGAAGATCCCGTCCGGCATCGTCCTGACCAGCGTCGAGTCGATCGTCAACTGGTCGCGCAAGTCCTCGCTGTGGCCGGCGACCTTCGGGCTGGCCTGCTGCGCCATCGAGATGATGGCGAGCGGGGCCGGGCGCTACGACATGGCCCGCTTCGGAATGGAGGTCTTCCGCCCGTCCCCACGGCAGGCCGACCTGATGATCGTCGCGGGTCGGGTGAGCCAGAAGATGGCGCCGGTCCTGCGGCAGATCTACGACCAGATGCCCGAGCCCAAGTGGGTCATCGCGATGGGCGTCTGCGCGAGCAGCGGCGGGATGTTCAACAACTACGCGATCGTGCAGGGCGTCGACCACGTCGTACCCGTCGACATGTACCTGCCGGGCTGCCCGCCCCGGCCGGAGATGCTGCTCGATGCGATCCTGAAGCTGCACGACAAGATCATGGACACCCCGCTGGGCTCCAACGCCGCCCGCCGGGACGCCGAGGGCTACGCCCCGCGTGAGCTCGTCGCGAGCAGCGTCCGGCACAGCCCGGAGGGCAAGAAGGCCTCGCGGCAGGCCCGGCGCACCGAGGTGGGCCGATGAGCGTGACCCCGCAGGGCTCCCCGCCCGCGCGCTCGAGCCCTGACGGCGAGGACGACACGACCGGGGTGGGCTCGGTCTCGAGCGCTCCCGAGCGGGCCGACGTGGTGAGCTCGGCGGTCGATGCCGCGCCGCCGCCCCGCCCCGCCGGCTCGGACATGTTCGGTGCGGCGCTCGGCGGCGACACGAGCGGTTACGGCGGTCTGGTCCGTAAGAAGGGTCCCGGCCTGTCGAGCGAGCGGCCCTACGGCGGCTGGTTCGACGAGGCCGTCGACGCGTTGGAGGAGTCCTATCGCGGCTTCGGCGACACGGTGACCCGCGTGGTCGTCGACCGCGGCGAGCTCACCCTGCATGTCCGGCGCCAGAGCGTGGCCGCGCTCTGCCGCTACCTGCGCGACAACGCCAACCACCGCTACGAGCTGCTGCTCGGCGTCTCCGGCGTGGACTTCCCCGACCAGGACGAGCGCCTGCACGTCGTCTACCACCTGCTGTCGATGACCTACCGTCGCCGGCTCCGCCTCGAGACCACCTGCAGCGTGGAGGATCCGCACGTCGCCAGCGTCGTGGGCGTCTATCCCACGGCCGACTTCCACGAGCGCGAGACCTGGGACATGTTCGGCGTGCAGTTCGACGGCCACCCGGGACTGACCCGGATCCTGATGCCGGACGACTGGGACGGCCATCCGCAGCGCAAGGACTACCCGCTCGGTGGGGTGCCGGTCGAGTACAAGGGCGCGCAGATCCCACCGCCCGACGAGCGGAGGTCTTACGCATGACGACGACGGACAGCCCGACCGAGGCCTACCAGGCCAGCTCCCGCGATACGACCGAGGGGACCGTCTACACCGTCACCGGTGGCGACTGGGACACCGTGCTCGGGGCGAACCTCGACGAGGAGCGCATCGTCGTCAACATGGGGCCGCAGCACCCCTCGACGCACGGGGTGCTGCGCCTGGTGATGGAGCTCGACGGCGAGACGGTCACCTCCGCGCGTACCGTCATCGGCTATCTGCACACCGGCATCGAGAAGAACCTCGAATACCGAAACTGGGTCCAGGGCGTCACCTTCGTGACCCGGATGGACTACCTGGCACCGATCTTCAACGAGACCGCTTACAGCCTGGCCGTCGAGAAGCTGCTCGGGGTCGAGCCGCCGGAGCGCGCCACGGTCATCCGGGTGCTGTGCATGGAGCTCAACCGCATCTCGAGCCACCTGGTGGCCTTCGCCACCGGCGGCCTCGAGCTCGGTGCGCTGACGGCCATGACGAACGCCTTCCGCGAGCGCGAGCTCGTCCTCGACGTCCTCGAGATGATCACCGGCCTGCGGATGAACCACGCCTACATCCGCCCCGGCGGTGTCTCGCAGGACCTGCCGGCCGGCGCGGTCGAGAAGATCCGCGAGCTGCTCGAGATCCTGCCCGAGCGCTTCACGGGTCTTGACAAGATGCTCACCGGCAACCCGATCTGGCAGGCCCGCACCCAGAACGTCGCCCACCTGGACGTCCAGGGCTGCCTGGCCCTCGGCGTCACCGGCCCGATCCTGCGCTCGGCCGGCCTGGCCTGGGACCTGCGCAAGACCGATCCGTACTGCGGCTACGAGAACTACGACTTCGACGTGGCCGTCACCCCGGACGCCGACTGCTGGGGGCGGTTCCTGGTCCGCAAGCAGGAGTTGTACGAGTCGCTCAAGATCATCGAGCAGGCCCTCGACAAGCTGCGCCCCGGCCCGATCATGGTGGCGGACACCAAGATCGCCTGGCCGGCGCAGCTCGCGCTCGGGTCGGACGGGCTGGGACAGTCCCTCGACCACGTCAAGAAAATCATGGGTACGTCCATGGAGGCGCTGATCCACCACTTCAAGCTGGTCACCGAGGGCTTCCGGGTTCCGGCCGGGCAGGTCTACGTCGGGGTCGAGTCGCCCCGCGGCGAGCTCGGCGTCCACGCCGTCAGCGACGGCGGCACCCGGCCGTACCGCGTGCACGTGCGCGATCCGTCGTTCACGAACCTGCAGGCCACGGCGGCGATGTGCGAGGGTGGCATGCTCTCCGACGCCATCGCGGCGGTCGCCTCGATCGACCCGGTCATGGGAGGCGTGGACCGTTGACCGACCTCACACCAGCGCCGTCCGAGCAGCCACTGGCTGTTGCGCCGCTGTCGGAGCAGACGCGGCGTGAGTTGCGCCAGATCATCGCGCGCTACCCGCAGCCCCGCTCGGCGCTGCTGCCGATGCTGCACCTCGTGCAGTCCGAGCAGGGCTACGTCACCGCCGAGGGCATCACGGTGTGCGCGCAGGAGCTCGGCCTGACGCACGCCGAGGTCGGCGCCGTCGCGACCTTCTACACGATGTACCGCCGGAAGCCGGTCGGCGACTACCACGTCGGGATCTGCACCAACACGCTGTGCGCGGTGCTCGGCGGCGACGAGATCCTCGCGCGGGTCAAGGACCACCTCGGCATCGGTCACAACGAGACGACCGGGGACGGCCGCGTCAGCCTCGAGCACATCGAGTGCAACGCCGCCTGTGACTACGCCCCGGTCGTGATGGTCAACTGGGAGTTCTACGACAACCAGACGCCGGCCTCGACCGTCGAGCTGGTCGACGCCTGCCGCGCGGGCAGCCCGCCGCCGCCCACCCGGGGTGCGGACAGCCTGTGCACCTTCCGGCAGGCGGCGCGGGTGCTGGCCGGCTTCCCGGACGGCCGGGCGGGCGAGGGACTGCAGGCCGGGCCTCCCACCCTGGCCGGGCTCGAGCTGGCCAAGCGGCGCGGCGACTCGGCCCCCGCCTACCCCTCTGACACGTCTCCGGAGTCCTGATGCTGACCCCCGTGATGTCCCGCCACTGGGACGATGTCGACTCCTTCACCCTCGAGGGCTACACCCGGCACGACGGCTACACCGCGCTGCCTTCGGCCCTCGCGATGGAGCCCGACACGTTGATCGCGCTCGTCAAGGACGCCGGCCTGCGCGGCCGGGGCGGCGCCGGTTTCCCGACCGGCATGAAGTGGGGCTTCATCCCGCAGGGCAGCGAGGGGCAGGCCGCCAAGCCGCACTACCTCGTCGTCAACGCCGACGAGTCCGAGCCCGGCACCTGCAAGGACACCCCGCTGCTGCTGGCCAACCCGCACGTGCTGATCGAGGGCATCGCGATCGCGTGCTACGCCATCCGCTCGTCGTTCGCCATCATCTACGTCCGCGGCGAGATCCTGCACGTCGTACGCCGGCTGCAGCAGGCCGTCCTGGATGCCTACGCAGCAGGCCATCTCGGCAAGGACATCGGCGGCCGGGCGGTCGACGGGGTCGGCGGCTTCGACCTCGACGTGGTCGTGCACGCCGGCTCCGGCGCCTACATCTGCGGTGAGGAGACAGCGTTGCTCGACTCGCTCGAGGGCTACCGCGGCCAGCCGCGCCTGCGCCCGCCGTTCCCCGCGACGCACGGCCTCTACGCCAGCCCGACGGTCGTCAACAACGTCGAGTCGATCGCGAGCGTGCCGGCGATCGTGCTCGGCGGCGCCGAGTGGTTCGCGGGCATGGGCACCGAGAAGAGCAAGGGCTTCACGCTCTACTCCCTGTCGGGTCACGTGAAGAACCCCGGGCAGTACGAAGCGCCGCTCGGCATCACGCTTCGTCAGGTCCTGGAGCTGGCCGGCGGCATGCGCGAGGGGCACCAGCTGAAGTTCTGGACGCCGGGCGGGTCCAGCACGCCGCTGCTGACCGCCGAGCACCTCGATGTCCCGCTGGACTACGAGGGCGTCGCGGAGGCGGGGTCGATGCTCGGCACCAAGGCGCTGCAGTGCTTCGACGACACGACCTGCGTGGTGCGGGCGGTCCTGCGCTGGACCGAGTTCTACGCCCACGAGTCGTGCGGCAAGTGCACCCCCTGCCGGGAGGGCACCTTCTGGATGGTGCAGATCCTCGAGCGGCTCGAAGCCGGCACCGGCACCGAGCAGGACATCGAGACGCTGCTCGACACGTGCGACAACATCTTCGGTCGCGCGTTCTGCGCGCTCGCCGACGGGGCCGTCAGTCCGATCGTGTCCGGGGTGAAGTACTTCCGCGAGGAGTTCGTCGCCCACATCACCAACCGGGGCTGCCCCTTCGACCCGGTGGCCTCGACCGTCTTCTCAGCCACCACCAGTGTCATGGGGGGGACCGCATGACCGTGACCGCCGCCGGTGACACCGGCGTGACGCCCACCGACCTGGTCACCTGCACGATCGACGGCTTCGAGGTCTCGGTCCCGAAGGGCACCCTGGTCATCCGTGCCGCCGAGCTGGTCGGCCTGCAGATCCCGCGCTTCTGCGACCACCCGCTGCTCGACCCGGTCGGCGCGTGCCGGCAGTGCCTGGTCGAGGTGGAGGGTCAGCGCAAGCCGCTCGCCTCCTGCACCTCGACGGTGACCGACGGCATGGTGGTCAAGACCCAGCTGACCTCCCCCATCGCCGAGAAGGCCCAGCGCGGCAATCTCGAGATGCTGCTGATCAACCACCCGCTCGACTGTCCGGTCTGCGACAAGGGCGGCGAGTGCCCGCTGCAGAACCAGACGATGACCAACGGCAACGCCGAGTCGCGCTTCCACGACGTGAAGCGCACCTACCCCAAGCCGATCGCCATCTCCAGCCAGGTGCTGCTCGACCGCGAGCGGTGCGTGCTGTGCGCCCGCTGCACCCGCTTCTCCCAGCAGATCGCCGGTGACCCGTTCATCGAGCTGTTCGAGCGGGGCGCGCTGCAGCAGGTCGCGATCTACACCGACCGGCCGTTCGAGAGCTACTTCTCGGGCAACACCGTGCAGATCTGCCCGGTCGGTGCGCTGACCGGCGCGGCCTACCGCTTCCGGGCCCGGCCCTTCGACCTGGTCTCCTCGCCGATGGTCTGCGAGCACTGCGCCTCCGGCTGCGCGCTGCGTACCGATCACCGCCGCGGCAAGGTGCTGCGCCGCCTGTCCGGGAACGACCCGCAGGTCAACGAGGAGTGGAACTGCGACAAGGGCCGCTGGGCGTTCACCTACGCCGAGCAGGGCGACCGGATCGCCAGCCCGCTCGTCCGCGACACCGACACCGGCGTGCTGCGCGAGGCGTCCTGGAGCGAGGCGCTCGACCGCGCCGCCCGCGGGCTCGCCGGAGCCAAGGCCGACGGCGGCGTCGGGGTGCTGCCAGGCGGGCGGCTGACCGTCGAGGACGCCTACGCCTACGCCAAGTTCGCCCGCGTCGTGCTCGGCACCAATGACGTGGACAGCCGGGTGCGGGCCCACTCGGGGGAGGAGCTCGCCTTCCTCGCCGGGTCGGTCGCGGGTCGTTACGCCGGCCAGGACGGTGTCGTCACCTACGCCGACATCGAGTCCGCACCTGCGGTGCTGCTCGCCGGCTTCGAGCCGGAGGAGGAGTCGCCGATCGTCTTCCTGCGTCTGCGCAAGGCGGTCCGCCACTCCGGCACCCGGGTCCTCACGATCGCGCCGTTCCGCTCACCGGGCTCGATCAAGACCGCTGCGCGCCTGCTGCCGGCCGCTCCCGGGGCCGAGGCGACGATCCTCGCCGAGCTGAGCAACACCGACGGCGGCTCTGACAATTCACCCTACGGCGAGGCGGCGAAGGCGCTGACCTGGCCGGGCGCACTCGTGCTCGTCGGCGAGCGGCTCGCCGCCGTGCCCGGTGCGCTGAGCGCCGTCGCCCGGCTGGCCGGCACGACTGGCGCCCGCGTCGCCTGGGTGCCCCGGCGCGCGGGCGAGCGTGGAGCCGTCGACGCCGGCGCCCTGCCGACCCTGCTGCCCGGCGGTCGCCTGCTGTCGGCCGAGGCGGACCGCGCCGCGGTCGCCGCGGTCTGGGGACCCGTCCCCGAGACGCCGGGTCGCGACCTCGACACGCTGCTCGCGGCCGCCGCCTCCGGGGCGCTCTCGGCGCTGGTCGTCGGAGCGCTCGACCCGGCCGACTGTCCCGACCCCGCGCTCGCCCTCGACGCCCTCGACAAGGTGCCGTTCCTGGTCAGCCTGGAGCTGCGCCGCACCCCGGTCACCGACCGGGCCGACGTCGTGTTCCCGGTCGCAGCGGCCGTCGAGAAGTCCGGCACCTACCTGGACTGGGAGGGCCGGGCCCGCCCGTTCGAGCAGGTGCTCCGCGGCTCGGGCAAGCTGTCCGACGGCCGCGTGCTGCACACCCTCGCCGATGAGATGGACCTCCCGCTGGGCCTGCCGGACGTGCCGTCGGCCCGAGCCGAGATCGCCCGGCTGGGCGCCCGTGGGTCCCGACCGCCGCAACCGTCGTACGACGCGGTCGTCACGGCGAATCCCGCCGCAGGGGAGGCGGTGCTCGCCTCCTGGCACTGGCTGCTCGACGACGGGTCGCTGCAGGACGGCGAGCCGTTCCTGGCCGGCACCGCTCGGCAGCCACGGCTGCACCTGTCCGCTGCGACCGCCGCCGAGATCGGCGCGGCCGAAGGCTTCGTCGTGACCGTCCGCTCTGATCGGGGCAGCCTGTCGCTGCCGCTGGTCGTCGCCGACCTGCCCGACCGCGTCGTGTGGGTGCCGATGCGGACAGCGGTCGCCGCCGTACGCCGTGATCTTCGTGTCGGACCCGGAGCGGTGGTCCAGATCTCCGTAGAGCCGGCCGGCGGCGCCGCATGAGCGCGCTGTCCGTGCTGGCCCAGGAGGAGGGCACCCAACTGCCGCTGACCAGCTTCGGCAACGAGCCGTTCTGGCTGACGATCGCCAAGGCGCTGTTCGTCTTCGTCCTGCTCGTACTGATGACGCTGTTCACGATCGTGTTCGAGCGCAAGGTCGTCGCGCGCATGCAGCAGCGCAGCGGGCCGAACCGGGTCGGTCCGGGCGGCTGGGGCCAGTCGCTCGCCGACGGCCTGAAGCTGGCGTTCAAAGAGGACATCATCCCCAAGCTCGCCGACCGACCGGTCTACCTGCTGGCGCCGGTGCTCTCGGCGGTGCCGGCCTTCCTCGCCTTCTCGGTCATCCCGTTCGGTCCGGCCGTCGACGTCGCGGGCACCCGCACCGCCCTGCAGCTCACCGATCTGTCGGTCGGCGTGCTGTGGGTGCTGGCCTGCGCGAGCCTCGGTGTCTTCGGCATCGTCCTGGCCGGCTGGTCCAGCGGCTCGGTCTATCCGCTGCTCGGCGGCCTGCGCTCGGCCGCGCAGGTCATCAGCTATGAGATCGCGATGGCGCTCGCGCTGATCGCCGTCTTCCTCTACGCCGGCTCGCTGTCGACCAGTGAGATCGTCGCCGCGCAGGACAGCCGCTGGTTCGTGCTCACGCTGCCGGTCTCGTTCGTCATCTACGTCATCGCGATCACCGGGGAGACCAACCGCGCCCCGTTCGACCTGCCCGAGGCCGAGAGCGAGCTGGTCGGCGGCTTCCACACCGAGTACACCTCGCTGAAGTTCGCCATGTTCTTCCTCGCCGAGTACATCAACATCGTCACGGTGTCGGCGCTCGCGACGACGCTGTTCTTCGGCGGCTGGCAGGCGCCGTTCCCCTTCTCGAGAGTGGAGTTCCTGTCCGAGGGCTGGTTCCCCATCGTGTGGTTCCTGACCAAGACGCTGGTGTTCATCTTCTTCTTCGTCTGGCTGCGCGGGGTGCTGCCCCGGATGCGCTACGACGCCTTCATGCGCTTCGGCTGGAAGGTGCTCGTCCCGGTCGGACTGGTCTGGATCCTGCTGGTGGCCGCCATCCGCACCGCGACGCTGGAGATTGAGGACCGCAGCACGCTGCTGCTGTCGGTCGGTGTGCTGTTCGCGGTCGTGCTGGTCGTGTTCTACCTGATCCCGGCCGGTGCGCCGGAGGACGACGAGCCCGATCATCCCGGGACCGACCTGACGCCGCTGTCGGACGGCGGCTTCCCGACCCCGCCGATGGATCTCAGCGTCCCGCCGACGCCGCGTTCGCTGGCCAGCGTCAGTGCGCCGGCTGCTGCTGTCACACCCGCACCCGATTCCGCCCCCGACTCCCCGACGGAGGCCTGACATGGCCGACATGCTGAACCCGGTCCGCGGGTTCGGGCTCACCTTCGCGACGATGTTCAAGAAGGTGACCACCGAGCAGTACCCCGAGCAGGTCACCCCCACGGCGCCGCGCTACCACGGTCGGCACGTGCTCAACCGGCACCCCGACGGGCTCGAGAAGTGCATCGGCTGTGAGTTGTGCGCCTGGGCCTGCCCGGCCGATGCGATCTACGTCGAAGGCGCCGACAACACCGACGGGCAGCGCTTCTCCCCGGGCGAGCGCTACGCCGCCGTCTACCAGATCAACTACCTGCGGTGCATCTTCTGCGGGCTGTGCATCGAGGCCTGCCCCACCCGATCGCTGACGATGACCAACGAGTACGAGCTGGCCGACGACAGCCGCCAGGACCTCATCTTCACCAAGACCCAGCTGCTCGCCCCCCTGCTGCCCGGCATGGACGAGCCGCCCCACCCGATGGCGCTCGGCACCACCGACGCCGACTACTACGTCGGCTCCCCGGGGGCGTCCGCGTGACGCCACAGCTTGCCGGCGCCGACGCGGTCCTGGCCGCCACGTCCACCGGCGAAGCCGTCACCTTCTGGATCCTGGGCCCGCTGGCGGTGATCGCGGCGCTGATGATGGTGCTGTCGAAGAATGCGGTGCACGCCGCGCTGTTCCTCGCCGCGGTGATGCTGTCGCTGGCCGGTCTCTACGCGGCGCAGGACGCGCCGTTCCTCGCCGCGGTGCAGGTCATCGTCTACACCGGCGCCATCCTCATGCTGTTCCTGTTCGTGCTCATGCTGGTCGGGGTGGACGCGAGCGACTCGCTGGTCGAGACGCTGCGCGGACAGCGGGTGGCGGCGGTCGTGGTCGGCCTGGGCTTCGCCGCCCTGCTCATGGGCACGATCGCGAGCGCGGTCCTGCAGGACGACGGCACCGTCGCGGCGGTCGGGCTCGACCGGGCCAACGAGGAGGGCAACGTCGTCGGGATCGCCCGGCTGCTGTTCACCGACTACCTGTTCGCCTTCGAGATCACCAGCGCCCTGCTGATCACGGCGGCGCTCGGAGCGATGGTGCTCGCCCACAAGGAGCGCACCGAGCCCAAGCTCGGTCAGCGCGAGCTGTCCCGGCGGCGCTTCGCCGGCGACTCGCCGATCGCCCTTCCCGGGCCGGGCGTGTTCGCCGGCACCAACTCCAGCGCGACCCGGGCGCTGCTGCCGGACGGCTCGGAGGCGGAGCAGAGCGTCAGTCCGATCCTCACGCCGACCTCGGGGAAGCGGGCAGCCGGCCCCGACAGCGAGGGCACGCAGAGCATCGAGCGACCCTCGTGAACGAGTCGTACTACCTGCTGCTCGCCGCGCTGCTGTTCACGATCGGCGGGCTCGGCGTGCTCCTGCGGCGCAACGCCATCCTGGTCTTCATGAGCGTCGAGCTGATGCTCAACTCGGTCAACCTCACCCTCGTGACGTTCAGCCGGACGACGGGCACCCTGGACGGCCAGGTCATGGCGTTCTTCGTCATGGTGGTGGCCGCCGCCGAGGTGGTCGTCGGCCTCGCGATCCTCATGAGCATCTTCCGCAGCCGCCGGTCGGCCTCGGTCGACGACGCCAGCCTGCTCAAGTTCTGACCGTGCAACCTGACGAGAACGAGGACCGACCCGTGCTGCCTGCCCGCCGAGCGATCGCGTGAGCCTCCCGCTCGCCACGGAGGCGCCGCCTGCCGGCCAGTACGCCGCAGCCACCGGGACGCTCGACCTGCTCTGGCTGCTGATCGCCCTCCCACTGCTCGGCGCGGCGATCCTGCTTCTCGGCGGCAGGCGCACCAACAGCTGGGGCCCGTACCTCGCGATCGGTGCCTGTGCCGCTTCTTTCCTGTACGCCGTGGTGGCCCTGTTCGCCCTGATCGGCCTGGAGGACCGCACCGCCGACCTGTTCCTCTACTCCTGGGTCCCGGTCGCGGAGCTCCAGGTCGACTTCGGGCTGCTGTTCGACCCGCTGTCCGCGACGTTCACGCTGCTCATCACCGGCGTCGGCCTGCTCATCCACATCTACTCGCTCGGCTACATGGACCACGACCCGCGGCGCCGGCTGTTCTTCGCCTACCTCAACCTGTTCGTCGCCGCGATGCTGATCCTGGTGCTGAGCGACAGCTTCCTCGGGCTGTTCCTCGGCTGGGAGGGCGTGGGCCTCGCGTCGTACCTGCTGATCTCGTTCTGGTTCTACAAGCCCGACGCGGCGACCGCGGCCAAGAAGGCGTTCATCGCCAACCGGGTCGGTGACGTCGGGCTGCTGATCGCGATCTTCCTGATGTTCGCGGCGCTGGGCACGACCTCGTTCGCCGGGGTGTTCTCCCAGGCCGAGCTGCTCACCGCCGGGACGGCGACGGTGCTGGGGCTGCTGCTGCTGCTCGGCGCCTGCGGCAAGTCCGGGCAGTTCCCGCTGCACACCTGGCTGCCGGACGCGATGGAGGGCCCGACGCCGGTCTCGGCGCTCATCCACGCCGCCACCATGGTGACGGCCGGTGTCTACCTCATCGCGCGGGCGACGCCGATCTACGACGTCACGGACACCGCTCGGCTGGTCGTCGGCGTCATCGGCGTCATCACCATCCTCATCGGCGCGATCATCGGCTGCGCCTACGACGACATCAAGAAGGTTCTCGCCTACTCGACCGTCAGCCAGATCGGCTACATGTTCCTGGCCGTCAGCATCCCCGGCGCGGGCGCCATCGCGATCCTGCACCTGCTGACACACGGCTTCTTCAAGGCCTGCCTGTTCCTGTCGGCCGGGTCGGTCATGCACGGCATGAACGACCAGGTCGACATGCGCCGCTTCGGCGGGCTGCGCACGGTCATGCCGGTCACCTTTGGCTGCATGCTCGTGGGCTATCTCGCCATCATCGGCGCGCCGCCGTTCGCCGGGTTCTTCTCCAAGGACCTGGTGATAGAAGCGGCCTTCGACCAGGGCGGCGTGCGCGGCTGGGTCATGGGCTCGGTGGCGGTGCTCGCGGCCGGGCTGACCGCGTTCTACATGACCCGTCTGATGCTCATGACGTTCTTCGGACAGAAGCGCTGGACCGACGACGTGCACCCGCACGAGTCACCAGCGGTGATGACCGGCCCGATGGTCCTGCTCGCGATCGGCTCGGTGGTCTCGGGGTTCGTGCTGCTGCACGTCGTCGACATCGAGGCCTGGCTCGAGCCGGTGACCGGCACCCACGAGGTGGAGCACGTGCTCGCGCCCATCGTCGTCAGCCTGCTGACCCTCGTGGTGGTCGCCGCCGGCGTGTTCGTCGCCTACACCAAGTACGCCAAGCAGGCCGTGCCGACCACGGCGCCGGTCGCCGTGAGCCCGCTGACCGTGGCCGCCCGGCGCAACCTGTACTTCGACGCACTCAACGAGGGCGTGCTCATGCGACCCGGCCAGTACCTCACCCGGGCGCTGGTGTTCGTCGACAACCGGGGCATCGACGGTGCGGTGAACAGCCTCGCGGCCGGGGTCGGCGGCGGGTCGGGCCGGCTGCGCCGCATCCAGAACGGCTTCGTGCGCTCCTATGCCCTGTCGATGTTCGGAGGAGCTGCCCTCGTGGTCGCCGCGATGCTCGTCGTGCGGGTCGCCTGATGTCCTCGCTGCCCTGGCTGACCGTGATCGGCCTCGTGCCGCTGCTCGGCGCCCTCGTGCTGGCGGCCCTGCCGCGGGGCGCGCACTACCTGCACAAGATGGTGGCCCTCGGCACCTCGCTGGTCGTGCTCGTGCTGACCATTGCCATGTGCGCGGCCTTCGACCCGGCCGGTGACCGCTTCCAGTTCGTGCAGGCCTACGACTGGATCCCGGCCTTCGGCGTGCAGTACGCCGTCGGCGCCGACGGGATCGCTCTCGTGCTCATCGCGCTGATCGCCGTGCTCGTGCCCGTCGTGATCCTCGCGTCCTGGCACGACGCGGACGCTCCGCTCGCTGCCCACGTGGCGGGGGCGCCGGCGACGTCTGCGAGGGTGTCGTCGACAGCCGGTGGCGGCGCCGGCGCGGATGCCGAGCCGGCCCCTGCGCCCAAGCGCGGCGTACGCACCTTCTTCGCTCTGGTGCTCGTCCTCGAGACGATGATGATCGGCGTCTTCGCGGCCACCGACGTCTTCCTGTTCTACGTGTTCTTCGAGGCGATGCTCCTGCCGATGTACTTCCTCATCGGCCTCTACGGTGGGCCGCGCCGGTCCTACGCGGCGATGAAGTTCCTGCTCTACAGCCTGGCCGGCGGGCTGCTCATGCTCGCCGCCGTCATCGGGCTCTACGTCGTGTCGGCCAGCCAGGGCGAGGGCACCTTCGCCTTCGAGCGGCTCACCGAGCTCGAGATCAGCACGCCGGTGCAGATCGCGCTGTTCAGCGGCTTCTTCATCGCCTTCGCGATCAAGGCGCCGCTGTTCCCGTTCCACACCTGGCTGCCGGATGCGGGCGCCGAGTCGCCGGTCGGCGGCGCGGTGCTGCTCGTCGGCGTCCTGGACAAGGTCGGCACGTTCGGCTTCCTGCGCTACTGCCTGCCGCTGTTCCCCGAGGCCTCGCGCATCCTCGGCCCGTACATCATCGTGCTGTGCGTCATCGGCATCCTCTACGGCGCGCTGCTCGCGATGGGCCAGAAGGACCTCAAACGGCTGATCAGCTACACCTCGGTCGCCCACTTCGGCTTCATCGGCCTCGGCATCTTCGCCTTCACCACGCAGGGCCAGACCGGCGCGGTGCTCTACATGGTCAACCACGGCCTGTCGACCGGCGCGCTGTTCCTGGTCGCGGGCTTCCTCATCGCCCGGGGCAGGAGCCGGCTCATCCCCGACTACTCCGGCGTCGCCGCGCTCGCCCCGATCCTCGCCGGGACGTTCCTGCTGGCGGGGCTGTCCTCGCTCGCGCTGCCGGGGCTGTCGACGTTCATCAGCGAGTTCCTGGTGCTGATCGGCACCTTCAGCCGCTACCCCGTCGCGGCGGTGCTCGCGGCGCTCGGGGTGATCCTGGCCGCGATCTACATCCTGCTGGCCTACCAGCGCACGATGCAGGGCACGCTGCGCCTGCCGTCCGGTCTGACGACGATCAAGGACCTCCACCTGCGCGAGGTCCTCGCGGTCGCGCCGCTGCTCGCACTGATGATCTTCCTCGGCTTCTACCCCAAGCCGCTCACCGACGTGGTCAACCCGGCCGTCGACGCCACCATGCAGGACGCCGGCCGGAGCGACCCGGCCCCGACCCAGGGCCGGGGCGAGACCGCCGCCCCGGCCCGTTGAGGACGCGCTCATGCCTGTCGAGATCCAGTCCCCGGCGCTGGCCTACGCCCCGGTCGCGCCACTGCTGCTGGTGTTCGCCGCCGCTCTGATCTCGGTGCTCGTCGAGGCGTTCGTCCCCGCCTCCTCGCGCCGCGTCGTACAGATCTGGGTGTGCGCCGTCGGGCTGGTCCTCGCCCTCGCAGCGGTGATCCTGCTGGCCGGCACCGAGGAGCTGACCTTCAGCGGAGCCATCGCCGTCGACGGGCCGGCACTGTTCCTGCAGGGCACGCTCGCGGTGCTCGGCCTCGCCGCCATCCTGCTGCTGTCCGAGCGCTCGCTGGACAGCTCCGGCGGCGCCGTGGTCGCCCGCGCCGCGGTGCTGCCCGGCTCCCGTGAGGATGCCGTGCTCGCCGAGGCCACCGAGGTCCAGACCGAGATCTACCCGCTGGCGCTGTTCAGCCTCGGCGGGATGATGCTGTTCACGGCCTGCAACAACCTGCTGCTGATGTTCGTCGCGCTCGAGGTGCTGTCGTTGCCGCTCTACCTCATGGCCGGTCTCGCGCGCCGGCGCCGCCTGCTCTCGCAGGAAGCCGCCGTCAAGTACTTCCTGCTCGGCGCGTTCGCCTCCGCGTTCTTCATGTACGGCGTGGCGCTGCTCTACGGCTACGCCGGAAGCGTCGACCTGGGCGACATCTTCGCGGCCACCGGCACGGCCGGGACCAACGACGCGCTGCTGTTCGTCGGCCTCGCGATGCTCGCCGTCGGCCTGCTGTTCAAGGTCGGCGCGGTGCCGTTCCAGGCCTGGACGCCGGATGTCTACCAGGGCTCACCCACCCCGGTCACCGCGCTCATGGCCGCCTGCACCAAGATCGCCGCCTTCGGCGCGTTGCTGCGCGTGCTCTACGTCGGCTTCGGCCGGACCGAGTGGGACTGGCGGCCGATGATGTGGGGCATCGCGATCCTCACGATGGTCGTCGGCGCGGTGCTGGCCGTGACGCAGACCGACGTCAAGCGGATGCTCGCCTACTCCTCGGTCGCCCACACCGGTTTCATCCTCGTCGGGGTCATCGCCCTGAGCCCGCAGGGCCTGTCCGGGACGCTGTTCTACCTGCTGGCCTACGGGTTCACGACGCTCGCGTCGTTCGCGGTCGTGACCCTGGTGCGGGACAGCAGCGGCGAGGCCACCCATCTGTCGCAGTGGGCCGGGCTCGGGCGGAAAAGCCCGCTCGTCGCCGGCACCTTCGCCTTCTTCCTCGCCGCACTCGCCGGCATCCCGCTGACGAGCGGCTTCATGGCGAAGTTCGCGGTGTTCGCCGCCGGGGTCGACGGAGGAGCGACGGCGCTGGTCATCGTCGGAGTGGTGGCCAGCGCGGTCACGGCGTTCTTCTACGCCCGGGTCGTCGTGCTGATGTTCTTCAGCGAGCCCCCGCTCGACGGGCCGACCGTCGCGGTGCCCAGCGGGTTCACGGCGGGGACCATCGCCCTCGGCCTGGCCGTCAGCGTCCTGCTCGGAGTGCTCCCGCAGCCGGTGCTGGACCTCGCCGACAACGCCGCACAGTTCATCTACTGATGCAGGTCCGCAGTCGCGAAGGCGCGGTCTTCGAGGCCGCCGACCCTGCGCTGGCCACTGCGGTGCGGGCCGGCCTCGACACGGTGGAGGAGCGGCTGCGCGAGGTCGTCGCCAGCGCCCATCCGATGCTCTCGGAGGCGGCGAGCCATCTGGTGGCGGCGGGCGGCAAGCGCTTCCGGCCGCTCCTGGCGCTCCTGGCCGCCCACCTGGGTGACCCGGATGCGCCGGGTGTTGTGGACGCTGCCGTCGTCGTCGAGCTCACCCACCTCGCGACGCTCTACCACGACGACGTCATGGACGAGGCGGACGTGCGCCGGGGCGCGCAGTCGGCCAACTCGCGCTGGACCAACACCGTCGCGATCCTCACCGGCGACTTCCTGTTCGCGCGCGCCTCCGACCTGACCGCCGGCCTCGGAACCGAGGCGACGCATCTGCAGGCGCAGACGTTCGCCCGGCTGGTCGAGGGTCAGATCGCCGAGACGGCCGGGCCGGGCGCCGGCGAGGAGCCGGTGGCGCACCACCTGCAGGTCGTGGCGGACAAGACCGGCTCGCTCATCGCCACCTCCGCGCGGCTCGGCGCCCTGATCGCCGGGGCGCCGGCGGCGGACGTCGACACCGTGGCCCGCTTCGGTGAGGTGATCGGCGTCGCCTTCCAGCTGTCCGACGACCTCATCGACGTGCTGAGCGAGACCGGCGACTCCGGCAAGACGCCCGGCACCGACCTGCGTGAGGGGATCCACACCCTTCCGGTCCTGCTCGTTCTCGCGAGCGACGACGCCGCCTCCGCCCGGCTGCGTGAGCTGCTCGCCGGGGACCTTTCCGACGACGCGCTGCTGGCCGAGGCGCTCACCCTGCTGCGGGTCCACCCCGCGATGGCGCAGGCCCGTGAGCGGCTGAGCGCCTACGTCGGGCAGGCGCGCGACGTCGTCGCCGAGCTGCCCCCAGGGCCGGCCCGCGACGCCCTGGCGTCGCTGACCGACTTCGTGCTGGCCCGCACCGGCTGAGCCGTGCCGCCGCCCCCGCCAGCCGCGCTCGTGATCGACCGGGGGCAGCGCTACGCCTTGACGGTGCTCAACGTGGGGCTGGCCTGCTGCGCCGTCGAGGCGATGGTCGCCTCCCTCGGGCAGTCCGACCCCCCCGGCGTCGTGCCGCTGGCCGGGCCGGACCGTACGGTCGAGGTGCTGATCGTGTCCGGCACGGTGACCGACAAGCTGGCGCCGCTGGTCCGGCGGCTGTACGACAGCCTGCCCGCACCGGTGAAGGTGCTGTCCTTCGGTGCGTGCGCCAACAGCGGCGGGCCCTACTGGGACTCCTACTGCGTCACGAAGGGGGTCGACCTGATCGTGCCGGTCGATGCCTACGTCCCGGGCTGTCCACCGCGGCCGGAGGCGCTGCTGGCGGCCCTCGCCGCGCTGACGGTGGCAGGCGTCGAGCCGGCACCGGCGCGCGCGAGCGACCTGCAGCAGCCACTCCTGCGTCCGGCTGCGGTGGTCGGGCCGCAGGAGCTGCGGGCCCGGCGGCTGCCGGTGACTGCGACCGCCCTTCGTCTGCAGCAGCTGCTCGGCGGACCGGTTCATTCTGCGTACGGCGTCGTGACCGCCGACGTGCCGGCCGAGCAGTGGGTGAGCGCCGCCCTGACCGCGCGCGACGACCCCGAGCTGGACGGGTCGTTCTTCGACCTGCTGACGGTGGTGGACGAGCATCCGCGCGGCTTCGACGTGGTCGTTCGGCTGTGGTCGGTGGCGCTGCGGCAGGGATTCCTGCTGCGCACCAGCTGTCCCCGTGATGCGCCGTCCGTGCCCTCGCTGCGAGGGGTGTTTGCTGGTGCCGCCTGGCACGAGCGTCAGGCGGCGGAGATGTTCGGGCTGGTCTTCGCCGGTCACCCCGACCCGGCGCCGCTGCTCCTGCCTCCCGGCGGGGTCTGGCACCCGCTGCGCAAGGAGCACCGGCTCGCTAGCCGCGAGGTCGCGTGGCCCGGTGCGGTCGACCCTGCCTACAGCGGCGAGGGGGGCCGGCCGCCGCGCCGGCCGCTCCGACCGCCGGGAGCGCCGACGTGAGCGGCGGCGGAAGCGGGCCGCCGCCGCCACGCAGCCGCGGCACCATCGGCCTGCTCGAGGAGAACTGCACGGTGTGCATGCTGTGCGCCCGGGAGTGCCCGGACTGGTGCCTGCTTCTCGAGGGTCACACAGAGCTCGCGCCTGCGGCGAAGGCAGGCGGACGACCTCGTACGGTCAATGTCCTGGACCGTTTCGCGATCGACTTCTCGCTGTGCATGTACTGCGGGATCTGCATCGAGGTCTGCCCCTTCGACGCGCTGTTCTGGGCGCCGGCGCTGGTCGAGGCCGAGCCGTCCCGGGACCGGCTGGTCGAGGAGCGCAGCGCCCTGCAGGACTGGATCTGCTCGGTGCCGCCGCCGCCCGCGCTGGAGGCCGGCGCCGAGCCGGCCGAGGAGGCGATGGCCGCCGCCCGCCTGGATGCTGTCGCCGCCCAGCGGGAACAGGTCTGACGCCGGGCGGGAACGAGCTCGTCCCGGGTGGCGTTGCACCGCATGCACGGCGCAGACCTGGCGAGGAGACGATGCACCACCCCGGACGGCACCGCAACGGGCTCAAGACCGCCCTGCTGCTCGGGCTGCTGTCGGCCCTGATCCTGTTCGTCGGTTCCCTGTTCGGTCGCGGGGGCCTGCTGATCGCCCTGGCCGTCGCGTTCGGCGTCAACGGCTACTCCTACTTCTACAGCGACAAGCTGGCGCTGAAGAGCATGCGCGCCTACCCCGTCAGCCAGGTCCAGCAGCCGCAGCTGTACGCGATGGTCGCCGAGTTGGCCAGCTCGATGCGCATGCCGATGCCCCGCCTCTACCTCAGCCCGACCTCCGCACCCAATGCGTTCGCCACCGGCCGTAACCCGCAGAACGCCGCGGTGTGTGTCACCGCCGGCATCCTCGAGCTGCTCGACGAACGGGAGCTGCGCGGGGTGCTCGGCCACGAGCTGGCCCACGTCGGGAACCGCGACATCCTGATCAGCTCGGTGGCGGCGGCCCTCGCCACCGTCATCACCTTTCTCGCGCAGTTCGCCCAGCTGTCGATGCTGTTCGGCGGTCGCGACCGCGAGGGCACCAACGTCGTCTCGAGCCTGCTGTTGATCCTGCTCGGCCCGGTCGCGGCCGGGCTGATCCGGATGGCGATCAGCCGCAGCCGGGAGTACCAAGCTGACGTTACGGGCGCGCAGGTCACCGGCGACCCACTGGCGCTTGCGAGTGCGCTGCGTAAGCTCGAGCGCGGCACCGCGGCGCGACCGCTGATCGAGGACCCGCGGCTCGCGCCCACCAGTTCTCTCATGATTGCCAACCCGTTTCGCGGTGGCGGGCTGGGTAGGCTGTTCAGCACCCACCCGCCGATGACCGAGCGCATCGCACGGCTGGAGCAGCTGGCGGGTTACTCTCGGTAGCATCGCGATCTCCGGCGGCCGGCCACCCGGGTCCCCCCCCCACGGGAGCCGGCCGCCGGTCAGCGGTAACCGCCCCACCCTCCCTGCCCGGGGGGCGAGGCAGCCGTCAGCGGTAGTTGGTGAACTGCACCGCGAAGTCGAACTCGGAGCCTTTGACCAAGGCGATGACGGCCTGCAGGTCGTCCTTCTTCTTCGCCGACACCCGCAGCTGCTCACCCTGGATCTGCGGCTGCACCCCCTTGGGGCCCTCGTCCCGGATGAGCTTCGCGACCTTCTTGGCGTTGTCCATCGAGATGCCCTCGTTGACCGTCGCCGTCAGGCGGTAGTCCTTGCCGGACTGCTGCGGCTCACCGGCGTCGAGGGTCTTGAGCGAGATCTGCCGCTTGACGAGCTTCTCCTTGAACACGTCCAGCAGCGCCTTGACCCGCTCCTCGCTGCCGGCACGCAGCAGGATCGTCTCGCCGGACCAGGAGATCTCCGCGCCCGTACCCTTGAAGTCGTATCGGGTCGCGGCCTCCTTGGCCGTCTGGTTCAGGGCGTTGTCCACCTCCTGCCGGTCGACCTTGCTGACGATGTCGAACGAGGGATCTGCCACGGCTGCGGTCCTCACTTCCTTGCCTCGTCGGGGGGTACGGCGCGTCCGCTATCCTGCGTCACGCACCAGGCGGGTTGCCCGAGTGGTCAAAGGGAGCAGACTGTAAATCTGCCGGCTCAGCCTACGAAGGTTCGAACCCTTCACCCGCCACCCTGGTGCGGCCTTCGTCCAGCGCAGTCGGACGGAGGCTGCCTTGCGGTCGAATCGGGTAGGCTCCCCCGTGCTTGCGCCGCCCCCTTAGCTCAGTCGGCAGAGCGTCTCCATGGTAAGGAGAAGGTCTACGGTTCGATTCCGTAAGGGGGCTCTGCTCCGTCCCTCCCGGGCGGGTCTTGCGGCGGTGTAGCTCAGTTGGCAGAGCAAGCGACTCATAATCGCTGTGTCACCGGTTCAAGTCCGGTCATCGCTACCGACCGGTCCACCGCCGGCAGCACCGAGCCGGCTGGCTCGGTGCTGCCGGATCGGGTCGGACCTACCGCTTGGCGCGCCGGTTGGACTGGACGTAGCTGACGCACTGGCCCTGGTTCTTGAAGGACTCCGGCCGGAAGTAGGCCTTGTACCCCTGGTTCTTGCAGTCGGCCTTGGTCTGCGGCGGCCCGTCGATCAGGATCTGACCGGTGCCCCAGTCAGGCCGGAAGTCAGCCCGATCCTCGGTGAAGGTCAGCCGGGCGACGTCGCTGCCGTCGCCCGAGTCCATGGTGTAGATCTCGAAGTTGCCGTCGCGGTTGCTCGAGAACACGACCCGGGTGCCGTCGGGAGACCAGGCCGAGAAGGCATCGAAGACGCCCGGCGTGTTGGTGAGGTTGACCCGATCCGACCCGTCGGCGTCGATGCGGTAGACGTCGAAGCCGCCGCTGTCGCGGGAGTTGTAGGAGATCGTCGAGCAGTCGGGTGACCACTTGGGCCCGCTGTCGAGCAACGTGTTGTCCGTCACCTGGAAGACGTTGTTGCCGTCGATGTCCATGGTGAAGATCTCGAAGTCACCTGTGGGGTTCGTCCCGAGTGGGTCGCCGCTGCTGTTGAACACGATCGTCCCGGTCTCACTGTCCCCGCAGACGTAGGCGGCCGACCCGTTGGTGAAGATCTTGGTCTGGTCGCTGCCGTCCGGGTTCATGGTGAAGATGTCGAAGGCGTGCGTCTCGTCCCGGTCTCGCGAGCTGTGGAACACGATGCGCTCGCCGTCGCTGGTCCAGCTCGTCCCCCGGTCCTCACCAGGCGCGTTCGTCAGCCGGGTCACCCCCGTGCCGTCGGCGTTCATGAGGTAGACGTCGGCGTTGCGAGCCTCGGCTCGGTCGCTGCTGAAAGTGATCTGCGTGCTGTCGGGAGACCAGGCGGGGAACACGTCGCTGACGCCCGGGCTGTTGGTGAGGTTGAGCGGCACCGAGCCGTCCGGGTTCATCGTGAAGATGTCACCGCCCGACTCGAAGACGATGCGGCCGTTGGGCCCGGGCACGATCGCCTCGGCCGGGGCCGCGGTGATCGGCAGCGTGGTGGAGGTGGCGGCGACGCTCAGCAGGCCAGCCATCACCGCGCGCGCCCGGCGAGGTCTGGCGCCGTTGCCTTCACCGAGGCGGTCGAAGGGGACAACATTGGTCATCGGAGAGCCCTTCGCAGATCTTCGCCAGGTGGCGTGGATCGCAGAAACTTAGGCAAACCGGGCATTTGCCGTAAGTGCCAGCCGCACCTACGCAGCGCGCACATCGTGCCGGGTGCGGGCGCGGGTAGTCTGGGCCGCACTGACGTCTTCGCAAGAGAGCAGGCACTCCCGCATGGCAGCCACCGATGTCCGTCCGAAGATCACGATGGCCTGCCAGGAGTGCAAGAACCGCAACTACATCACCAAGAAGAACCGGCGCAACGACCCCGACCGGCTCGACCTGAAGAAGTTCTGCCCCACCTGCCGCACGCATACGGGCCACCGCGAGACGCGCTAGTCGCGCGCCGTGCCCCTCAACCGCGAGAGCATCGGTCGCGACTACCCGGCCTCAGCCAGCTTCGAGGTGGGTCGTGAGCAGATCCGGCGCTTCGCCGAGGCGATCGGCGACCTGCACCCGGCCTACCTCGACCCCGACGCCGCACGGGCGCTCGGTCATCCCGACGTCATCGCCCCCCCGACTTTCCTGACCGTCCTGAATTTCCGGTACGCCATGGAGGGCCCCCTCGCCGATCCCGCCCTCGGGTTGGACTACTCGCTCGTGGTGCACGGCGAGCAGAGCTTTGAGCTGCACCGCCCCGTCCGCGCGGGTGACGTGCTCAGCAGCACCCAGACCGTCACCGAGATCAAGGACGTCGGGCGCAACGAGTTCCTCGTGACGGCGACCGAGGTGACCGCCGCGGACGGCGAGCGGGTCGCCACACTGAGCTCCACGATCGTCAGTCGCGGCACGGCCGCGCCGAAGGACGCCTGACGATGCCCACGTATGCAGAGGTCGAGGTCGGTCACGAACTGCCCGCGCAGGAGTTCGCGCTGCAGCGGGCCGACCTGGTGCGTTACTGCGGCGCCAGCGGTGACTTCAACGTCATCCACTGGAACCAGCGGATCGCGACCTCGGTCGGTCTGCCCGACGTCATCGCCCACGGCATGCTCACGATGGCCACCGCCGGGCGGGTCGCCACCGACTGGGTGGGCGATCCGGGCGCGGTGCTGGAGTACGGCGTGCGGTTCAGCCGCCCGGTCGTCGTGCCGGACGACGACGTGGGCGCGACGGTGACGGTCGCCGGTGTCGTCGAGGACAAGCTCGAGGGCAACCGCGTGGTCGTCGGTCTCACCGCGACGGTCGAGGGCCGCAAGGTGCTCATGGCGGCGCGGGCCACAGTGCGACTGCCCTGACGGACTGATGGTGTATGCGGTGGTCCGAGCTTCCTCGCGGGTGATCGTGCTGTGACTGAGCCGACGGACGACGTCGTCGCCCTCGCCGAGCAGCGCGCCACCGCCCGCATCGAGAAGGATTTCGCCGCGAGCGACCGGCTCCGCGATGAGATCGCGGCGGCCGGCTGGACGGTCCGCGACGGGCCGGACGGCTACGAGTTGGCCGCGCGTCCCCCGTACGACGTCCTGCCCTCGGTTTCCGACCTGCCCGACCGCACGACCGAACCCGACGACCGCCGGTGCACGGTGGCCGTGCTCGTCGAGGGCTGGCCGGACGACGTCCGGACCTGTGTCGAGGCGCTGGTCCGACACGCCCCACCGGACGTGGTCGTCGTCCTGCTGGAGAACGGCCCGACCGATGCGGGTGCGGCCGTGCACGAGCTGGCGCAGCAGTACCCCGGCCGGGTCGAGGAGGTGCACCTCGAGCGGGTCGCCGGCTGGAGCGCCGCCCGGCAGGCGCTGCTCGACGCCGACACCGCGACGGTGCACGTCCTGCTCGACCCGTCGACGGTGCTGGAGGGCGACGCGCTGGCCCCGGTGCTGGACGCCTTCGACGACCCGTCGGTCGCCGGCGCCGGCTGGCGGGGGGTGCGGGTGAAGGGCGGCTGGCGCGAGTTCGAGGACGCCGGTCCCGGTGAGGTGGAGGCCCTGCTCGGCTACCTGTTCGCAGTCCGGCGGAGTGCGGCCCGCCAGGTGCCGCTCCCGCCGAAGGCGCGGTTCTATCGCAACGCCGACATGGAGTGGTCGTTCCTGCTTCGCGAGGCCGGGGTCGGCCGGCTCGTGGTCCCGGCCGGGGAGCTGCCCGTCCGGCAGGACCGGCACCGTGGCTACCACGAGACGCCGGCGGACTATCGGGACAAGGAGTCCAAGAAGACCTACGACCGGTTCCTGCAGCGCTTCCGGGGTCGGGAGGACCTGCGGCTGGGGTCCCGGACGTGAGCCGGCGCTAACCTGGCCTGCGACAACCACAGGGAGGCGCTCGTGCGCAGTCGGACCGCAGCAGCTCTGGCCCTCGCCGGCGCCGGTGGACTGGTCGCCGCCAAGCGCGCCGCTGACCGCCGCGCCGCCATCGTGGCGCCGGCGCCTCCACCGCTGTCGGGCCGTGAACGGCGGGTCCCGACCGAGGACGGCATCGAGCTGGCGGTGACCGAGCACGGTTCGGATGCCCCAGCAGCGACCGTCGTGTTGGCTCACGGCTACGTCCAGTCCTCCCAGCTGTGGGCCGGTCAGGTGCGCGACCTGTTGGCCGCCCGACCCGACCTGCGGGTCGTCACCTACGACCACCGCGGTCACGGGCAGTCCGACCGGACGGGCCGCGAGGGGGCGCGGCTCGAGCAGCTCGGCCGGGACATGGCGCGGGTGATCGACGCCGTGGCACCGACCGGGCCGGTGCTGGTGGCCGGCCACTCGATGGGCGGCATGACCGTCATGGCGCTTGCTGAGCAGTTCCCCGAGCTGTTCGGGGGCCGCATCGTCGGGGTCGCCTTCGTGGGGACCTCCTCGGGTGGCCAGGCCGACGTGACGTACGGCTTGCCCAGGCCGGTGGCCCGCCTGGCGCTGCGGGTGCTGCCGGCCCTCTCCGAGCGGGCCGCCAAGGCCGAGCAGGCCGGGCGCCGTCGCCCCCCGACGGCGCTGATCGAGACCCGGCTGATCTTCGGCAAGGGCGCCGACCGGGCCGCCGTCGCGCAGGCGCTCGAGGTGCAGGCCGGCTGCTCGATCGAGACGTTCTCGTACTTCCTCGCAACCTTCTCCGATCACGACCGGGTGAAGGCGCTCGACGTGCTGACATCCGTGCCGGTCGTCATCCTGGGCGGTGAGAAGGACCGGATCTGTCCGATCGAGCACAGCCACGCCATCGCCGCAGCACTGCCGCAGGCCGAGCTGCACGTCTACCCGGGCGTCGGCCACATGGTGCAGCTCGAGTGCCGGGAGCAGGTCAGCGAGCAGCTGCTCACCCTGCTCGACCGTGCCCTGTCGCCCGCGCTCTCCCCCGCCTGACGACTCCCCGGCCACCTCGCGCTGATCTTCGTCATCTGGTGGCCGACACGCCGACGCGGGCGACCATTCGGCGAAGATCGTTGTGGATGAGTGGGGCCCTGAGGAGCTACCGCGCCTCGGCCAGCAGGCCGGCGAGGCGGGTCAGCCCCTTCTCCAGGTCGGCATCGCTGAGGGCGTAGGACAGCCGGAAGTAGCCGGGGGTGCCGAACGCCTCGCCGGGCACCACCGCGACCCCGACCTCGTCCAGCGCCAGCTCGGCCAGCTCGGCGCTGCTGCCGGGCGTGCGCCCGCGCAGCGACCGGCCGAGCACCCCCTTCACCGACGGGTAGCAGTAGAAGGCGCCGTCGGGCTCCGGGCACGTGACACCGGCGATGGCGTTCAGCATCCGCACCATCGTGCGGCGCCTCCGGTCGAACGCCGTACGCATCGCCGCGACCGCCGACAGGTCACCGGAGACGGCGGCCAGCGCCGCCACCTGGGCCACGTTGTTGACGTTGGAGGTGGCGTGCGACTGCAGGTTGGTCGCCGCCCGCACCACGTCGGGGGCGCCGAGAAGCCAGCCGACCCGCCAGCCGGTCATCGCGTAGGTCTTGGCCACGCCGTTCACCACCACGCAGGTGTCGGCGAGCTCGGGGACCGCGACCGGCATCGACACGTGCTCCGCCCCGCCGTAGACCAGATGCTCGTAGATCTCGTCGGCGACCACCCAGATCCCGTGCTCGAGCGCCCAGCGGCCGACCGCCTCCACCTCGGCGGGGGTGGCGACGGCGCCGGTCGGGTTGGCCGGTGAGCACCACAGCAACACCTTGGTACGCGGGGTGCGGGCCGCCTCGAGCTGCTCGACGCTCACCCGGTAACCCCGCTGCTCGGTCGTCATCACGTCGACAGGCACGCCGCCGGCGAGCCGGACCGCCTCCGGGTAGGTCGTCCACCACGGCGCCGGAAGCAGCACCTCATCGCCCGGGTCGAGCAGCGTGGCGAAGGCCTCGTACACCGCCTGCTTGCCGCCGTTGGTGACCAGCACCTGCCCGGCCCCGACCTGGTAGCCGCTGTCACGGGCCGTCTTGGCCGCGATGGCCGCCCGCAGCTCGGGCAGCCCGGCGGCCGGTGTGTAGCGGTGGTTCTTCGGGTCCGCGCACGCCGCCGCGGCGGCCCGGACGATCGGCTCCGGGGTGGGGAAGTCCGGCTCCCCGGCGCCGAAGCCGACGACGTCCACCCCGGCGGCCTTCATCGCCTTGGCCTTCGCATCGACGGCGAGGGTCGCCGACTCGGCGATCCCGCCCACCCGCGCCGAGAGCCGTGCTGCGCTGGTCATGCCCCCATCGTCCCGCTCCCTGTCGACCGCCTTTCGCGCGGGTGGGGACCTCGCGGTCCGGCGACGCCGTACACTCTGACGTCTGGGGGCCGAAGCATGCCGCTCCGGCGTGCCTGTGCACCGGTGCGGAAGCTCCGCTCGCCGGCCTCCGGAGGGGTGTAGCTCAGTTGGCCAGAGCGCCGGTCTCCAAAACCGGATGTCGCAGGTTCGACCCCTGTCACCCCTGCAGGCAGCCACCAACGAGTAAGGGACGGCGATGAGTGACAACGCGGGGACCGGCACCGATCTCGCCACGCCTGACCGCGGTCGGTCCAGCGGCAAGTCCAAGGACCGGGCGCCTGGCCGGCTCAAGCGCCTCGTCATCTTCTACAAGCAGGTCGTCGCCGAGCTGCGCAAGGTCATCTGGCCGACCCGCCGCGAACTGCTCACCTACACCAGCGTGGTGCTGGTGTTCGTGTTCTTCATGGTGGCCGTCGTCAGCGCCTACGACTTCGTCTTCAGCCAGGGCGTCCTTCAGGTCTTCGGCGACTAGCCGCCCCTGCCCCTTCGCCCGTCCCCGTACGACGACCAGAACAGGATGTATCCGTGCCCGAGCACACGCTGCCCGCCGACTCGCTGCCGGTCGACGGCGCCCGGTCCGAGCAGGCCGAGGCTGTCGCCACGGCTTCCGAGGGCTACGCGAGCTCGACCGAGGCCGGTACGAGCGCCGCGAGCGTGGACGAGCTCGGTGCCGGCGGCGTCGAGGACGCTCCCAGCGGTTACCTCACCGACGCGGCGCCTGAGGGCGTCGGCCTGCCTGACGCCGAGGCTGCCCCCGACACGGTTCCCGCCGAGGACCTCGACCCGGCCGACCAGCTGCGCGCCGAGCTGTCCGGCCAGCAGGGCGACTGGTATGTCGTGCACTCCTACGCCGGCTATGAGAACAAGGTGAAGACCAACCTCGAGAGCCGCATCTCCTCGCTCAATATGGAGGACTACATCTACGCGATCGAGGTCCCCGTCGAGGAGGTGACCGAGATCAAGGGCGGCAAGCGGCAGCAGGTCATCCGCAAGAAGTTGCCCGGCTACCTGTTCGTCCGCATGGACCTCACCGACGAGTCGTGGTCGGTCGTGCGCAACACCCCCGGCGTCACCGGCTTCGTCGGCCAGACCTCCCGGCCCTCGCCGCTGTCCATCGACGAGGTGGTCAAGATGATCGCGCCGCCCAAGCAGAAGACGGTCGTCGCCCAGAAGGCCGTCGACTTCGAGGTCGGTGAGTCCATCACGGTCACCGACGGGCCCTTCGCCACGTTGCCGGCCACCATCAACGAGATCAACCTCGACAACCAGAAGCTCAAGGTGCTGGTGTCGATCTTCGGCCGCGAGACGCCGGTCGAGCTGTCCTTCAACCAGGTCGCCAAACTCTGACGCGTCGGCCCTCCCAGAAAGAACTGACATGCCTCCCAAGAAGAAGAAGCTCACCGCCGTCATCAAGCTCCAGATCAAGGCCGGTGTCGCCACACCGGCGCCGCCGGTCGGGCCCGCCCTCGGCCAGCACGGCGTCAACATCATGGAGTTCTGCAAGCAGTACAACGCGGCGACCGAGGCGCAGCGGGGCGACATCGTCCCGGTCGAGATCTCGGTGTTCGAGGACCGCTCGTTCACCTTCATCACCAAGACCCCGCCGGCCGCGCGCCTGATCCTCAAGGCCGCCGGCGTCGACAAGGGCTCGCCGACGCCGCACACCAAGAAGGTCGCCACCATCTCGCAGGCGCAGGTCCGTGAGATCGCCAGCACCAAGCTGGCTGACCTCAACGCCAACGACGTCGACGCGGCCGCGAAGATCATCGCGGGCACGGCCCGGTCGATGGGGATCAACGTTACGGCCTGACATACCTGTGGGAGGACCCGGATCGTCCGGGCCCGCCAGCACCACGGCTGCCCCGTTCGGGGCGAGAAGGAGCTCGTATGAAGCGCAGCAAGGCCTACCGGGCCGCGGCCGACAAGGTCGATCTGACCAATCTCTACACCCCGCTCGAGGCGGTCCGCCTCGCCCAGCAGACCTCCGTCACCAAGTACGACGGGACCGTCGAGGTCGCCATGCGGCTCGGCGTCGACCCGCGCAAGGCCGACCAGATGGTGCGCGGCACGGTCAACCTGCCGCACGGCACCGGCAAGACTGCCCGCGTCATCGTCTTCGCGACCGGTGAGAAGGCCGAGCAGGCCCGGGCGGCCGGCGCGGACGAGGTCGGTGGCGACGAGCTCATCGAGAAGATCCAGAAGGGGTTTCTCGACTTCGACGCGGCCGTCGCGACGCCGGACCAGATGGGCAAGGTCGGCAAGATCGCCCGCATCCTCGGCCCGCGCGGCCTGATGCCGAACCCCAAGACCGGCACGGTGACCGCCGACGTCACCAAGGCGGTCTCGGAGATCAAGGGCGGAAAGGTCAACTTCCGGGTCGACAAGCAGGCCAACCTCCACCTGGTCATCGGCAAGGTCTCCTTCGACGAGAAGCAGCTGGTGGAGAACTACCGGGTGGCGCTGGACGAGGTGACCCGGGCCAAGCCGGCCAGTTCCAAGGGCACCTATCTGCGGAAGGTCGCCGTCTCGACGACGATGGGCCCCGGTATCCCGGTCGACCCCAAGCGGGCGCGCAACCTGCTCGAGGACGGTGCGGAGTAGCTCAGTCCAGCGCGTTGCCGCGTGCTCAACCCAGCAAGATCTTCGTGGAGTTCACAGGGTGGCTACCCTGTGAACTCCCCGAAGATCTTGGGGGCAAGCTCGGGCGTGGCACGGAGTAGCCGCCTGCTTGCGGAGAGGAACGGCCGGTGCTGTGCGGTGTCGCTCAGCGCGCCGCGGTGAGGTAGGCGGTCGACTCCCTCTGCCACATGAAGTACAGCAGGGCGGCGTACAGCGCCAGGGTGATCACGCCGAC
>JAHWJP010000174.1 GCA_019348355.1 Actinomycetota bacterium
ACCGGGCCGGCGCGCTCTACCTGTCCCCGACCAAGGCGCTCGCCACCGACCAGCTACGGGCCGTGCGCGCGCTGAACCTCATGGCCGTACGCGCCGCGACATTCGACGGCGACACGCCCCGCGAGGAGCGGGACTGGGTCCGGCGGCACGCCCGGCTCGTACTCACCAACCCCGACATGCTGCACCGCGGCATCCTGCCGAGGCACAGCGACTGGGCGTCATACCTGCGTGCCCTGAAGTTCGTCGTCGTCGACGAGTGCCACAGCTACCGGGGGGTCTTCGGCTCCCATGTGGCACTGGTGCTACGCCGGCTGCGGCGGGTGTGTGCGCGGTACGGCGCGTACCCCGTCTTCCTGCTGGCGAGCGCGACGGCGAGCGAGCCGGAGGTGTCCGCCTCCCGGCTGACCGGTCTGCCGGTGCTCACCGTCACCGACGACGCGTCACCGCGTGGGGCGACGCAGTTCGCGCTGTGGGAGCCGCCGCTGCTGCCGGCCGGGGGGGAGAACGGCGCCCCGGTGCGGCGCTCGGCCACCGCCGAGACTGCCGACCTGCTGGCCGACCTCGTGGTGGAGGGGGCGCGCACGCTCGCTTTCGTCCGCTCGCGCCGGGGCGCCGAGTCGGTCGCGCTGTCCGCCCGCCGCGCGCTGGCGGAGGCGGCCCCGGAGCTGGGCTCGCGGGTGGCTGCCTACCGGGCCGGCTACCTGCCGGAGGAACGGCGCGAGCTGGAGCGGCGGCTGCAGTCCGGCGAGCTGCTCGGCGTCGCCGCGACCAACGCCCTCGAGCTGGGGCTGGACGTGTCGGGGCTCGATGCCGTGGTCCTCACCGGCTGGCCGGGGACCGTTGCATCGGTATGGCAGCAGGCGGGGCGGGCCGGGCGGGCAGGGCAGGGGGCGCTCGCGGTGTTCGTGGCCCGGGACGACCCGCTGGACACCTATCTCGTGCACCACCCGCAGGCGCTGTTCGGCCGGCCGGTCGAGGCCACCGTGCTCGACCCCGGCAATCCGTACGTCCTCGGCCCGCACCTGGGCTGCGCGGCGGCCGAGCTGCCGCTGACCGAGGCGGACCTCGAGCTGTTCGGCGAGCCGGACGCGGTGCGCCTGCTGGTCGCCGACCTCGTACGGCGAGGGGTGCTGCGGACCCGGCCGCGCGGCTGGTTCTGGACCTCGCGGGAGCGGCCGGCGGTCGACATCCGCGGCACCGGAGGGCCGCCCGTCCGGCTCGTCGAGACGGGTACGGGGCGGCTGCTCGGCACGGTCGACAGCGCCTCGGCCCACACCCAGGCGCACACCGGGGCGGTGCACCTGCATCAGGGCGAGAGCTGGCTGGTCGACCGGCTCGACCTCGAGGAGTCCGTGGCCCTCGTACACGCCGAAGAGCCCGACTACACGACGTCGGCCCGGGAGATCACTGAGTTGACGGTGGTCGAGTCATTGCGGACCACGGCGTACGGCGGGGTGGGGTTGCACTTCGGGAGCGTCGACGTGACCTCTCAGGTGGTGTCGTTCCTGCGCAAGCGGATCGGCAGCGGGCAGGTGCTCGGCGAGCAGCCACTGGACCTGCCGCCTCGCGAGCTGCGGACCAAGGCGGTCTGGTACACCGTGTCGGCCGAGCTGCTGACCGCGGCCGGGTTGGAGTGGGCGGACGTGCCCGGGGCCGCCCATGCCGCGGAGCACGCGGCGATCGGGCTGCTGCCGTTGTTCGCGACGTGCGACCGCTGGGACATCGGCGGCGTCTCCACCGCGCAGCACCCGGACACCGGCACCTGCACGGTGTTCGTCTACGACGGCCATCCCGGTGGGGCCGGCTTCGCCGAGCAGGGCTTCGCCCGCGGCGCAGCGTGGCTGCGCGCGACCCGCGAGGCGATCGCCTCCTGCGAGTGCCCGGCCGGCTGCCCGTCGTGCGTGCAGTCCCCCAAGTGCGGCAACGGCAACGAGCCGCTGGACAAGCGGGGGGCGATCACGCTGCTGGACGTGGTCCTCGCCAGTGGTCTGGCGCGGGTGAAGAGGGGGTAGGGCCCTACCGAGTCTGTCCACCCCCTGAAGGAGTGCCTCGTGGTCGCCGTCGGTCTCGTCCTGCTGGTCCTGTCCGTGCTGGTGGCTGCCGGGATGGTCCTGTCCAACGGCGAGAGCATCCAGGCGGAGGCGCTCGGTGTCTCCCTGGAGGGCATCTCGGTGGGCGGCCTGTTCCTCGTCGGGATGGCGGTCGGCGTGGTCGCGATGCTCGGTCTCGGGCTGATGCTTCTCGGCGCCGCTCGCCGCCGCGCCAAGCGGGTTGCGGTGAAGCGCGAGGTGAGCAGCGTCCGCGGCGAGCGGGAGAACCTGGCCGAGGAGAACGCGCGGCTGCAAGCCGAGTTGGAGCGCAACGCCGCTTCACCCCCTCCGACAGTGGCTCCTGCTACCCCCGCGGTCGGCGACTCGAGCGCTCCGCGCAGCAACGACGCCGACGTCGACGCGCCCGGTCGGCACCGCGCCTGAGATCGGGCAACTCCAGCTCAGCCGCTCACTCCGGCGGTGCGGTGCTCAGCCAGCGACGCAAGTGGGCACCGGCGAGCAGCAGTACGAGGGCGCCGGCGGTGCTGCGGACGATCTGCTCGGAGACGAAGGCGGCTCCGACCGTGCTCGTGACCCGGGCGGCAACACCGCCGGGCGGACCAGGCTCGCCCAGCTCCTGGTCCTCGAAGCCGAGCGTCGGCTCGAAGGTGCCGTCCGGAAGCTGCGCCACAGCTGGCGCCTGGGGAAGCGGGGGGAGCTTCGGGACACCGAGCTTGGGCCCGAAGGCGCTGAAGCCGGAGGAGAACGCCTGCCGCCGGGCTGCCGTCGAGTTGGCAGCGGGAGCTGACCCGCCGGGGCGGGCGGCCGCGGGGCTACGGGACGCGGTTGGCTCGCCTGGGGCCGGCGAGGCGGAAGCCGGGCTGCCGGGAGCAGGGCTCGCCTCGGTGCCGGGCACGACGTCGCCGACCGGCCCGGGGAGGCCGGTGCCGGGCAGGACGGTCACTGGCGGGCTCGCCTCGGAGGGCGGTGAGGCCAGCGGTTCCTCGCCGGGCACGCCGGTGGAACGGAACGCGCGGACGGTGTAGGTGTGCGGCCCCACGCCGTCAGCCTGATAGTCGATGACGGTGGTGCAGGCGCCGTCCCTGCAGTCTCCACGTGCAAGCGTCTTGACCTGCGTCTCACCTTCGAACACTGCGAAGCCGGTGAGGTCGGGCTCGGCGCCGTGGCGCCAGCTGAGGCGCACCTGCTGCGGAGCGGATGCGTCCGCAGTCACGCCCGTCGGTGGGCGGGCAGGGATGCGCAGTCGGAAAGTGGAGGTGCTGATCGTCGCGTCGTCGTTCTGCCCGATGACGTCGAACTGCGTCTGACGTACCCGCCACTCACCGTTGGGCGCCGGCCTGTCCGCCGAGCAGGGATTGCGGGTGCCATCCCAGCAGGAGGTGTTGAAGGGGTGAGCCAAGGTTGTCTCGGTGGCGCTGTCGGGACCCTCGGCGAGGACGACCTCCTGGCCGCGCGGAGGCGTGAGCCGCAGCTTGCTGCTCAAGCCCCGGTACGACGCTGTGACGTCGAAGGTGCGGTTGGTGTCGATCACCGCGCCGTTCCCCGGCGAGGTGATCTCAGCACTGGCAGGTGGCGCCGCCGCCACCAGGAGCACCCCGCTGAGCGGCAGCACGAGCGCACCGGCCCACAGCGACCTGGCGACGGCGAAGCGGCCTCTCAAACGCTGCGCCGCGCTCACGTCGGCGGCCGGGTCTGCTCGGTCTTCACCAGCTCGAAGCGGGCGATCAGGCGCTGCTTGGCGCTGCCCTTGGGGTGACAGGTCGTGAGCGTCAGCAGGCTCTTGCCCGGCTCGGGCGCCACCACCCCGTAGTCGTCCGGCCTGGTCACCCAAGGGTTGGCGTGACCGGCGAACGCCGGGACGGCCTGGTAGGTGTAGACCGCGAACGGCGTCTCGAGCTCGACGATGTCACCCGGGACGAGCTCGTCCATGCGGTTGAGGGGCCGGCCGTAGGTCGTGCGGTGGCCGGCGATGGCGACGTTGCCCACCTCGCCGGGCAGGGCCGTGTCCATGTAGTGGCCGGCGCCGGCCCGCAAGGCAGACGGCGTGGTGCCCTCGACGACGAGGACCTCCACGTCCAGCTTCGGGATGCGCATGGTGGTCAGCCCGTCGCCGACCGGGATGCGACGCTCGGCGTAGGCGGCGACGACCTCCGGATCGTCGAACCGCTCCTGCAGGTTGTCTTGCAGGATGCGACCGTAGGCATCGGTGCCGACCGGGAAGGCGAACATGGCGACGCCGGCGAGGAACAGCACGAGCGAGAGCACCGAGACCGCACGACGACCACCGGGTCGGCGCAGCGCATCACCCAGCAACGCCCCTAGTGGGCGGGCGGTGGCGGGGACCGGTGGCGCGGTGAACGACGGCTGCATGCCGACAAACTCCTGGTGCTCGGGGGTGGTGCACGGGCAGCTGCGGCGGCTCCGGCGGCGACAGTGAGCGCCGAACCGGACACCGGAAGCAACGACCTTCCAGCGTTGAGGTTACGCCGGGCGGCCGGGTCAAGGGCCGCCGTCGGTCGAAAGGGGGACGTACGGAACGCGCCAGGGGTTCCTCGTGGTCACCTGGCCGGGCTGATTGCTGTCGGCGGTGCCGGTGCGACGGATCCACCCGAGCGCCGAGCCGAAGGCCCCGGCGCCTTGCTGTGGCGCTCGTGCCGCTTGGCGGACGCACCATCGTGGTCTTCGGGCGGCGGGAGCGGTGACCTCTCGCTGCTCACCGTCGCCGTGCGGCGCTGGCCCGGTGCCGGGG
>JAHWJP010000175.1 GCA_019348355.1 Actinomycetota bacterium
ACCCTGTGAGCCGGTTGTGACTCGGCCGTGTGACGAGCCCGGATTGCCTGTACGCGGGGGACCATCGTGAGCGAAGTCGACGACTTCCTGGCCCAGACGATGCCGCGCCAGGTGGAGGCCGAGAAGGCGATGCACAACGGGGACGCTGGTCCACGACTGGCGATGTGGTCCCACGGTGATCCGGTGACGCTGTTCGGCGCATGGGTGTCGAGGAGCGGCTGGGAGGAGGTGAGCCGCACCTTCCCCTGGCTGGCCTCCCGCATGGCTGACTGCTTCCGCCTACGAGGTGGAGCTGGTGGCGGCCGGCGCGAGTGGTGACCTCGCCTACACGGTGGCGTACGAGCGTCACCCACGTCTACCGGCGCGAGGACGGCGACTGGCGCGTCGTGCACCGGCATGGGGACCGGGTTCCGGACGAGAGATAGCCGACTCGTTCCCCTGCTGCGCCCTTCTCGGTGCCACCAGCGCCCGACACGGCGAGTTCCGGCACCCAGCCCACATCAGGCGGCGCGCCGAGCCCTTGGCGACGACGCTCCTCGAGCGGCGCTGCCGACCGGCGTCAGCACCGGGTAGGGGGCGAGCGCGCGTCCATCCGGAAGCAGGTCGCCGAGGTCGTCGAAAGCGATGACCCCGTTGCACAACAGGCTCCAGCCCTGCTCCTGGTGAGCGGCGACGACACGGGCTGCGTCCCGGTCCGGCGCCTCGGCCGGCGGGCACGTCGGTTGATGGGTGCACATGGCGACCTCCTCGTGCGGACAGACGCTTGAAGGACACGCGAGCCGACCGTGCTGATACATCGTGGGACTGCATCGCCCGACTGTGTAGGCAGGCGACCTCAGCTTGTCCGTCCGTGCACTGGCCGAGATTGCCGGCATCTCCCCCACCACCGTGACCCGCATCGAGGCGGGGCGCGTCGATCCCGGCTGGAGCACGCTCCGGAAGGTCCTTGCGGCGGCCGGCGAGGAGGCGGTGCTGAGCACGCGACGTCTGCCGACGACGCCCGCCCGTTCGCCGTCGAGGACGACCCTTGCTGGCCTCAGTGACGCGTGGCAGCGGACCGCCCGGGGCGACACTCCGAACTGGACCCGGTTGCGCGGTGCGCTCGACATGCTCGCACAGCATCCCGAGATGCTGCCGGACGCCCTCGAGCCGCGCCCGAAGCCGTCGGGCTCGGCCGTGATGGACGCGCTGCTCGCCGGTATCGCGGACAAGCTCGCCGACGACGCCCGCCTTCCCAGGCCCACCTGGACGAAGCGGACCCCGCGGCTGGAGTCCGAGTGGTCCGCACCCGGGACACCGACGATGCTCGCGGTGCGCCGGGCTGCCACGCCTCCGCAACTGAAGGAGCGTGGCCTCGTCCTGGACGGGTCATCGCTGTGGAGGGACCGGACCTCCGGTGATGTCTGACGGCCTCCTCGACGGGGACCGGATCCGCGCTCATCTGGCAGAGGTGGCCGCGGCGCTCCCCGTGGGGCGTCCGCCGCACAGGCTGATCCTGGTCGGCGGCTCCCTGTTGGCCTGGCACGGCCTGCGGGACTCGACCCGGGACGTCGACAGCGTCGCCGCGCTCGACGCGACGCTGCGCAAGGCCGTGGAGACGGTCGCCGCCCGGCACGGTCTCCCACCGCGCTGGCTCAACGACCACCCCGGCCCTTCGCGCCGCAGACGCTTCGCGAGCAGGACTGCGATCTCTTGGCCGACCTGCCAGCCCTGCGCACCCTCGGTGCACCGTTCGACCAGGTCTTCCTCATGAAGCTCTACGCGACACGGGTACGCACCTCGGACGTGGCGGACATGGTCGCGCTCTGGCCCAGAACCGGCTTCGCCTCCGCGGACCAGGCCGTCGAGCTGTACTACCAGGCCTGTCCGCTGGCCGAGGTGGACCCTTTCCTCACGGCCTACGTCGCAGACCTCACAGGCGCGCCCGAGCACGCCGAAGTTCCCGCCCGGCTGATCCTCAATGCCCCTGCGGGACAGGTCCTGTCGGACGTGAACTGCCGTCCAATGACGCTGACAAGGGAACTGTTCGACCGCTCTGTCGGGGGCCACCCCGAGTTGGTCCAGATCGGCGCCGGACCGCACGTCCCGCAGCTGTAGAACCGGCACCGACAACACGACGATCGAGCCGTTCAAGGTCCGCGTCATCCAGATCGCCCTGCGCGCCGCGGGCGGCTCCGGCTTTGCGCTCGCCGGCGCAACGCCCTGGTTGCACACGACCTGTTGGAGCGCCCAACAGCAGGCGATGGCGACTTCGCGGAGCTCGAGGTCAGCCGTGACGGACACAGCGCACCCACCTCGACCTGGCCCGGGACTGGCGCGCCCACGAGACCGGTCGTGCGACCTGGTCGTTCCCGAGATGGAGGCTCGCGAATGTCGTATCTCGATTTGTGCGTGGTTCACGCCGATGAGGGGATGTCCGTTCGACGGCTGGACGGCCACTGTCATGTTCATCCCGGAGTTCGAAGGTGGATGGGCTGAGTTCGACGGGCAGTCCCAGATCAGGACGGCCGCGGGAAGCCCCTGCAGGTGAGGTCGCCACAGCAAGGGCCGTCGAACCGCGTGGTGCGTCAGCTGCGAGAACCGTTCGCTTGTGCTTCGGCATCCCGGGGGACGTCACCGTCGTCCGCCTTCGTTGCTGCCGCGGCGTGAGCCCCAGCACGGATGGCGCCCTCGATGTGCCCGGCGTACTCCGCCGAGGTCTCCGTGGACGCCCAGTGCACCCGTCCTGCGACCGGCTCCTGGAACAACGCGTGCCCGTACGTGCGGGTCGTCGTGTGGGGTGAGGGTGCCGTTGGGCTGGTGTACCGCTCGCGGCTCCAGTCAACGACGTGGATCTGACGCGGCACAGACGCGGCCGCGCCGAACAGCCGGCGTAGCTGGTCGCCGAAGGCGTTGCCGATCTGCTCAGGCAACTGACCGCCGAACTGCTCAGCGGGGGCGAACCCGAACAGGGCACCCGGGCTGCCGTCGGGGCCGCTGTGGTCGTGGATCTCGCGGAACGGTCCGGCGTAGCTGACCGCCGAGCCGGCCAGGCCGGTGCGGCGCCAGAACGGTGCGTCGAACCTCGCCACTGCCTTCACGACCCCGCCCATCCAGACAGCCGTGAGCGCGGCGACGCTGCGGACACGCTCGGTCAGGGGCGGGTCGAACGTGATCGTGGCGACGGCGAGCGCCGGCGGAAGCGCGACGATGACGTGGTCGGCGGTAGTGAGGCCGCTCGCCGACTCGACGGTCAAGCCGTCGTCGTTCACGACGACCCGGACCACGGCATCGGCCAGGTGAACCGTCCCGGCGGGAAGCTGGGCCGCCAAGCGCGTCGCCAGTGACTGTGCCCCGGCTGCGAACCGGAAGGAGACCACGTCGATCGGGTTCCCCGGGACCCGTCGTGCTCCGCTGTGGTCTGCCTCGAACATGGTGTCGCCGTCCAGCGCCTGCGGGAACACTGGCACGTCGAGCTCCTCTGTCAGCGCCTGCACGGCCGGCTCGTTCGGCCAGAACCAGGTGGCGCCCAGGTCGACGACTCCGCCGTCGTTGAGGCTCAGCAGACGCCCGCCGACGCGTTCGCGCGCCTCGTACACCGCGACGCTGCGTCCTGCCGAGACCAGGTCGCGCGCTGCGGTGAGGCCGGCGATGCCGGCACCGATGATGATGACGTCGCAGCGGTTCGCTGTCACTGTCCGGCCTCCGTGTGCAGGACGATACGGAAGCGGGGCTTGCCGCGCGGAGGAGATCGACCGCTCTGCTCGCCTGCGTCAGCGGCATCCGCTCGATCATCGACAGTACGCCGCTGGTGACGTCGAACTGGCCCCTCTTCGGTTGGACTCGTCGCGGGCATCCCGCCGACTCAGTCCTATGGCTGGCCGTGGGCCTTCCTGTTCCACCGGGGTGGCAGTAGCCGTTCGCTGACCGTCCGCAGGTATGCCGGTGGTGGTCTTACCTGCCTGCTGACTCGCAGAGGCCCCCACCAGCCGCTCCAAGCGGAACGCAGACCGAACTTGCGTGGATCATCGCCGCCCGCACGCGGCTCAGGTGTCTCGCCCTGCCGCCGTACTTGTTGGGTTCAGCTAGGCTGAGGGCTGGCGTGGAGCCTCGCCAGGATGGCCGGGCCGCCGGGGGGTTGAGCCAGCGCCCGTCGGCGGAGTGAGCAGCTCCATGCCGCGGGTTACCAGCCGCCCGGCTCGCCCAGCACGGTAGGCTGGCCGAGCAGCAGCGCGTCGGCCGCTGCCCACTCGTCGTCCGGCTGCGCAGCGGCAGCTGTGCGGTCATCGTCGCCGCGAGGCACCTCGCGCCCTGGCTCCGGGGACTCCTCCCCCCGGCCCCGGCTCGGGTCCTCCGACATCAGCCGAGACCGCGTTCGCCGGCGGCCGTGGCGTTGTCCTCCGACGGGGTGGCGACCCCGCCGCCGCTGACGACCATGGAGTCGGCGCCGCTGTCCGGGACGTCTTCGACCTTGTCGTGGCTCGGGGTCCCGAGGGTTCCGCCTCGACCCGAACCGGTGCTGGGGTCGTCATCCTTGTCCTTGCCGAAGATGCCCATGCACCCGCTGTTCCCGCCGGCGCCGGGGGCTAAGCCTTGTTTGGAGTCGGCGAGGAACGGCCAGGTTGAGGCCCATGACGACACAGGCGGGACCTACGCCCTCGGTGGAGGAGACCCCACACTCGACGGCGAAGGTGGACAAGAAGTACTACAAGAAGGAGC
>JAHWJP010000053.1 GCA_019348355.1 Actinomycetota bacterium
CCGACCGCCGACCTGCTCAAAGCGTGCGTCGACGCGAGCACCGGTGAGGTGCTCACCGCCGACCGGCCGCTGCGGGCCAAGACCTGGCAGGCCGCTGATCCCGACCAGGCCCGCGCATTACGCCAGACACTGGTGCAGATGGCGACCAGCGGCGGCCTCAGGACCGACCTGACGAGCGATGGTTACGTGCCCGCCGAAGCCCTCGGCCGGCTGGTCGACCTGCGTGATGTCACCAGCACCTTCCCCGGCGACAGCACCCCCGCCAAAGCCTGCGACCGCGACCACCGGCTGCCCTGGCCGCTGGGGGCGACCAGCGAGCAGAACCTGCAGAACACCAGCCGCCGCTGGCACCGCGCCAAACACACCGGCTGGCACACCAGCCAGCTCGCCGACGGCACCATCCGCTGGACCAGCCCCAGCCGCGGCGTCTACCACCGCACACCCAAGCGCACCATCCCACCGCAGATCCCACCCGGCACCACCCTGCCGCCCATCGACGACACCGGATAACCGGCGATTCTCGGTGGACTGACGCGAGTCATCCGCAGGAGTAGCCGGCGTTATGGGGGTGCCGCCTCTCGATTCCAGATCGTACCACGATAGCGTGGTACAGTGTCTCTATGGCCACGTTGGATGTGCTGGACCGCCTCATCGCTCTGCTGGAGGCCGATGAGGTGGCGACGAGCAACACCTCGATGCGGCTGCCTACCGCGCTGCGCGACGCCGCTGCGCTGGCTGTGGCGGAGCTCGGCGTGGCTGCTTCCACGACGAGTCTGACCACCCGCGCGCTGCGTGCAGCTCTGGAGACTGCGCTCATGCAGGCGGTTCTGGACGAGCACTACCGACAGCACCCCGGGGCACGCCCGTCACTGGCCGACGTTGCGCTGGCGACGGCCGAGCAGCTCGGCTCGCCACTGGCGGAGCGTCCTGAGCTGCTACGCGCAGCGGCCGATCAGCTCTCGCACAGACACCCCGACGCCGACGCTCACGACGTCCTGCTCTGGGCCGAGGCTCAGCTCGTGGCGACCGAATGAGCGAGGTCGTGCTCGACAACGAGGCCGTTGCGGCACTGCGGGACACCACGCACACCAAGCACGGCCGGGTGCTCTCTCATCTGCAAGCGGCGGTGTGGCGGCGGCGTAGGGGCGAGCGCGCAACGGTGGTCGTTCCCTGTGCGGTTCGCGTCGAAGCCCGGTGGGACCGCTCCCAGCCTGGTGCTGCCGCCATCAACCGCTTCCCGGTCTCCGACGTCCCGCTCGATGCTGCTCACGCCAACGTGGCAGCAGCCATCCTCACCCGAGAACGGGTCAGCGTTGCCGATGCCCACGTCGGCGCTGTCGTCGCGATCGCCGACTGGAGCGATGTCGTCGTTCTCACCAGCGACCCGCGCGACATGCTTCGCGTCTGCTCGCCAACCAGGATCAGGGCAATACGGATCTGAGGCCGCGTGTGGGGACATCGTCATGACCGAAGGGGCGCCGGACAGAGCCGCTGATACCTCTTGACCTGGTTGGCCGTCTCACTGTCTGTGCGGTCATCGTCGTCGGGGGTTCATCGTGCAGTTCGTCGGTGGAGCAGCACAGCCAATGAGCGCCTCGCCGAGGCCATACCGGCCGGCGCTCTCACTGACCTGCAGTCGAGTACGGCCCCAGCTGGCCACTCGGTCGCATCCACAGCATCCGTTCCCGCCACCTGGCCGAGTCCGGCCTACTTACCTCGGACGCGGATCAGGCGGGTCGAGAGACGGAGATCCTACGGCAGTCGCAGGAGGATGCCGCCGTCGCCGTTGCCTCCACGACGGACGAGGTCTTTACCGCCATCTTGACCGGCTCTCCGCCATCAGTGGCCGCCGCCTTCAGCCACCAGAGACGGGAGGGATCAGGGTCGTTCCCGGCGGTAGGCCGGGGCGATAGCCTGCGATGCATGGCGACCGGCGACGAGGTGCTCGCGGTCGCCGCAGCGCTTCGCCTGAGGTTCGTGAGGACCGATGTGTGGCCCATGGTGGCGGCGCATCTGCTCGCTAGTGGACACGATGGTGTGGCGACAGCGGAGCTGGCTGGGCTATCCCAGGCCGCCAGCGGCTGGCAGGTTGACCAGTTGGTTTCACGTCTGCTCTCGGAGATAGGTGCCCCAGCCCTCGAGGTTGAGCAAGCGGGTGACGTGATGGCTCGCCTGTTGGCTCAGCACTCCCCGGGCACTGGGCACCCGGTCATCAGGGCCCTGGCACCCCTTGCAGGAAGGCTGGACTATCCCGGCGGCCGCATCGGTCAGGCGTACTACCTGGATGAGTGGCTGGACTGCGAGTGCCACGAAGGCTCGAAGGAGCGGCAGGACGCCGACCTGTTCGAGGAGGACCTGCGTCGGCTCCCTCCGCTTCAGGTTCCGGACGCGTTCCTCGCCGCGCTCGTGGGCGGGTGAGGGCCGTTCCCGTCGGTGGATCACCCGCATATTTGGCCGTTAGCCCCCGCCGTGTCGAACCGGCGCTACATTCGGTGCGGTGGACGTGCACGAACGTCGCGAGTTGAACCGATCTACGGGTCTGCGGGTGGGAGGTGACACTCGCCCCTGCTAGCCGGTGGTCCGTAGTCCGTCAGCCAACAACGACGATGGCCCCGAGGGGAAGCGACTTCCCGTGCGCCTCACACATGCTGTGGCGTGCGCTGACGGGCAGACGCTGGGCATTCAGCTAGGCCAGACCGGTCTTCGTGAAGGCGTTGTACGACGGGGCGATCGTCGCGGTCGGACCGACCTCGCCGGCCACCGCGTCGAGCGTCTTCAGCCCGTCACCGGTGTTGTAGAGGACGGTCTCGGCAGTCGGGTCGATCTGGCCACGCTCGAGCAGCTGCCGCAGCGTCGCGACCGTGACGCCACCGGCGGTCTCGGCGAACAGGCCCTCGGTCGAGGCCAGCAGCCGGATGCCCTCGACGACCTGCGCGTCGGACACGTGGCCCATCGCCCCGCCGCTGCGCCGGACGGCGTCCAAGGCATAGGGCCCGTCAGCCGGGTTTCCGATCGCGAGCGACCGGGCGATCGTGTCGGGCTTCACGGGTCGAACGGTGTCCCAGCCGTTCTCGTACGCGGTGGCGATCGGCGAGCAGCCGGTCGCCTGCGCGCCGTAGACCTTGACGGGGGACGCCTCGACGAGGTCGAGGGTGACCAGCTCACGAAAAGCCTTGTCCACCTTGGTGAGCAGCGAGCCGGACGCCATCGGGATGATCACCTGCTGTGGCAGCCGCCAGCCGAGCTGCTCGGCCACTTCGTACCCGAGGGTCTTGGAACCCTCGGCGTAGTAAGGCCGGACGTTGACGTTGACGAACGCCCACTCCTCGTTCTCGGCGATCTCGCTGCAGAGCCGGTTGACGTCGTCGTAGTTGCCCTCGACCGCGACCAGGGTCTGGCCGTAGACCGCGGTCTGCACGACCTTGCCCTGCTCCAGGTCGTTCGGGATGAAGACCACAGCGCGAAGGCCGGCCTGCGTCGCATGGGCGGCCACCGAGTTGGCGAGGTTGCCGGTCGAGGCGCAGGACACCGTGGTGTAGCCGAACGCCCGCGCGGCCGAGAGCGCGACCGACACGACGCGGTCCTTGAACGAGTGGGTCGGGTTGGCGCTGTCGTCCTTGACCCACAGGTTGTCCATGCCGAGCGCCTTGCCGAGGTTGTTCGCCTTGCGCAGCGGCGTCATCCCGGTGCCGAGGTCGACGCGGGTGGCGAGGTCCTGACCCGCCGGCAGCAGACCTGCGTATCGCCAGATGCTGTGCGGTCCGGCCTCGATGCTCTTGCGGGTCACCTGGCGCATCCGGTCCAGGTCGTAGCCCACCTCGAGCGGCGCGAAGCACTGCTCGCAGACGTGAACCGGCGAGAGAGGCACCTCGTGTCGACACTCGCGACAGACGAGGGCGCGGGCCGGGGAGTCGGCGAAGGCGGCGGGAAGGTCGAGCGTGGTCACAGGTCGGGTCTCCTCATCTTTCCCACGCGGACGTCGCGCAGGACGGAAGTGGCACCTGGCGCAGGAAGAACGCTGGTTGCCGGGGCGTCATCGGGCCGTGTCCCTGGTGCCCCTCGGGATGAGCGGTGCTGTTCGGTTGTGACCCCGAGTGTACGGGGCAGCGCGGCCAGCTGCGCGAACCCTCCGGCGCGAACGGCTTCTCGTCGCTAACCTCCGCCCGTGACCGTCCCACTCCTGCTGGCCTCCAACCGGGGGCCGGTCTCCTACGCCGAGGACGGCCGGGGAGGACTGGTCGCCCGGCGGGGAGGCGGCGGCCTGGTGTCGGCGGTGGCTGGGGCCACCGCGTCGGGTGCGGCGCTGTGGGTGTGCGCCGCGTTGTCCGCCGCCGATCGGCTCGCGGCGAGCGCGGCGTCCGGAAAGGTCCTGCCGGGTGTGGAGATGCTCGACATCGACCCGGTGACCTTCGACCGCGCGTACAACGGGGTGGCGAACGCCACGCTGTGGTTCGTCTCCCACCTGCTGTACGACACGCCCACGGCGCCGGTCTTCGACGCCCGCACCCGGCGCGAGTGGGCGGCCTACCGGGCGTACGGCGACGCCTTTGCGGAGGCACTGGCCCGTAGCGCAGGGCCGCGGGCAGCCGTGCTCGTGCAGGACTACCACCTCGCCCTCACCCCACGACAGTTGCGCGAGCGCCGGCCGGACCTGCGGATCGGGCACTTCAGCCACACGCCGTGGGCGCCGCCGGAGTACTTCTGCCTGCTGCCGGACGACGTCGCCCGTGAGGTTCTGCTCGGGATGCTCGGCGCGGACGCGATCGGCTTCCACTCCCCGAGGTGGGCGGACGCCTTCGGCCGCTGCTGCGTCGAGGTGCTCGGGGCGAGCTGGTCGCCGGCGGACGGCGTCACCTTCGAGGAACGGACCACCCGCGTGTCGGTGCATCCGCTCGGCATCGACGCCGACGAGCTGCGGGCCTGCGTCGCGAGACCGGACGTGCAGGGCCGGTTGCCGCTGCTGCGCGAGCTGGTCGGGGATCGGCAGCTGCTGCTGCGCATCGACCGGACCGAGCTGAGCAAGAACATCGTGCGGGGGCTGGAGGCCTACCGCGAGCTGCTGGAGACCCGGCCGCAATGGCGTCGGCGGGTGGTGCACCTCGCGTTCGCCTACCCGTCGCGGCACGACCTGCCGGAGTACCGCGCCTACACCGGCGCCGTGCAGCGGGTCGCCCGGGAGGTAAACGAGCAGTTCGCCGAGAGTGGTTGGCTACCAGTGCATCTGGAGGTCAGCGACGACTACCCCCGATCGCTCGCCGCTTTCACCTTGGCTGATGTGCTGCTGGTCAACCCGCTGCGCGACGGGATGAACCTGGTCGCCAAGGAGGGCCCGGTGCTGTCCGATCGCGGCGTGTCGCTGGTGCTGTCGCGCCAGGCCGGGGCCGCCGACGAGCTCGGCGCCGACGCGCATCTGGTCAATCCCTACGACGTGACCCAGACGGCGGAGGCGCTGCACGAGGCGCTGTCGACACCTGCCCCGTTGCGGTCGGAGCGGTCGGAGCGGCTGGCGAAGGCGGCGACCGCACTACCCCCCACGGCCTGGCTGGCCGCCCAGATCGCCGCGCTGCCGCCGGCCTGACCCGGGATCGGGTTCCGTACGCTCCGCAGCGTGCTCACCCTTTCCGCCGTCCTGCGCGGCTCGGCCCGCTACGACCGGCACGGCATCGTGCAGCTGCCGCTGACCGCGCTGACCGGTCTCGGCGTACAGGAAGGCGGCATCGTCGTGCTCCGCGGCGCCCGCACCACCGCCGCCCACGTCGTGCTCGCCCCGCTGGACAGCCCGCCCGGCAGCGTCCTGTGCGACGAGCTGGTCCTGTCCAACCTCGGCCTGCGCGACGGTGACAGCGTGGTCGTGGAGGTCGGACCGCGTACGGAGGCGCAACGCCTCACCGTCAGCGGCCCGGACGCGGTGACTCGCGCCCTGCGGCCGGAAGACCTGCGCCGAGCCCTGCTGGGCAAGGTCGTGACGGTCGGCGACCAGGTGTCGCTGCGACCGAGCGACCTCGCCCCGCAGGGTGATCTCGCCAGACTGCGGGCCAGCCTGTCGGCTTCGGTCGGGGCCGGCTGGACGAGTTCGATCCTCCACGTCGCCGACAGCGAGCCGGCCGGGCCGGTGCTGGTCACGATGGGGACCGTCGCGGGCTGGCGAGGTGGAACCACCACGACCGGCGAGCCCACCCCGACCGTGGTCGCCGGCAGGGTGGAGAAGGGCAAGGCGCTCGCGGACCTGCCTGGCCTCGAGAGCCAGGGTGTGGCGCTGCGAGAGTGGCTCGAGCTGGGCTTCCACCACCGCGACCTGCTCACCCGGCTCGGCGCCTCCCCCAGCCTCGGGGTGCTGCTGACCGGCGCGGCCGGCTCCGGCAAGTCGAGCCTCGTCGAGGCCGTGGCCGCCGAGGTCGGCGCTCGACTGAGCACGCTGTGGGCGCCGACCCTCGCCGCGCTCGAGACGAACGCTGCTGCGCAGCAGCTCAGCGACGCCCTCACCCGAGCCACCCGGCAATCCCCTGCGGTCGTCCTGCTGGTCGACGTCGAGGCAGTGGCCCCTCGGGAGGGCGCCGGTCCGCTGCTCCCGGTCCTGCTCACCGCGATCCGGGACGTGGTGCGGGACGGGCGGGCCGCCGTCGTGTGCACCACCGCCCATCCCGAGCGCGTCAGCCTGGAGCTGCGGCTGCCCGGCACGCTCGACCACGAGCTGGCCATTCCCCTGCCCGACCGCTCCCAGCGGCTTCGTCTGCTGGAGGTGACCACCCACGCGGTGCCACTCGCCGACGACGTCACCCTCGATGACATTGCCGGACGTACACCCGGTTTCGTCTCTGCGGACCTGCTCGCGCTGGTGCGGGAGGCAGGGCTGCGAGCCGCCTCCCGACAGCGGGAGCACGAGGCGCCGACTCTCGCGCAGGACGACTTCGACGCCGCGCTCGACGTGGTGCGCGCGACCTCGATGGAGGGCGCGACGCTCGACCTCGGCACCCTGACGCTCGACGACGTCGGCGACATGGCCGAGGTGAAGACCGCGCTGACCGAGGCGGTGCTGTGGCCGCTCAACTACCCGGACACCTTCGCCCGGCTGGGCGTCGCGCCGCCCCGCGGGCTGCTGCTCTACGGTCCGCCCGGCTGCGGCAAGACCTTCCTCGTCAAAGCGCTCGCCGGCTCCGGCCAGGCCAACGTGCTGTCGGTCAAGGGCGCCGAGCTGCTCAGCAAGTGGGTGGGCGAGTCCGAGCGGGCGGTGCGTGAGTTGTTCCGCCGGGCCCGCGAGTCGGCCCCGTCGATCGTGTTCCTCGACGAGGTGGACGCGCTCGCGCCGGTACGTGGGCAGTCGAGCGACGGGGGGACCACCGACCGGGTGGTGGCCGCACTGCTCACCGAGCTGGACGGCGTCGAGGACCTGCGCGACGTCGTGGTCATCGGCGCGACCAACCGGCCGGACCTCATCGACCCGGCGCTGCTGCGGCCGGGCCGGCTGGAGCGGCTGGTGTTCGCACCGCCGCCGGACGCCGAGGCGCGCGCCCTGATCTTGCGGGCCGCCGCCAAGCCGGTGCCGCTCGCGGACGACGTCGACCTCGGGTCGTTCGGGGCGCGGACCGAGGGCTTCTCGGCCGCTGACTGCACCGCCCTGATCCGGGAGGCGGCGCTGACCGCCATGCGGGCGTCGATGGAGGCCGTGACCGTCACCGCGGCCCATCTCGAGGCGGCCCTGTCGGTCGTCCGCCCGTCGCTCGACCCGGCCCAGGTGGCCTCCCTCGCGGCCTACGCGGAGCGCCGCGCGGCGCGGTAGCCGCCAGTCGCCCTAGCCGCCCTCCTTGATCCACGGAGGCTTTCGAGGGGATCGAGGGGGGCGTTCCACCTCGCCGTCCCCGGAGATCACGGACGTGGGGGCGAAGGACGGCGGGAGCAGACCCTCGAGCATGGCCACGATCCCCTCCGGGCCGTCGACGACGAGGTCGGCGCGCTCGCGCAGTTGCTCGGGCCCCTCCGGGCTGTCGCTGCAGATCGTCAGCCCCGGCACCCCAGCCGCCCGCAGCTCGTCGACCGCGTCGTACGCCGAGAGGTCGCCGACGTCGTCACCGGCGAACAGCACCGCAGACGGGGCGGGATCGCACAGCGACAGCAGCGCCCCCCGCTTGTCAAAGCCTGGCGGGCGGACCTCCAGCACGAAGCGGCCGGGATGGACCTCGAGGCCCAGCCGGTCGCCGAGCCGGCGGACGGCGGGCTCGAGCCGGGCGAGTGCGCCGGCAGGGTCCTTGCAGGTGCGGGTGTGCACGACCAGCGCGAGGTGCTTGTCCTCCAGCTGCGCGCACTCCTCGGTCAGCATCGGCGGCAACGCCCTGCGCGCAGCGGTGATCCCGGCGAGCGGCATCGGGCTGTCCAGACCGGCGGAGGTCCAGCGCTGCAGGCCGTACTGCCCGAGCACCACCAGCCCGGGGACCTCAGCCAGATCGCCGAGCTCGACGACGATGTCGGCCGGCCGGCCGGTGACCAGGGCCAGGGTGCCGACGTGCGGCACCAAGGCCTGCAGGGCGCGGATGACCCCGACCGCCGGGACCGCCTCGGACGGGCGGTCCACGATCGGGGCGAGGGTGCCGTCGTAGTCCAGCGCCACGACGGCCCGGCCGGGACGGGCGCGCAGGGCGGCGAGGCCCGCCTCGCCCGCGGGCGTCACGCCGGCCCCGGCAGGACGGCACCCAAGCCGTCCCACTGGGCGATCCGGCAGCCGTCGGACCGGGACAGATCGAGGCGCACCTGCTCGCCGCGGTGGGTGCCGGTGACCGTGGCCGTCTGCGGGCCGCCGAAGATCTCGGTGCACACCTGGTCGGGTGGCAACGGTGCGAACGGCTCCGAGGCCTGCGCCAGGTCGGCGCAGGCCTGCGCGGCCGCCGGGTGGTCGCCGCCGGTCGGCTCACAGGTGAGCGTGAGCCGCTCGGGTTCGGCGCCTTCGTCTCGTACGATCTCGATTCTCAGGTCGGTACGAGGGCCTGCGGCCACGGTGTCAGCGCCACCGGAGCACGCCGCCAGCGGGATGGCCACCAGGCACAGGACCGGCCTGCGAATGTTTCTCATCAGGCGGAGAACTCACGGGTGAGCACCACGACGACGCCCCGCGCGGGCAGCGTCGAGAACCGCGGTCGCACGCGGGTGATGCCTCTGAAGTCGGCCGCGAACGCCCGGGCGGAGGCTTCCAGCCCCGGGTCGTAGTAGACGGTCGTGACCGGGATCTGACCGCGGAAGTTGCCGGTCAGGGCGACCGGCCACCCGCCGCGGTCGAAGCGGGCGGCGGCCCGCTCGGCCAGGCCGGTCTGTTTGGAGTTGTTCAGCACCGTGACCGGCACCACCAGGGACGGCGGCGGCCCGGGCGGGGGCGGGGCCGCTGGCAGCGGAGCAGGCGACGCCACCGTGATCGGCACCTCCGTGGCTGGTGCGACCGTGGACGGCAGGCTGGGCAGGGCGGGCGACAGGGGGGACGGCTCGGGCGGCGGCTTCTCGGCGAGCGGCGCCGGCTCGGCACGCACGGTCGGCCCGGGGCCCTTCGAGGGGTCATCGGTCACCCACAGCAGAATTCCGACGCCGAGCAGCACGCCGGCGACCGACACCACAGCACCGGTCAGCGCCCGGGCGGGCGAGAGCCGGGTCGGCGAGGCCGCGGGCGGTGCGGTGTCCTGGAGTGGATCAGCGCCCGCGAGCGGCTCGACGCCGGAGCCACTCCGGGTCATCTCAGGCGTCGCGGCCGAGGCGGCGCGCCGATCGGGAGCGCTGCCGGGTCGAGCGCAGCCGGCGCAGGCGCTTGACGAGCATCGGGTCGGCCACGAGCGCCTCCGGCTTGTCGAGAAGGGCGTTGAGTACCTGGTAGTAGCGGGTCGCGCTCATGTCGAACAGGTCACGGACCGCCGTCTCCTTGGCACCAGCGTACTTCCACCACTGCCGTTCGAACGCGAGGATGGCGACCTCGCGCTCGGTCAGGCCGTCCGAAGGGACCACCTGCGACAGGGATGCGGGCGTCGGGGAGCCGCTCATGGATCCTCCTGCTAACCGGGCCGGCGGGCAAGTGACACCGTTGTCATTCGCTGCGCCGCCATGAAAGCACAGTGGGCTCCGATCTCCGGGCAGGCCGCACCCGCCGTCACTACGGGTAGAGCCCGCGGGTGCGGTGCGCCTCCGCGACCCGGCCGACACCGATCATCTGGGCCGCCGTGCGCAGCGACACCGACCGCTCGCGGGCCAACGTGGAGACCTGGTCGTAGGCGGTCTCCATGAGCACCTTCAGCCGGTCGTTGACCTCGTCCTCGCTCCAGAAGTAGGCCTGCAGATCCTGGACCCATTCGAAGTACGAGACGGCGACGCCGCCGGAGTTGGCGAGCACATCGGGCACCACCAGCACGTTGTTGCCCGTGAGGACGGCGTCCGCATCGGGAGTGGTCGGGCCGTTGGCGCCCTCGACGATGAAGTAGGCCTTGATCCGGTCGGCGTTGCCGTCGTGGATGACGCCTTCGAGCGCGGCCGGGACGAGCACGTCGACGTCGAGCTCGAGCAGCTCGGCGTTGGTGATGGTGTCGGTGCCCGGGAAGCCCACGACGGTGTCCGAACCGGCGGCGAGGTGCCGGCGCAGCGCGGCGGGGTTCAGGCCGCGGGCGCAGAACACCCCGCCCTTCCAGTCCGAGACGGCGACGACGAGGCAGCCGGCGTCGTGCAGGAACTGCGCCGCGAGCCCGCCCACCTTGCCGAAACCCTGGATCGCGACGGTCGCCCCGCGGTGGTCGATACCCGCCTCGCGCAGCGCGGAGAAGGTTGCGTACATCACCCCGCGGCTGGTGGCGCCGCCGCGCCCCTCCGAACCGCCGATGGCCACCGGCTTGCCGGTGACGACGCCGGTGACGGTGTAGCCGCTGTTGACGGAGTAGGTGTCCATCATCCAGGCCATCGTCTGCTCGTCGGTGCCGACGTCCGGTGCCGGGATGTCCTTCTCCGGACCGATGATCGGCATGATCTCGCTGGCGTAGCGGCGGGTCACCCGTTCGAGCTCGCTGTTCGACAGCAGCCGCGGGTCGACGGCCACACCGCCCTTCGCCCCGCCGTACGGGATGCCGATGAGGGCGCACTTCCAGGTCATCCACATCGCCAGCGCGCGCACCTCGTCGAGGTCGGTGTGCGGGTGGAAGCGGACCCCGCCCTTCGCCGGGCCGCGGGACAGGTTGTGCTGCACCCGGTAGCCCGACAGCACCTGCAGCGTCCCGTCGTCGCGCCGCAGCGGGACAGCCACCTGTAGGGACCGGCGAGGGGTCGCGAGCATCTGATGCATGCCGCCGTCGAGCCCGAGCTGCTCGGCGGCCTCGGCGAGCTGGTGCAGGGCGCTGTCCAGCGCGGACATGCGGGCGGTCACGGCCCGAGAATGTCATGCCGGGCACCCTGGCTGCGGCTTAGGTGAGGCTGCCCTAACATGCCGCGCATGGACCTCTTCGTCTTCACCATCGACCCCCGCCGCGCCTTCGCCGTGGTTGCCGCCGGCGCCGTCGGCGTGATCGTGGACTGGGAGCGCCGGGACAAGGCCCGCCGCCAGGCGGGCGCGGACACGCAGATCAACGAGGACACCGCCGAGGACCTGGCCCGGGTCCGAGCCGCGACGGCCGGCCGGGTGCTGTGCCGGGTGAACGGCCCCGGGCCGTGGACGCCGGACGAGATCGACCTGGCCGCAGACCTCGGCGCCGACGAGGTGCTCCTGCCCATGGTCCGCACCTCCGGCGATGTCGACCTGGCGCTCGACGCGGCGGCCGGACGCTGCGGAGTCGGCATCCTCGTCGAGACCCAGGACGCGGTGGACCGCGTCGGCGAGCTCACCAGGCGACCCCTGTCCCGCGTCTACGTCGGCCTGAACGACCTGCGCATCGACCGCGGGGCGGCAACGCTGTTCGAGCCGCTCGTCGACGGCACCGTCGAGGCCGTGCGCAGTGCTGTGACGGTGCCCTTCGGCGTCGCCGGGCTGACCCGTCCGGACGCCGGCTCTCCGGTGCCCAGCCGGCTGCTGGCCGCCGAGCTGGTCCGCATCGGTGCCGACTTCACCTTCCTGCGCAGGTCCTTCCACACCGACACCGCCGGTCGGGACCTGTCGGTGGAGATACCTCGCATCCAGGCCGGCTGCGCCGCGGCCAGCCAGCGTACGGCCAGTCAGATCTTCGCCGACCGCGCCGAGCTCGTCGCCGCAGTGGCGCCGACGCGGGCCCCCGCCCGGGTGTGAGCCGGGCTCTCGTGCTCGGGGCCGGCGGCTTCGTCGGCGCTCACCTGTGCGCCCGGCTCGCCGCCGACGGGTGGGACGTCGTCGGGACGGTACGGCCGGGATCGCCCCCGGCTGCCAGGCACCCCGCCGTCGAGCAGGTTCCCGTCGAACTGGCCGACCCCGCTGCACTCGCCACTGCCGTTCGTGCTGCCGGCCCCGACGTCGCCTTCCACCTCGCCGCCTCCCGGCTCCGGGACGACGCCGCCGGGCGCACCGTCACCGCGGCGGTCAACACGCTGTCCGGCCTGCACCTGGTCGAGGCCCTGCCGGACCGCTGCCGGGCAGTGATCCGGCTGGGCTCCTCGACGGAGTACGCCGCCGTCGACGGGCCGATGGCCGAGGACGCGCCGCTGCGCCCACGCGGGTTCTTCGGCGCGACCAAGGCCGCCGGATCGCTGCTGCTGACGGCGGCAGCGGCGGAGCGCGACATCCGGTCGGTCGTCCTGCGGGCGTTCCAGGTCTACGGCCCGCGCGACCATCTGACCCGGCTCGTGCCCACTGTCGTCCGGGCCGCCCGCGACGGCACCGTCCTGCCGTTGACCGGGCCGGGTCTGCGGCGCGACTGGGTCTACGTCGCCGACGTCGTGGAGGCCTGCGTGCTGGCGGCGGGCGCCGACCGGCTGGCGACCGGCTCGGTGCTCAACGTCGGCACCGGCGTGCAGACCGCCAACGAGGAGTTGGTTGCCCTGGTCGAGCAGGTCAGCGGACGGACCGTGAGCGTGGCAAGCGGAGCGTACGAGAACCGGTCGTGGGACACCGGCTCCTGGGGGTGCGACCCGTCCGCGGCTCGCGAGCTGCTCGGCTGGGAGCCGACCACCGACCTCGTCACCGGACTGCGCCGGTGCTGGGAGGCCGGCTCATGACCATCGCGGCGGTCGTGCCGGTCTACGGCAACGAAGCCACCCTGCTTGCGCTGACGGCGCGGCTGGCGGCGGCCCTGGACGCTCGACCGTGGCGGCTGCGACTGGTCATCGACGCTTCCCCCGACGCCAGCGCCGCCGTGGCGGCGAGGCTCGCCGCGGCCGACCCGCGGGTGTCGGTCACCGTGCTGGAGCGCAACGTCGGGCAGCACCGGGCGCTGGAGCTCGGCCTGGCCGCCGAGCCCGACGCGCAGGCCTGGGTGTGCCTGGACGCCGACCTGCAGGACCCGCCGGAGGCCGTGCCGTTGCTGCTCGACCGGCTGGCCGGCGGCGACGTGGCGGTGGTCTTCGCAGGCCGGCGCGGGGCGTACGAAGGACCGCTGCGGCTGCGCACCGGCCGGGTCCACCGCACCCTGCTGGCCCGGCTCACCGGGCTGCCCCCGGACGCCGGCGCCTTCCTTGCGCTGGACGCTTCCGCACGTCGCGTGGTGCTGGCCGCGGGCGCCCCGAGCCTGGTAGCGGCGATCGGCGCCGCGAGGCTGCGCGCGGCGAGCGTCCCGGTCGCCCGCGCAGCACGCGAGCACGGCCACTCGGCCTGGACGGTGCGCGCGCGGCTGCGCCAGTCCACGCGCACCCTCGCCTGGGCGGCCCGCCACCGCTGAGCGCCGCCCATCTTGCGGCCCGTCAGCGGGACCAGCGCTGGACGACCAGGTCCATGATCGTGCCCGGGAGCACCCATGAGTCGGTGATCCGCAGCCCCTGCGCGACCAGGACGTCGTCGTCGTCGGAGGGCAGCGGCCGGCCGCGCACCGACTCCCGCACCAGCCAGACCGTCTCGACGCCACGTGCAGGCGGGTCGTCGGGGGGCACGACCAGGTCCGGCAGCAGCCGGGGATGCTCGCGCTCGGCGTAGTGCTCGAGCGCGAGCGCGGCCCGCCGGTCGACCGCCACCACCGGCTCACCCGCGCGCTGCCGCTCGGCGACGAGGGCCACGACGCCGCGCGCATCCTCGCGGACACCCCGGCCGTAGACGTCGGCGACGGCCACCAAGGAGAGCACCACCAGCGAGCCCGCCCCGATGACGCGCCAGCGCCCCGGCAGCCGAGTCGTCCCCAGCGCCGCGAGCACGCTCAGCCCGAGCAACGCCGCCAGCAGGTAGCGCGGCACGAACACCGGCCGGGCCAGCTGCGCCAGGGTGACGGCAAGCAACGGCACCCCGACCCAGCACGCGCCGACCACTGCGGTACGCCGGGCCGGCGCGCCGCTACGTACGCCCTGCCACAGCCCCGCGGCCACCGCGAGGACCGTGGCAACGATCAGCGGCAGGCTCCCGGCTGCCCATGCCTTGACGGCGAGGGCGGGCACGGCGGCGCCGACGTTCGGGATCGGTCCGATGGCGCCGTCGCCGAGCCCGTTGAGCTGCGTCAGCCCGACGAGCAGCAGGGTCGGTACGGCGGCCAACGCGGTCAACGCGAGTAGCCCCAGCGCCTGTCGCCGGCGCAGCAGCAGGCCGGCCAGGGCCAGGCCGGCGACGACCGGCAGGGCGAACCAGTGGGCGAGCCCGGTCAGCGTCGCGCCGGCGGTGTAGAGCCACACCCGACCGCCGTCGAGCCAGCGGGCCAGCCCGAACGAGGCGACGGCGGTCGCGAGCATGGCCAGGCCGTAGCCGCGAGCCTCCACGGCGAACTCAACGACGAGGGGGTTCGTGGCGGCCACGAGCCCGGCCGTCAGTCCGACGGCACGACCGGCCAGCCGGCTGGCGGCGGCGGTCAGGACCGCGACTGCGGCGACGGCCGCGATGAGCGAGAGCAGGCGCAGGCCGACGTCGTTGGCGGGCAGCCGGGTCAGGACGAGCCACAGGTGCGCGACCGCGTAGTAGGGGGCGTTGTAGGACGGCGGAACACCGACGAGGTACGACGTCGTGCCCTCACCGGACAGCACCGCCCGGGCGAGCTCGCCGAACGGCACGGGGGCGACTTCGGCGGTGAACAACTCGTCGTACCAGAGACTCTGCCGCCGGGTGAGGAAGGCGCCGCCGAGCAGCGCGAGGACCAGCGCAGGGAGCAGGCCGAGGGCTCGACTGCCGAGCCGACCCGCCACGGCACAAGCCTACGGCGACCAAATCCGAGCCTTCGCCATCCGCAGTTCATCCTCCGTTCATCCGGTAGGGGCACGGTGCACCTAGGCGTCGGCGGGCGACCGCCTGCAGGGAGCGTTCGTGGCTGTCGAGGACGAGCAACGTCAGCTGGACCAGGTGCGGATCCACCTCGAGCAGGAGTTCTCGGAGCGGGTCCCCGCCGATGTGGTCGCGCGGCACTTCGCCGACATCGTCGGTCGTTACGAGGGCGTTCCGGTGCGCACCTTCCTGCCGGTGCTGGTACGTCGCCAGACGAAGGAGTTGCTGGCGTCGAACGAGTGACCCGCTGCGGGTGGTCACCGAGCCCGGGCGACCGTGAGACCGCAAACCGCTGACCTCCGACTTGCATTTGCTCCGCTCCCCGAGGCATCTTTGCAACAGAAGTCGGCGTACAGTGACATTGTGAAGGCTGAAGAATTCGCTGACAGCCCTACCGGAATATTGATACCCATCCAGGGCACCCATCCTCGTTTCGGTCCCTGGGAGCATGTGGCGTTCGTCCCTTCTCCGCTCCCGCTCGAGACACCGACGCTGAGCGCGACGACGTTCAACGCCGTCGCTCGTGCCCGTGCGGCGCTGGCCAGCCTGGACAGCTCAGCCCGCCAGCTGCCTCATCCCGGCCTGCTGCGTCGGCCGACGCTGCGTCGGGAGGCACGGCTCGCCTCGTGAAGGCAACGCCAGCCGACAACCAGCACGCCGGCAAGCTGCGCGAGATCCAGGTGATGATC
>JAHWJP010000054.1:0-8164 GCA_019348355.1 Actinomycetota bacterium
GATCCGCGACGTGATCGAGGAGCAGCTGCCGGAGCTGGCCGGGCTGCGCCGCCCGGATCTGATCACCGTCGACGTCGGCGGGAACGAGCTGCGCCGTTACGACGCCGCCACCTACCGCGAGGATGTCGCTGGCCTGGTAGCCGGCCTTCCGGAAGGGACTGTGTTGGCGGATATCTCGTACTTCATGCACGGCAGGGCTTCAGCGCCACGCCGACGAGGCGGCCGCGTTCATCACCGAGCGGGCCACGCAGGGCGGCTTGGTCGTCGCGCCGCTGCAGGAGACGATGCGCGCCCGGGGCTGGCAGGGCATGTTCACCGATTACGCAGCGGACTGGTTCCACCCGAACAACCGTGGTCACCGGGTCTGGGCGGACTCCTTCTGGCAGGTCATCGCCCTGCCCGTCGCTGGGGCGAGCTGACGGCGATGGAGGATTCCCTCCTCGAGGATCTGCAGCCTTCGCCTTTCGGCCTGGTCGTACACCTCGACTCGGGGCGCTTCGGCGAGCAGACGCATCTGCTGGTCAGCGCGATCTGACGAACGGCGCGGTAACAGGTCCGAGCTCATGGTTGTCCGCGGGCGGCCTGATGGAGCAGCGCACCGCAGAAGGCGAGGAAGCCGAGGAACACCAGCGGTCGGGTCCGCCCGCCACCTCCGGGCGCCGGCAGCCCGGGAATCGTGAAACCCCGACCCGCCGCTGCCAGGAGCACACCGAGAATCACAAGTGCCTGGATGGCCCAGCCGACCGCCACCAGTGCCGTGCCGGTGACCCCGGTCTGCTCGCGCCCGAGGACGATGAACACCGCTCCTACGAGGACGACGACCAGGATGAGGGCGTTGGCCCGACCCGAGAAGTCCTGCGGCGAGCTGCCGCCGCGGTCCTGCGCCGCTACCCGGGCCACGAGGCCGCGGGCGTGTTCGGACAGCTCGGCCTGGTCGACGATGCGGACCGGCTCGAAGGGAGCGTGCCGGGCAACAGCGTCGTACACAGCATCGATTGTCCCGGCAACCGGGCGATCGACGATGACCCAAAGACCCTTCCGCCCACCGCCGGTCGTCCACACGACAGTTGTGCCCTTGGCGCCGGTGCGCGTCGCTGCCGCGACGACGCTGTTGTGGACGCCGCCGAGTTGGTCAGGGAAGCGCTCCGTACGCAGGTCCGGTTCGTCGCCCCGCGGTGGCTCTGCTCCTCGAAGTCCGTCGATCACAGCCGCGGACACCACACGCCGTCCCGGGGTGGCGCGGTCCACGACCAGCCCGACACCGGGTGGGATGCGTCCGGCCAGGCCGGTGCTGGAGATGGATTCACAGCGCGTCCCACCGGGAGCCCCGGCGGCGTCCGGGCTGTCGCTGGTCGAGGCCAGGACGAGGCGCTGTCCGTCGACCTCGGCCGACAGGACGTAGCCGTCCTGGGTCGTCCAGATGTGCAGGCCGGTCAGACCGCTCGCGCCGCGGCGACCACGGCGTCGGCGGCCATGATGTCTGCGCCTACCTCGCCCTCGACGTCGTAGATGACGAGCAGTTGCGCAGGGGCGTCGGCCACCTGGTACCAGGTGCGCCAAAGGCGACGCAGCGGTGCCACGCCCGGGGCGGAGACCTGCAACGTGGCAGTCAGTGACTTCGGCTCCCGCGCCGGGTCGCCCAGGCGCACCGTCGCGCCTCCCGGAAAGGGCTGGGCTGCGTCGATCAGCTCCTGCCTGCGTTCGGCCGGGACGTGAACGGAAGACGCCGATCCTGGGTCGATCAGCACGCCGACATAGGGCGGCACCTGATTCAACAACTCCGCCACCACGATGCTGAACAGGCGGTGCGTCTCGGGCATGGCGGCGCGGGCCACATCGACATCGGTGTAGGCCAAGACGATGCTGTGACCGTCGATCTCGGAGAACAGCGGCTGCGGTCCCTGCGGGGTCTGCATCACCCCGATGAGGACTGCGGCCCGGGTGAGCCGGTACGGGGACGTAGCGATGTTCAGGGTGCGAGGGTCCTTGCCCTTCGACCGGCCTCTGAGCACACAGCGAGTCTAGGGAAGCCTCTCGACGGGCTCGGACGGCGCCGACGGGCCGCAGCGCCTAGCGTCGCCGCCGTGACGACGTCCGTGCTGTGGTTGCGCCGCGACCTCCGCCTGGCCGACCATCCGGCACTGCTGGCCGCCCGTGAATCGGCCGACGAGGTGCTGCCGCTGTTCGTGCTCGACGACGCACTGCTCGGCCCGGCCGGAGCACCGCGCCGGGCGTTCCTGTTCCGCTGCCTGCGCGAGCTGGAGGAGCGCACCGGTGGCACCCTGCGGGTTGCGAGCGGCCGACCGGAGGTAGTCCTGCCGCAGGTGGTCCGGCAGGCGGGTGCGACCAGCGTCCACATCAGCAGTGATCACGGGCCGTACGGCCGGCGCCGCGACGCGGCCGTCGCCGATGCGCTCGGCGACGTCCCGCTCGAGGCGCTCGGCTCGCCGTACGCCGTCACGCCGGGCACGTTGACGAAAACCGACGACGCGGCGTACCGCGTCTACTCCCCGTTCTTCCGTGCCTGGCAGGAACGGGGCGTGCGCGCACCCGCGGACACGCCGGGCGTCTTGCCCTGGACCGACGGCGGCGTCCACACCCTCGCGATCCCGGCCGACCCGGCGCTGGGTGAGGTCCAGCTGCCCGAGGCCGGCGAGCGGGCTGCGCTGCGACGATGGCGGGAGTTCGTCGACCGTGACCTGGCCGACTACGCCGACCTGCGTAACCGGCCGGACGCCGACCGCACCTCGCAGCTGTCGGTGTACCTGAAGTACGGATGCCTGCATCCGCGGACGCTGCTGCAGGACCTGGGCCCCGGCGTGGGCCCCGCCGCCTACCGGCGCGAGATCGCCTTCCGCGACTTCTACGCCGATGTGCTCTGGCACCGGCCGCAATCGGCCCGGTCCGAGGTGCAGGAGCAGATGGCCGGCCTGAGCTACGACGACGGGCCGGGCGCCGAGCAGAAGTGGCAGGCCTGGGCAGCGGGAACGACCGGCTACCCCATCGTGGATGCCGGGATGCGCCAGCTGCGCGGCGAAGCCTGGATGCACAACCGGCTGCGCATGATCGTGGCATCGTTCCTGACCAAGGACCTGCACCTGCACTGGCGCCGCGGCTCCCGGCTTTTCATGCAGCTGCTGCGGGACGGCGATCTGGCCTCCAACCAGCACGGCTGGCAGTGGGCGGCCGGCACCGGCACGGACCCGTCGCCATACTTTCGGGTGTTTAACCCGGTCAAGCAGGGCCGCGAGCATGATCCGGACGGCGACTACGTCCGGCGCTGGGTGCCCGAGCTGCGCGGGATCGCCGGCGCCGCGGTGCACGAGCCGTGGCTGCTTCCGACCGGCCCGCCGCCCGGCTATCCACCGCCGATCGTCGACCACGCGAGCGAACGCACGGTGGCACTGCAGCGCTACGCCGAGGTCCGCGCGTGACCTTCGGCACATCGGTGCCCGGGCGGGCTTGTGCCGGAGTGATCGGCTGCCGATGGGGAAGCACCACACCACCTACCGGAGGACGAGACCCATGGCCCAGACCCTGCTCGCCTCTACATACCTCGGTGCGCTCGACCGGTGCGACCGCTGTGGTGCTCAGGCCTACGTCCGTGCGGTGCTGGCCGCAGGGGAACTGCTCTTCTGCGCTCACCACGGCCGGGAGTACGGCGAGAAGCTTTCCCGAGATGCCCTTCTCGTCGAGGACAACTCCTCGGTCCTGCGCAGCTCCTCCGGCTCGGCGGCTGCCTGATCGCTGCGCGCCTGTTCGCGCTCAGCCGTGAGCTCTGCACGCGGCTACGGCCCGCTGTTGCGCACGCCTGGTGCGGGCGCCTTCACCGCCGCCGCGCTCGTCGGCCGGATGCCGATCTCGATGCTGGGCATCGGAACCGTCCTGCTGGTGCAGGACCGCCGGGGGTCCTTCGCGTTGGCCGGTCTGGTCAGCGCCGCGTACGCGGTCGGTCTTGCCGTCCTCGGCCCGCTGATCTCCCGGCTCGTCGACCGGCGCGGCCAGCGCGCCGTGCTGCTGCCCGCGCTCGCCCTGAGCTCCACCGGCGTCCTCGCCCTGGTGCTGCTCGTCGGGACCGAAGCGCACGCAGGCGCCCTGATGGCCGCTGCCGGTGTGACCAGTGCCTCGGCCTCGCAGCTCGGATCGTGCGCCAGGGCCCGGTGGAACAGCACCCTGACCGCGTCCGGCCGCACTGACGAAGTCGCGCGGGCCTATGCGTGGGAAGCCGTCGCCGACGAGGTGGTGTTCGTGCTCGGCCCACTCGTCGTCGTCGGCTGCGCGCTGCTCGACCCGGCCGTCGGGCTGCTGGCGGCGCTGGGGCTCGGCGCGGCCGGCACCCTGTCCTTCGTCGCCCAGAGCGCCACCGAGCCGTCCGTGCCCGTCGCCGAACCGGGACGGCGCCCGAGCGCGCTCGCTTCACCGGGGCTGCGCACCCTCACGGTCTCGATGCTGTTCGTCGGTGTGCTGTTCGGCACCGTCGAGGTCGCGATGGTCGCCTTCGCTGAGGAACGCGGCAGCGACGCCGGCGGCGGCCTGCTGCTGGCGCTGGTCGCCGGCGGAAGCGCCGCCGCAGGACTGGCCTACGGCGCCCTCGACTGGAAAGCACCTCTGCATCGACGGTTCCAGCTCAGTCTCGTCGGTTTGGCCGTAGGGCTGCTCCCGCTCCTGCTCGCGCCGAGCGTTGCCCTGATGGCCCCTGTGGCGCTGCTCGCCGGCATCGCCATCAGCCCGAGCCTCATCGGGTCGTTCGGTCTGGTCGACTCACTCGTGCCGCTCGCGGCCCGCACGGAGGGTTTCAGCTGGCTGAACTCCGGACTCGGCATCGGCGTCGCAGGGGGCTTCGCCGTCGCCGGTGCGGTGGCCGAGCATGCCAACGCCCGGACTGCCTTCCTCGTCGCGATCGGCGGCGCCGTCGCCGCGGCCGTCGTCGCGGTCGGCGCGCGCCGGACGCTCGCGCCCCGCGTCGCGACAGCGCCCGGCTAGTCCTTCACCAGGTTCGCGACCCGCAGCTCCCCCTTCGCCACGAGGCGCTCCTGCTCGTCACGGATGTCGACCGACCACAGCTGCTGGCTGCGACCGCGGTGGATCGGCGTCGCGACGGCTGTCAGCGTCCCCTCGCGGACCGCGCGCAGGAAGTTGGTGTGGTTGCTGGTGCCCACGACGTGGCCGCGGTCGCCGAACCAGGCCGCGCCGGCGACGCTGCCGACCGTCTCGACGACCGAGCAGAGCACGCCGCCGTGCAGCAGCCCGTACGGCTGGAGCAGCTCCGGTCGGACCGTGACGGTGGCCCGGACCTCGTCCCCGGTCGCCGAGGTGATCTCGACGCCGAGCAGCTTGTCGAGCCCCTCATGGGCGTAGTCGCCGGGACGCACGCCGACTAGAAGATCAGGATGAGCAGCAGGATAATGATGATGAGTGCGACGACGCCGCCACCGATGTACATGATTGGTCCCTTTCGTCGGGCCGCGCCGGTGCGGCTGTCGACAGATCTACCCAGCGCGAGCGGTTCCAGCGCTCGTTGCGCGATCTTCATAAAATCACTGACCGTACGATGGCTCCATGACCATCGCGGACGCCGAGCGCTCCGTCGGCAGCAACACCGCCAGGTCCACCGCCACGAGCGAGGCCGTCCGCCGCCGCACCTTCGCGGTCATCAGCCACCCGGACGCGGGCAAGTCCACGCTGACCGAGGCGCTCGCCCTGCATGCCCGGGTCATCCAGGAGGCGGGGGCCATCCACGGCAAGGCCGGCCGCAAGAGCACCGTGTCGGACTGGATGGACATGGAGAAGGCGCGCGGCATCTCGATCAGCTCGGCGGCACTGCAGTTCGGGTACGGCGGGTGCGTCGTCAACCTGCTCGACACCCCCGGGCACGCCGACTTCTCGGAGGACACTTACCGCGTCCTGGCCGCTGTCGACTGTGCGGTGATGCTGCTCGACGCCGCCAAGGGGCTCGAGCCGCAGACGATGAAGCTGTTCGACGTCTGCCGGCACCGGGGCATCCCGGTGCTCACCGTCGTCAACAAGTGGGACCGGCCCGGCCTCGAGGCGCTCGAGCTCATGGACGAGATCCGCGAGCGCACCGGTCTCGAGCCGACGCCGCTGACCTGGCCGGTCGGTATCGCCGGCGATTTTCGCGGGGTGCTCGACCGCGCGACGGGGGAGTTCCTGCGCTTCACCCGCACCGCCGGCGGCGCGACGATCGCTCCCGAGGAGCGGGTGCCAGCGGCCCGGGCGGCGGTCGAGGAGGGCGAGGCCTGGCGGACAGCCGTCGAGGAGAGCGAGCTGCTCGAGGCCATGGGCCAGGTGCACGAGCAGTCGACCTTTTTGGGTGGCATCACGACGCCGGTGCTGTTCGGCTCGGCCGTGCTGAACTTCGGGGTGCGCCAGCTGCTGGACACCCTGCTCGAGCTCGCCCCGCCACCCGGCCCCCGCCCGGATGTCGAGGGCACCCTGCGGCCGCTCGACCGGCCGTTCAGCGCGTTCGTCTTCAAGATCCAGGCCGGCATGGACAGTGCCCACCGCGACCGGCTGGCCTACGTCCGGGTGTGCTCGGGCGTCTTCGAGCGCGGCACCGTGGTGACCCATTCGGCGACCGGGCGGCCGTTCGCCACGAAGTACGCCCAGCAGGTCTTCGGGCGTGAGCGCGAGACCATCGACCTGGCCTACCCCGGTGACGTCGTCGGGCTGGTCAACGCCTCGGCGCTGCGGGTCGGCGACAGCCTCTACGTCGACGAGCCGGTCACCTTCCCGCCGATCCCGAGCTTCGCGCCCGAGCACTTCGCGGTCTGCCGGGCCGTCGACTCCGGCCGCTACAAGCAGTTCCGCCGCGGTATCGAGCAGCTCGAGCAGGAGGGCACCGTGCAGGTGCTTCGCTCCGACCTGCGCGGCGACCAGGCACCGGTGCTCGCTGCTGTCGGGCCGATGCAGTTCGAGGTGGCCGAGCACCGGATGGCGGGGGAGTTCTCCGCGCCCGTACGCCTGGACCGCCTCGACTACTCGATGGCCCGCCGCACCGACCGCGACTGGGGCAAGGTCCTGGACCGCGAGAGCGGGGTCGAGGTGCTCGAGCGGACGAGCGACGGGGCGCTGCTGGCGCTGTTCGCCGGCAACTGGCGGCTGGCCCGGGTGCAGCGCGACCATCCCGACGCCGTGCTCGAGCCGCTCGTCGCGGCGAGCTCGTGACCACTGCGCCCGGAACCGTTGCGCTTCGTCGGCTGCTCCTGTCCGTCGCGTTCGTCGCGTTGCTCGGCACCGGGACGCTCGACGCCGTTACGCGGGTGGGGACCGGCGCCGCTGCCCTGTCCGCGGCGCCCGGCGGGGGCCTGTCCGGTATCGGTAGCCCGCGTGGCTTCCCGGCTCGGACCGAGGCGTCGGGCCTGCCCGGCGCTCTCGGTGTGCGGACGCCGCCGCTTCCCGCCGCACCGGTCGCGCTCGGGTCGGCTGACGGGTCACCCCCCGGCGCGGGCCGGCTCGTCGCCCCGCACCTGACAACCGCACCTCCGCGTTCGCCGACGGACGCGCTGACCGGAGGACCGGCGGGGACGCCCGGGAGCCGGGCGCCTCCGTTGCCGGCAGGCATCGACGCGTCCCTGCCCACACGGCCCTGACGGCCGTCCCCCCTCCGGAGCTCTCCCTGTGACCCGTCCCCCTGTTCTGCGTGCACTCGCCGCATTGATCATCCTCGGCCTGACCGGCTTCTTCGCCGTCACGAAAGACCCTCGCCTCGGCCTCGACCTGCGGGGCGGCACTTCCATCACGCTCGAGACCAAGGACTCACCCACCACCCAGGCCGACGCGGAGTCGACCGACCGGGCCCTCGAGGTCCTGCGCCGGCGCGTCGACGCCCTCGGCGTCGCCGAACCCACGCTCGCGCGGTCCGGCAGCAACCGGATCATCGTCGAGCTGCCCGGACTGCAGAACGCAGCAGAGGCGGCCGAGCAGCTCGGGCAGACTGCGCAGCTGACCTTCCACCCCGTCCTGGGGGTCGTCGACCCGTCGCAACTGCCTGGGCAACCGCCCGTGCCGGGAGACCCTGCCGCGCCACCGGTCGACCCGGCTGCGCCACCCGCGGTCCCACCGGTCGACCCGGCTGCGCCACCCGTGGTCCCACCGGTCGACCCGGCTGCGCCACCCGCGGTCCCACCGGTCGACCCGGCTGCGC
>JAHWJP010000054.1:8264-15709 GCA_019348355.1 Actinomycetota bacterium
CGCCGGCCCCCGTCCCGCCCCCGGTGCCGCAAGGTCGCGCGATGCTGGCCCTGCCCGGAGATCAGGTGCCGGCACCGAGCCCCGCCCCGGCCGCTCCGGTCGAGCCTGCTCCGGTCGCCCCCGAGCCGGTGCCGGCCGAGACCGCTCCCGCGCCCGCGCCCTCCGCCTCCGAGGCGCCCGAGCTGCTGCCGGCCGAGCCCGCGGACGAGGCACAGTTCGACGCGAGTCAGCAGCAGGCGATCCTCGACGAGCGGGGTTCGCCCATCATCGTCGGCCCAGCCGCCCTCACCGGCGAGGGGGTCGGCGATGCCAGCTCGCAGGTCGATCCCCAGACCGGCACCGGCCGATTCGTGTCGATCGACTTCCGCGGCGACGGTGGACGGCTCTGGGAGGAGCTCACCGGGGCGGCGGCGTGCCAGCCGCCCGGCGACCCCAAGCGCCGCGTGGCGATCGTGCTGGACGGCCAGGCGATCAGCTCGCCGCAGGTCGACCCCAGCGTCCAGTGCAACATCGGCATCCAGGGCGGCTCGACGCAGATCACCGGCGACTTCACCCAGCAGGAGGGTGAGGAGCTCGCGGTGCTCATCAAGGGTGGCGCACTGCCCGTACCCGTCGAGATCATCTCCCGCAGCACCGTCGGTCCCACCCTCGGCGCGGAGGCGATCGACGCCAGCGTGAAGGCCGGGATCATCGGGCTGATCATGACGACGCTCTTCCTGATCGTCGTCTACCGCTTCGTCGGCTTCCTCGCCGCGGTCGCGCTCGCCAGCTACGGCCTGATCTCCTACGGCGCCCTGGTCGCCCTCGGCGCGACGCTGACCCTGCCCGGGCTCGGTGGTCTGCTGCTGTCGGCCGGTCTTGCCATCGACGCCAACGTGCTCGTGTTCGAGCGGACCCGCGAGGAGTTCGCAGCCTCCCGCAGCAAGCGGCTCATGCCGGCGCTGAACAACGGGTTCGCCAAGGCCTTCAGCGCCATCGCCGACTCCAACATCACGACGCTGCTGGCTGCCGGGTTGCTGTTCCTGCTGGCCTCCGGCCCAGTCCGGGGGTTCGGGGTCACGCTGGTCATCGGCGTGCTCGCCTCGATCGTCTCCGCGCTGCTCGTCACGCGCGTGTTCACCGAGTTCGGCCTGAAGCGGGGGCTGATCGGCAAGCGTCCGCGGATCACCGGCCTGGCCTCGCTCGGCCGCTTCCGCGAGTGGCTGGAGCGCCGCCAGCCCGACCTGATGAAGTTCCGGCAGCGCTACCTCGTCATCGCTGCCGTCGCCCTGCTTCTCGCGATCACCGGCATGTTCCTGCGCGGATTCAACTTCGGCGTGGAGTTCACCGGTGGCCGGGTCGTGGAGTACGCGACGGCTCAGAGCGTGTCAGTCGGCGACGCGCGCGAGGCGGTCTCCGACGCCGGCTTCCCGACCGCTGTCGTCCAGCAGAGCAACGGCGAGAACATCACCGTGCGCACCGCGAACATCGACGACGACCAGGTGGAGCAGATCCGCTCCTCACTCGCCGAGGTCGCCGGGGACGACGCCACCATCATCACCGACGACCTGATCGGGCCGACGCTCGGCACCGAGCTGCGGACAAAGGCGATCCTCGCGCTGGGCATCGCCCTGCTCGCGCAGCTGGCCTACCTCGCGATCCGCTTCCGCTGGACCTTCGCGGCCGGCACGGTGCTGGCGATGTTGCACGATGTCGTCCTCGTACTCGGGATCTTCTCCTGGCTCGGCAAACCGATCGACGGCATCTTCCTGGCCGCGGCGCTGACCATCATCGGCGTCTCGGTCAACGACTCCGTCGTCACGATGGACCGCATCCGCGAGACGTGGTCCAACAACCGCACCAAGTCGCTCGTCTCGGTGGCCAACTCGGCGATCATCGCGACGGCGCCGCGTACGATCAACACCGGCCTCGGGGCCTTCTTCATCCTCGGGGCGCTGTTCGTGCTGGGCGGACGGTCGCTGACCGACTTCGCCCTCGCCCTGCTGCTCGGTCTGTTCGTCGGCACCTACTCGTCGGCTTTCGTGGCCTCGCCCCTGATGCTGGTCCTCGAGCAGCGCAACAACGCCCCACCGCCGATGCCCAAGCGCAAGCAGAGCAGCTCGGCGAAGCGGCCGCGACCGGCGAACAAGCGCCCCGCGTCCCGTCCGGTCAAGATCGCGCGGGAGGGTGGGGCAACCGCGTAGGCGACGAACAGGAGGGAGCAGGGCGTGGAGAGCAGCTTCAACACGATCCTGCTCGCATCGTCCGCCCTGCTGCTCGTGGCGGTCCTGTCCGTGCGCCTCGCCAGCCGTACCGGCCTGCCCTCACTGCTCATCTACCTCGCGGTCGGCCTCGCGGTCGGCGAGGCCGGGCTCGGCGTGGAGTTCTCCGACTACGGGCTGACCGCCGAGCTCGGGCTGCTGGCGCTCGCGCTGATCCTCGCCGAGGGTGGGCTGACGACGCGCTGGGCGGTCGTGCGACCGGTGCTGCCTTTCGCGATCGTGCTGGCCACGCTGGGTGTCGCGGTCAGCGTGGCGGTGGTCGCCGGCCTGGCGCATCTCGTCCTCGGCGTCGATGTGCGTACGGCCGTCATCCTCGGCAGCGTGGTGGCCTCCACCGACGCCGCAGCCGTCTTCAGCGTGCTGCGCAAGCTGCCACTCAAGGCCCGGCTCGGCGCTGCCCTCGAGGCGGAGTCGGGGCTGAACGACGCGCCGGTGGTGGTCCTCGTGGTGCTCGCCTCCTCCGACGCCTGGGGGCAGACCTCGGTGCTCGCCGGGGCCGGAACGGTCCTGCTCGAACTTGCCGGTGGGGCGGTCCTTGGACTGGCCGTCGGCCGTCTCGGGCGCGAGGTGCTCGTCCGCGCTGCGCTGTCCACGTCGGGGCTCTACCCGCTCGCCACGGTCGCGCTGTGCCTGCTCGCCTTCGCCGCGGGCCAGGCCCTGCACGTGAGCGGCTTCCTCGCCGTCTATCTCGGCGCGCTGCTGCTCGGCAACTCCCCGCTCCCACACCGCCGGGCGGTGCTCGGCTTCGCGTCCTCGACGGCGCTGCTCGCCGAGGCGGGCCTGTTCGTCCTGCTCGGGTTGCTGGCCAGTCCCGACCGGCTGCTGTCCGCTGTCCCCGACGCGCTGCTGATCGGCGCCGCGGCCACCTTCATCGCCCGCCCGCTCGCGGTCACGCTGTCGGCCCTTCCCTTCCGGCTGCCCTGGCGTGAGCAGGTCTTCCTGTCCTGGGCCGGGCTGCGCGGGGCTGTGCCGATCGTCATCGCCACGATCCCGGTCACCGAAGGGGTTCCCGACGCGGAGCGCGTGCTGGACGTCGTGTTCGTGCTGGTCGTCGTCTACACCCTCATCCAGGCGCCGACGCTGCCCTTCCTGGGCCGGCGACTCGGGGTCGTCGACGGTGGCCAGCCGCTGGACGTCGAGATAGAGACTGCGCCGCTCGAGCAGATCGGCGCTGATCTGCTGCAGGTGCGGGTCGGCCCGCTGTCGCGGTTGCACGGCGTCTACGTCGAGGAGCTGCGGCTGCCGGTCGGGGCGCACGTCACGCTCATCGTGCGGGAGGGCAGGAGCTTGGTGCCGGACCAGCACACCCACTTCGCCCGCGGCGACCAGCTGCTGGTCGTGACGACCGGGGCCGCGCGCCAGGAGGCCGAGGCGCGCCTTCGGGCTGTCGCCCGCAGCGGCAAGCTGGCCCGCTGGAACGGCGAGCTCGGCAGGTAGGCGGCCCCGACGGGAACGGCCAGGCGGAGGCGTTGGTTGACCTCGGTACACCCCCTCGACCCCTGGAGTGCCACCGTGTGGTTGCGCAGCAAGCCCGAGATGCCCACTTCCGAGACGGCCCTGCCCGGCCGGTCGACGCCGCTGCCGGTGCCGGAGCGCCACGAGGTGCTGGGCACGCCGCTGACCCCGCCGTGGCCGGACGGGACGCAGGAGATCTACGTCGCCATGGGCTGTTTCTGGGGTGTCGAGCGCTTCTTCTGGAACCTGCCCGGCGTCTGGACGACCGCCGCCGGATACACCGGCGGGTTCACGCCGCACCCGACGTACGAGGAGACCTGCACCGGCCGCACCGGCCACACCGAGGCCGTCCTGGTCGTCTACGACCCGGCGAAGCTCGACCTCGACGAGCTGCTCAAGACGTTCTGGGAGAACCACGACCCGACGCAGGTCAACGGCCAGGGCAACGACCGCGGCACGCAGTACCGGACGGCGATCTACCCCACCACCGACGAGCAGCTGGTGGCGGTGAAGGCGTCCGCCGAGCGATACCAGGCAGCGCTGACGGCGTCGGGCTTCGCAGCGATCACCACCGAGATCCGCCCGTTCGCCGAGGCCGGTCCGTGGTACTACGCCGAGGCCTACCACCAGCAGTACCTGCACAAGAACCCACGCGGTTACTGCAACCACGGGTTCTGCCAGGTGGAGTACAGCGCCTAGCTCGGCGTCGCCACTAGTCGGGAAATACGGAGACAGCGGGTCACCGTGACATTCTGGACCGATGTCCCTGACCCGCGATGCGAAGCTGGTCGCGGGTGTCGCGCTCTGGGTCGGCGTCGTCCTCGGCCTCGACACCAGCGCCTCGCTGACCCAGCAGCGGTTGCTGGGCCTGTTCACGTGGGCGGTGCTGCTGGTCGCGCTGCGCGGCGAGGGACGGGCGACCCGGGTCCAGGTCGGTGTCGTCGTGGGCTACGCCACGGTCATCGAGTACGTCTTCGCCGGCTGGCTCGAGGTCTACGTCTACCGGCTGGAGAACATCCCGGCCTTCGTGCCACCAGGGCACGGCCTCATCTACCTGGCGGCGTTCGCGATCGGCCGCAGCGCGTGGGCGCACCGGCACAGTCGACCGTTCGTGGTGACCACCCTGGCGCTGGGCGGCTGCTGGGCGCTGTGGGGCGTCACGCTGGCGCCGCGGCAGGATCTGCTCGGCGCCTTCTGGTTCGCCTGCCTGCTGCTGTTCGCCTGGAAGGGCAAGAGCCCACTGCTGTACGCCGGGGCGTTCCTGGTCGTCAGCTATCTGGAGATCGTGGGCACCTCGCTCGGCATCTGGGCCTGGCAGGAGTCCGACCCGACCGGGCTGCTGACGATCGGCAACCCGCCGAGCGGGATCGCCGGGGGGTACGCCTTCTTCGACGCCGCGGCGCTGTACGTCACCCCGCGGGTGCTGGCGCGCTGGGACGCCCGACGGCGGCCGGGGACTCCCGATGCGGTTGCGATGCCGGCAGCAGCCCAGCGGACGCCGCGTGCAGAAGTACGGCGGTCCCGCCGAAGACGACGAGCCGAAGCGCGACCAGCGGCTCGGGGCTGACGACGAAGGCAACACCGTGCAGCCCGACCGCGAGCAGGGTGCCGGGCCGGCGCAGCCGCCGGACCCACGGCGTGACGGCCAGCGCGGCCTCGACGGCGATCAGCGCGATTCCAGCGGCGATCAGCAGCAGCGTCGGAGGCGGTGGCAGCAGCGCCGACCACAGCGGGGCGTTCACGACGGCGCGTGCCAGCACGTCCCCGCCGAGGAAGGACTCGTTGACCTTGGCCAGCGCCGCGACGCCGTAGAGCGCCGTGAGCTGCACCCGCCAGAGCAGCAGCCGCTCGTCGACGTGACGGGCCACGACAGCGGCCAGCGCGACACCCATCAGCAGGACGAGATGCTGTCGACGCAGCTCGAGCGGGTAGTCGACCGCAAGGCCGGCTCCCGCCAGCAGGACCACACCCCAGGCGACTCGCCCGCCGGTGAACCCTCCCCGGCTCGTCAGGAGGGCGAGTCCGCCTGCCACCCAGAGCGCCAGGACCGCGAGCCAGAGCGCGCTCGGAAGCTCCACCGGTCCCCGTACGGCGACGTCGACGGCCTTGACCAGCACGAGGGCGCCACCGACGCGGTCCGCCGTCAGCACGCGAAGATGCCGGGCTGCGTTCCGCCCTCGCGCTCCACGCGGACGAGGTCGGGGTGGCGGGCGCAGAGCCGGTCCGGCAGGAACCGCCCGGTGTCCACGGCCCGCAGCACCGGCGGCAACTGTCTCGCGTCGAGCTGTCGGGTGCGGCCCGCCGCGTCCGTACCGGTGTAGCTGACCGGCGGCTCGGCGCTGTACATCTGCCACGACGCCGGCCGCTCCGAGACCGGCCGGGAGCCTTCGTCCGCCCAGCGGTCGACCAGCATCGAGATCGGCAGCGCGAGCTGCAGCACCGCGACGGCAAGGACGACGGGACGGACGCGCACTGCTGCCTTCTCCTCCGCTCGCACCGGTGTCGACGGTAGCCCGGCGGCCTCAGTCCAGCAGGGTGAGTGAGGGCGGTCCGTGTGGTGATGGGCAGAGCAGGACGAGGTTCCGAGGCTGGTCGAGCCGCATCCAGGCCGAAGGACCAGTGGTGGGGTGTCGGAAAGCAGGCGGCCGTCCGGGCAGCCCCGCGCGGCGCAGCCCGACGACCTGCCTGAATCTGCCGGTGAGGACTCAACTGGTCCTTGCGTCGCAAAGAAGCCGCTCGAGCCCTGATGCGGGTCTGCGGTCCGTTCCACGCCCGTGAGTGCAGTGGCTTGTCGGACACCGCGGAGGGCGCGCAACTCGCACCCCGTGGTCCTCGCAGGCCGCCCGGACACGCTGATTCCTTGATCATTCTATTGCCGTGCCGGCACGATCTGCCACGTGTGGCTGCAGACCAAAGATCTCCAAACTAACTTATCCACGGCCTCTTTCGGTCAGCAGTTCTGTCGGAGGTCGCTTCTACAGTTGCTCTTATGGCGGTCGGTCAGGGGGTGTTGCGGGCGGTGTTGGATGTCGGCGCGCTGGATGCGGTCGAGGCCCGGTTGGAGCAGCACGAGGTGGCCCGTTCGGCGGCGCACGCCGGGTTGTTGCGGGATGTGTTGGAGCTGCACCGGGTGCTCGTCGCCGGTGGTTGCGCTCTGGCGACGGTCGCGCAGCTGGCCCTGTTGACCCGCAGCTCGGAGTTCCGGGCCGGCGCGCTGCTCGCGGACGCGCAGCTGCTGGCCGCTTTGCCGGGGGCGTTGGAGGCGTTGGACTGCGGGTTGCTGAGCGTGGAGCAGGCCCGGCTGGTCTGCTCCCAACTCGGCCCGCTCGACGAGCCGGTCCAGGTTGCCGTGTGGGAGCGGCTGCAGACCCGGCTGGTCGCCGACGACCAGGGCGGGGTGGTGCGGACCCCGGCCCGGTTGCGGGCGTTGCTGACCGGCTGGGTGATCGAGGCCGACACCGACGCCGCGGCCCGCCGGCGGCGGGACGCTCAGGCCGAAGGGTCGGTGGACTACCGGCGGCGTGAGGACGGCCTGGTCGACCTGTTCGCGACCGGCCTGAGCGCACCGAACGCGCAGGCGGTGCTGTCCCGGATCCGGGACCACGCCACCCCGGTCGGACCCTCCGACGATCGGCCGGCCGGTCAACGCCGGCTCGACGCTCTGGTCGATCTGATTCTGGGCCGGGACCGGCGGATCCTCGACGGTGAGCTCGGTGCCTGCCCGACCGG
>JAHWJP010000176.1 GCA_019348355.1 Actinomycetota bacterium
ACCACACCACCGGTCAGGACGACGCCCTGATCGACATCTACCGCAAGCTGCGTCCCGGCGAGCCGCCGACCCGCGAGTCGGCGCAGACGCTGCTGGACAACCTGTTCTTCAACGGCAAGCGCTACGACCTGGCCAAGGTGGGTCGCTACAAGGTCAACAAGAAGCTGGGTCTCGCGCTGCCGGTCGACCAGGGCACGCTGACCGAGGACGACATCCTCGCCACCATCGACTACATCGTGCGGCTGCACGCCGGCGAGGCGGGCCACGAGACCGACGACATCGACCACTTCGGCAACCGTCGCCTTCGTACGGTGGGTGAGCTGATCCAAAACCAGATCCGCCTCGGGCTGGCCCGCATGGAGCGGGTCGTGCGTGAGCGCATGACCACCCAGGACGTCGAGGCCATCACGCCGCAGACCCTGATCAACATCCGTCCCGTCGTGGCGAGCATCAAGGAGTTCTTCGGGACCTCCCAGCTCAGCCAGTTCATGGACCAGACCAACCCGCTGTCGGGCCTGACCCACAAGCGCCGCCTGTCGGCGCTCGGCCCGGGTGGGCTGTCCCGCGAGCGCGCCGGGTTCGAGGTGCGCGACGTGCACCCCAGCCACTACGGCCGGATGTGCCCGATCGAGACGCCGGAGGGCCCGAACATCGGCCTGATCGGCTCGCTGGCGACGTTCGGGCGCGTCAACGCCTTCGGCTTCGTCGAGACGCCCTACCGCAAGGTGACCGCCGGTGAGGTGACCGACCAGGTCGACTACCTCACCGCTGACGAGGAGGACAAGCACGTCATCGCGCAGGCCAACGCGCTCGACTCCTCCGGGTCGTTCGCCGAGGGGCGCGTCCTGGTCCGCAAGAAGGGCGGCGAGGTCGACTACATCGCCCCCGACGGCGTGGACTACATCGACGTCAGCCCGCGCCAGATCTGCTCGGTGGCGACGGCGATGATCCCGTTCCTCGAGCACGACGATGCCAACCGGGCGCTCATGGGGTCCAACATGATGCGCCAGGCGGTGCCGCTGCTGCGCAGCGAGGCGCCGCTGGTCGGCACCGGCATGGAGCACCGCGCCGCGGTCGACGCCGGTGACGTCATCGTCGCCGAGCAGGCCGGGGTCGTCGAGGAGTTGTCGGCCGACTACGTCACGCTGATGCACGACGACGGGACGCGGCGGACGTACCGCCTGGCGAAGTTCCGGCGCAGCAACCAGGGCACCTGCATCAACCAGAAGCCGATCGTGGCCGAGGGTGATCGCGTGGAGGCCGGCCAGGTGCTCGCCGACGGCCCGTGCACCGACGAGGCCGAGATGGCGCTCGGCAAGAACCTGCTGGTGGCGTTCATGCCGTGGGAGGGCCACAACTACGAGGACGCGATCATCCTGTCGCAGCGCCTCGTGCAGGACGACGTGCTCACCTCGATCCACATCGACGAGCACGAGGTCGACGCCCGCGACACCAAGCTCGGCGCCGAGGAGATCACCCGCGACATCCCCAACGTCTCGGAGGAGGTCCTCGCCGACCTCGACGAGCGCGGGATCATCCGGATCGGCGCCGAGGTCACCCCCGGCGACGTCCTGGTCGGCAAGGTGACGCCGAAGGGCGAGACCGAGCTGACCCCGGAGGAGCGGCTGCTGCGCGCGATCTTCGGTGAGAAGGCTCGCGAGGTGCGCGACACCAGCCTCAAGGTGCCGCACGGCGAGTCCGGCAAGGTCATCGGCGTCCGCGTGTTCAGCCGCGAGGACGGCGACGAGCTGCCGCCCGGCGTCAACGAGCTGGTCCGGGTCTACGTCGCCCAGAAGCGCAAGATCAGCAACGGCGACAAGCTGGCCGGCCGGCACGGCAACAAGGGCGTGATCGCCAAGATCCTGCCGCAGGAGGACATGCCGTTCCTCGAGGACGGCACCCCCGTCGACGTCGTGCTCAACCCGCTCGGCGTCCCCGGCCGGATGAACGTCGGGCAGGTCCTCGAGACCCACCTCGGCTGGATCGCGAAGACCGGCTGGACCGTCGACGGTACGGACGCCAAGGGCGCCGAGCCGTGGAAGCAGCGGCTCACCGACATCGGCGTCGCCTCCGCCCCGGCTGGCACCAACACCGCCACCCCGGTGTTCGACGGCGCCCGCGAGGACGAGATCACCGGCCTGCTGGGCAGCACGCTGCCCAACCGGGACGGCGTCCAGATGGTCGGCTCCTCGGGCAAGGCGCGGCTGTTCGACGGCCGCTCCGGTGAGCCCTATCCGGCGCCGATCTCGGTCGGCTACATCTACATCCTGAAGCTGCTGCACCTGGTGGACGACAAGATCCACGCGCGCAGCACCGGCCCGTACTCCATGATCACCCAGCAGCCGCTGGGTGGTAAGGCGCAGTTCGGCGGCCAGCGCTTCGGTGAGATGGAGGTGTGGGCGATGCAGGCGTACGGCGCCGCCTACGCCCTGCAGGAGCTGCTCACCATCAAGTCCGACGACGTCCTCGGCCGGGTCAAGGTCTACGAGGCGATCGTCAAGGGCGAGAACATCCCCGAGCCGGGCATCCCCGAGTCCTTCAAGGTGCTCATCAAGGAGATGCAGTCGCTGTGCCTCAACGTCGAGGTGCTCTCCAGCGACGGCATGGCCATCGAGATGCGCGACACCGACGAGGACGTCTTCCGCGCCGCGGAGGAGCTCGGGATCGACCTGTCCCGTCGTGAGCCCAGCTCCGTCGAAGAGGTCTGACCTCTCCGGCGACGATCTTCGCCTCCTCGGGGCCGCACGAGCGTGGTGCGGCCCCACAGGACGAAGATCGCCCGCTTCGGCGGGGCACTTCGCCCGCCCACCCGACGTCCCCTGACTTGTAGCAAGAACCTCTGTGAGAGAAGGCACCGTGCTTGACGTCAACTTCTTCGACGAGCTGCGCATCGGCCTCGCGACCGCGGACGACATCCGCCAGTGGTCGCACGGCGAGGTCAAGAAGCCCGAGACCATCAACTACCGCACCCTCAAGCCGGAGAAGGACGGGCTCTTCTGCGAGAAGATCTTCGGTCCCACCCGGGACTGGGAGTGCTACTGCGGCAAGTACAAGCGGGTCCGCTTCAAGGGCATCATCTGCGAGCGCTGCGGCGTCGAGGTCACCCGCGCCAAGGTGCGCCGGGAGCGGATGGGCCACATCGAGCTGGCCGCTCCGGTCACCCACATCTGGTACTTCAAGGGCGTCCCGAGCCGGCTGGGCTACCTGCTGGACCTCGCGCCCAAGGACCTCGAGAAGATCATCTACTTCGCGGCCTACCTGATCACCTCGGTCGACGCCGACGCCCGTCACGAGGCGCTGCCGAGCATCGAGGCGTCGATGGGCGTGGAGATGAAGCGGATCGAGGACAAGCGCGACGCCGACGCCGAGGCCCGGCAGAAGAAGCTCGAGGACGACATCGCGGCGCTCGAGGCCGAAGGCGCGAAGGGCGACGTGCGCCGCAAGGTCCGCGAGGGGGCCGAGCGCGAGCTGCGCCAGCTGCGCGAGCGGGCCCAGCGCGAGCTCGACAAGCTCGCCGAGGTGCTCGACACCTTCAAGAAGCTCGATCCCAAGCAGCTCATCGCGGACGAGACGCTCTACCGTGAACTGCGGGACCGGTTCAGCCAGTACTTCTCGGGCGGCATGGGCGCCGAGGCGCTGCAGCGGCTACTCGAGAGCTTCGACCTCGACGCCGAGGCCGAGTCGCTGCGCGAGACGATCCGCTCCGGCAAGGGCCAGAAGAAGGTCCGGGCGCTCAAGCGGCTCAAGGTCGTCGCGGCGTTCCTCAACACCCGTAACAGCCCCATGGGCATGGTGCTGGACTGCGTGCCGGTGATCCCGCCGGACCTGCGCCCGATGGTGCAGCTCGACGGTGGCCGCTTCGCGACCTCCGACCTCAACGACCTGTACCGCCGGGTCATCAACCGCAACAACCGCCTCAAGCGGCTGCTCGACCTCGGCGCGCCCGAGATCATCGTCAACAACGAGAAGCGCATGCTGCAGGAGGCCGTCGACGCGCTGTTCGACAACGGCCGCCGCGGCCGGCCGGTCACCGGCCCGGGCAACCGCCCGCTGAAGTCGCTGTCCGACATGCTCAAGGGCAAGCAGGGTCGGTTCCGCCAGAACCTGCTCGGCAAGCGGGTCGACTACTCCGGCCGCTCGGTCATCGTCGTCGGCCCGCAGCTCAAGCTGCACCAGTGCGGCCTGCCCAAGCAGATGGCGCTCGAGCTGTTCAAGCCGTTCGTCATGAAGCGGCTGGTCGACCTCAACCACGCGCAGAACATCAAGAGCGCCAAGCGCATGGTCGAGCGGGCCCGCCCCGTCGTGTGGGACGTGCTCGAGGAGGTCATCACCGAGCACCCGGTGCTGCTGAACCGCGCACCGACGCTGCACCGCCTCGGCATCCAGGCCTTCGAGCCGCAGCTGGTCGAGGGCAAGGCCATCCAGATCCACCCGCTGGTCTGCACGGCCTTCAACGCCGACTTCGACGGCGACCAGATGGCCGTGCACCTGCCGCTGTCCGCGGAGGCGCAGGCCGAGGCCCGCATCCTGATGCTGTCGAGCAACAACATCCTCTCGC
>JAHWJP010000177.1 GCA_019348355.1 Actinomycetota bacterium
ACTCCGGACAACCTCATTACGAGTGAGGTGCTCTACCGACTGAGCTAAGGCGGCGGACTCGGCGCGAGCCTACCCAGTCAGCCGGTGCGCAGGGCGAGGGCCATCGCCTCGACGGCAAGCAGATGGGCGACGTTGGCATCCAACGCCGCACGACAGGCCAGGACCGCGTCGATGCGGCGCAGCGTCGACTCGGGGGTTGTCGCCCGGGCGACGGTGGCCGCCTGCGGGCCGAGGTCGCCGTGCACGAGAGTGGCCCCGGTGCCGAGCTGGACCGTCAGGACGTCGCGGTAGAAGGCGGCGAGGTCGACCAGCGCCCGGTCCAAGGCGTCGCGCTGGGTGCGCTTGGCGCGGTCCTTTTGCCGGGTCTCCAGCTCCTTGAGTGCCCCTGCGCCGCCACGCGGCTTGCCGCCGGAGAAGCCCTTGCCCGTCGCGCCGGCACCGAGCGCCCGGGACAGCGACTCGGTCTCGCCGGCGTCCCGCTGCTTCGACAGCTCGGCGGCCTCCGCCTTCGACGTGGCGACCAACGCGTCGGCCGCGCCGAGGGCCGAGCCGACCCCCTGCAGCGAGCGCGGCAGGGCCAGCACCTCCCGGCGCTCGCGGCGGGCCTGCTCGTCGGTCGCGAGCCGCTTCGCCCGGCCGATGTGTCCCTGCGCCGCCTGCGCTGCGAAGGCCGCCATCGCCGGGTCGATGCCGTCCCGGGCGACGAGGACTGACGCGACGGCCTCGGCCGGCGGAGTCCGCAAGGCGACCGATCGACAGCGGGAGCGGATCGTGGGCAACAGGTCCTCGACGCTCGGCGCGCACAGCAACAGGACCCCGTGCGGCGGCGGCTCCTCGATCACCTTGAGCAGGGTGTTCGAGGTGCGCTCCTCCATCCGGTCCGCGTCCTCGATGAGCGTGACCTGCCATCGACCGCGGGTCGGGGCACGCGAGGACCGGGAAATGATCTCGCGCGCCTCCTTGATCTTGAGGTGCAGGCCCTCTGGCACGATGACGGCGACGTCCGGGTGCGCCCCCGCGAGCGACTGCAGGCACGCCTCGCAGTGCCCGCAGCCCACCCGGTCGCACTGCAGCGCCGCTGCGAAGGCGCGCGCGGCAACCGACCGGCCGGAGCCTGGTGGCCCGGTGAACAACCACGCGTGCGTCATGCCGCCGGCCGGCCCGGCCGTCAGCCCGGATGGGTCCGCCAGTATCCGAGCCGCCGCCTCCGCGGCTGCCTGCAGCTGCGCCACCACGCTGTCCTGGCCGACCAGGTCGCCAAAAACACTCATTGGGGCACGCTCATGACGGGACGCTCACACCCTGGCTGGGTACGGGCGCGGGGAACAGCTCGGCGACCCGGCGGCGGATCGCCTCCTGCACCAGCTCGACCTCCTGGTCGGCCGGCACCACGAGGTAGCGGTCGGGGTCGGACTCCGCGAGCGCGACGAAGCCGTCGCGCACCCGGCAGTGGAAGGCCAGCGACTCCGCCTCGATCCGGTCGGGCTCCTGACCGGCTCGGCCCAGCCCGACAACCGGGTCGATGTCGAGCAGCACCACGAGGTCGGGCCGCAGGCCGTCGGTGGCCCAGCGCGACAGCCGAGCCACCTCCTCGACGGCGAGCTCCCGCCCGGCGCCCTGATAGGCCAGTGAGCTGTCGACGTAGCGGTCGGTGACCACGACAGCGCCGCGCTCGAGAGCGGGACGTACGACCTCCGCCACGTGCTGGGCGCGGTCGGCGGCGTACAGCATCGCCTCGGCACGGGGCGCGAGCGTCGTCGTCGGGTCGAGCAGCAGCGCGCGGATGCTGGCGCCGGTCGCCGTCGCCCCCGGCTCGCGGGTGACGACGACCTCGTGCCCACGCTCGAGCAGCCACGCCTCGAGCAGCCGCAGCTGGGTGGACTTGCCCGCCCCCTCACCGCCCTCGAGAGCCACGAACGTCCCGGTGTACGTCGGCCTGGCCGGCGTCCGGCGCAGCCGCCGGGCGAGGTCGGTCCGCAGCGCGACCCCCGGCCGGTCGTCCATCTCCCGGAACGACACGATCCCGACGACCACGCCGAGCACGCCACCGACGAACAGCACCACGGAGACGCCGTTGATGCTCAGCCCCACGGGTCCCTCGCGGGTGCCGATCGCGCCGGCGACGAACGGGGTCACGGCGGTCACCAGCAGCAGGTCGATGCGCATCAGCGACTGCACCAGCCCGAACGTCCGCCCCCGCAGCTCGTCATCGACTTCCAGCCCGAGCAGGGTGATGCCGACGACGTACGCCACCCCGGCGAACGCCCCGACCAGGACCGTCGCGACGGCGGCGAGCAACAGGTTCGGCACCAGGGACATGAAGATCAGCGAGGCGCCGGCCCCGACGATCGACGGCCCGAAGACCCGGCGTCGCGACAGGTCACCGAGCGCGCGCGGGCCGAGCGCGACCCCGGCCGCGATGCCGGTGAAGATCGAGCCGAACAGCAGGCCGTACGCGGCGTCGCCGCCTCCCAGCACCGACTCGGCGAACAGCCGGCCCAGCGCAATGATGGCGCCACCGGCCGCGAGCGCACCCAGCATGCCGACGATCAAGCCGCGGGCCAGTGGGGTGCGGCCCATGAAGACGAGCCCCTCGCGCAGGCTGACGAACACGCTGGGTGCGGGCTGTCCGGGCGGGCGGTCGGCGACCTTCGGGCTGGGCAGGTCCAGCCAGTAGACGGTGAGGGCGGCGAACAGGAACGTCGCGGCGTTGACGTACAGCGCGAGGTCGACCGGGCCGGTACGGAAGTAGTCGAACCCCGAGCCCAGCGCCCGTGACACCAGGCTGAGCAGGGCGAACACGGCGGCGGCCACCGGAGCCGAGCCGTAGGTGGCGATCAGGGTGAGCTGGTTGGCCCCTTCGAGCTGCTCCCGGGGCACGAGGTTCGGGACCGAGGCCTCCTTCGCCGGGATCCAGAACAGGCTGACCGTCTCGATGAGGAAGGAGGCGATCAGCAGGTAGACAAGCGCGTTGCCGCGGGTGACCACGGAGCCGACGAGCGGGATCGACAGGAACAGCGCGAAGCGCATCACGTCGCAGGTGACCATGGTGCGGCGCCGGTCCCAGCGGTCGGCGAAGGCACCCGCCAGTGGCCCGAACAGCACGGCCGGCAGCAGCCGGAACACCAGCACGCCACCGGTGGCGTAGGCCTTGCTCTGGAAGGTGTCGACGAGCTGGGTGGCCAGCGCGGTCGTGGCGAGAAAACCCAGCCAGTCGCCGAAGCTGGACAGCACGAGCGCCGTGTAGAGCTTGCGGAAGCGCGTGTTGCGCAGCGCGGCCCGCGGCCCACGGCCGGGTCGCAGGACCGGCGCCCCGGGCTCGGTGGGCGCGCGGTCGGTCACAGGGCCGAGCGTACGGCGTAGCGGCGGTTACGCCTGAGTACGACTACTCGCGCCTCGCGCCCCGGCCCGGGGGGGTCAGGATTTCTTGGGAGCGGCCTTCTTCGCCGTCGCCTTCTTCTTGGCCGGTGCGCGCTTCGCCGGCGTCTTCTTCGGCGCCGGACCGCGCGCCCGCCGCTCGGCCAGCAGGTCGATGGCGCGCTCGTCGGTGAGGCGGTCGATGTCGTCGCCCTTGCGCAGCGAGGCGTTCGTGGTGCCGTCGGTGACGTAGGGGCCGAACCTTCCTTCCTTCACCACCATCGGCTCGCCGCTGACCGGGTCCTTGCCGAGCTCCTTGAGCGGCGCCTTGGGCGCAGCGCGCTGCCGGCCGTACTGCTTGGGTTGGGCCAGCAGCGCGAGCGCCTCATCGAGGGTGATCGTCAGCAGCGCCTCCTCGCTGTCGACCGAGCGGCTCTCCTTGCCCCTGCTGACGTACGGCCCGTAGCGGCCGTTCAGGGCCGAGACCGGCTCGCCGTCGACCTCGCCGAGCACCCGGGGCAGGCTCAGCAGGGTGAGCGCCTGCTCGAGGGTGATCGTGTCGAGGCTCATCGTGGCGAACAGCGAGCCGGTCGGCGGCTTGTCCTTGGAGTCCTCGGGGAGCACGAGCGTGACGTACGGCCCGTAGCGCCCGGCCTTCGCGACCACGTCGAAGCCGGTCTCGGGGTCGGTGCCGAGCAGCCGGTCACCCGACGGCGCGGCCGCCAGCTCGAGCGCCTTCTCGACAGTCAGCTCGTCCGGTGCGAGATCCTCGGGCAGGGAGGCCTTCTGCTGGTCCTCACCGTCCGGACCGACCGTCACGTAGGGGCCGTAGCGGCCGACGCGGACGACGATCGCCTCGCCGTCGGCGGTGTGGCCGATCGAGACGGTGCTGATCCCGCGGGCGTCGATCTCGTCAAGGTTCTTGCCGATCAGCGACTTGAGCCCGCCCTGCTGCGCGAGACCGCCCTCCTTGCCCTCCGACGAGCCGAAGTAGAAGCTGCTCAGCCAGTTCCTGCCCTCCCGCCCGCCGGCTGCGACCAGGTCGAGGTCGTCCTCCATCGAGGCGGTGAAGCCGTAGTCGACCAGCCGCCCGAAGTGCTGCTCGAGCAGGTTGGTCACGGCGAAGGCCAGCCAGGTCGGGACGAGGGCCGAGCCCTTCTTCCAGACGTAGCCGCGGTCCTGGATCGTCGTGATGAT
>JAHWJP010000001.1 GCA_019348355.1 Actinomycetota bacterium
CTTCGGCGGCGACGTGCCGTGGAGCCAGCTCCCGGCGTACGTCGTCGGCAGCCTGATCGGCGGTCTGGCCGCGGCGCTGAGCTACGACGCGATCGCCCGCCCGCGCGACCACGAGGAGGCGCCGGCCGACGAGCCGCAGGGCGCGGCCGGCGACGTGATGGGCCGCAGGACGTGACCACGGCAATAACGCGTGCGCGACGCGCGTCCGTACCTGCATGAGCTCGCGGCAGTTCCGGTCCGCGTTCGGCGGCGGTCGTCGCGGTGCTCGCGCTCGCCGCCGCCGGCTTCACCACCGGCGTGTTGCGAGCTACTCGACCGCCCTTCGGCGCCGGCTGCCGCCCGTGGCGAGCGCGCTCCGCAGCAGCCACCCGCAGGTCCACCTGGAGATGCAGGTGCAGTCCTCGGTGACGTGCGCCGGCTGGCGCACGCCTGGGTCCACCGGCGCTCGACGAGGTGGGGCTGGTCGCCGCACTGACGCAGCACGCCGATCGCATCCGGCGCACCGAGGGTGACGCGCCATTGGACCTACGGATCGGCGCGACCGGGGATCTGTCGGGCCTCCCCCCGGTCGTCGAGGTCGCGGCCTATCGGATCGTGTCGGAAGCGCTCGCCCAACGTGGTGCGCCACTCAGGCGCGTCGACCGCGACCGCCATGCTCCACGTCGGATCCGCGCTCGAGGTGGAAGTCAGCGCCGTGTGCGGGCGCTCGTCGATGCCGAGCCCACCTTCGTGCGGGAGCCCACCGGGGTGACGCGCCTGACCCGTCGCCGCTGGCTGGTCCCGGCTGGTGCTCCCGTGGTGGCGGCTGCGGCCGCCGTACTCATCCTCAGGTTCGGCTCGGGCACGTCGGAGCCACCGTCGCTGCGGCAGGCTGTCGCCGACTTCAGCGCTGGACAGCTGCCCGGTGCGCAGCTGCCAGCGGAAGGTGCGCCGGACCTGTCGCAGCTGAACCTGCAGCCGGTGGGCGCCGGGGGCGGGACGTACGCGGAGCGCGACCTCGGCGGGTACGCCTACCGCCACGCAACGGGCCGGGGCATCGTGTTGTACCTGTCCGACGAGACCTTCCCCGAGGCCCCAGGCGCCCGGCGGCTGGCTGGCGAGGACGGACCGTGGGTGGTTCAGCGCGGTGATGTCGTCCTGCTGTGCGCCCGCCTGCCGCACGCGCTTTTGGCGGTCGGGCAGGACGACGAGCTGGTACGCAGCACCGCCAGCGCCCTCGGGGTGCTGTGACCGAGCCGGAAGGCCTCCCTCAGCCGACCGAGTTGGAGCGGTGGGTCAGCGAAGGAGGCTGGTTGGTCGACCTGCTGCTGCCCAGCACGGACGCTGGGGTGGCCCAGCAGGCGGTCGTGCTGACCGTCGTGTTCGGTCTGCTGTTCCGGCGTGCCCGCCGCAGCGGGCTGCTGCAGCTGTGGGCAGGCCTCGTCGTCTTCACCGCTGGCCTGTTCGTCCTGCGCGGGGTCCACTAAGAGCGGGATCCGGCCGGCAACAGTGGGCAGGACCACCAGCCCGACGCGCGACAACACACACAGGAGGACACGTGGCCGAACAGCACGCGGCGGACATCGACGGCACGCCCGTTCGCTGGCTCGAGCAGGGCAACGGCCTGCCCCTGGTGCTGGTGCACGGCATCCCGACCTCCCCCTCGCTGTGGCGACACGTGATGCCCCGCCTGACCGGCATACGGGTTCTCGCCTTCGAGATGACCGGCTACGGCGACAGCATCCCCGCCGGCCGCAGCCGGGACGTCTCGGTGAGCGCCCAGGCCGACCGACTCAACGCCTTGCTCGACAAGCTCCGGATCGAGCAGGCGGTCCTGGTCGGACACGACCTGGGCGGGGGCGTCGTCCACATCGCCGCGGTGCGCCGCCCCGACCTGCGTGCCGGGCTACTCATCACCAACGGCATCGGCTACGCCTCCTGGCCGATCCCGTCGGTGAAGGCCATGCGGACGGCCTCGCCCGTACTGGCCAAGCTGCCGGCCTTCGCCCTGAAGCCTGCTTTGGGCGTGCTGCTCGCACGCGGCCACAACAGCACCGACGCGGCGAAGGAGGCACTCGGTGTGCACTTCCGGCCGTACGCCGAGCACGGCGGCGGCAGGTTGCGGCACTGGACGTACACGACACCCTTGCCGTTCAGGACGCGCTGCCGAGCCTGTCCGTGCCGGCCCGCGTCGTCTGGGGTGTCGACGACCCGTTCCAGAAACTCGAGTACGGCGAGCGCTTCGCCCGCGACCTCGGCACCGTCGTCCAGCGCATCGAAGGGGGCAAGCACTTCACGCCGGAAGACCACCCCGAGGTGCTCGTCGGCGTCATCAGCAGCCTCATCGGCGAGGTCGAAGCCCGCTCGTGACGTGTCACCGCAGATGCCGTCGATGAGGGCATCCTGAAAGGTATGAACACTGACGGGGCTGCTGCAACGACCGGGCGGTGGATCAGCCGGTCCTCGGCCGAGGACACCCTCGGGCTGCTGCGACGAGGTGAGCTCTCCGAGCTGCGGAAGTTCGGCACCGTCCGGTACGTCGACGCGGGCACCGTCGTGGCAGCCGCCGGATCACCCGCCACGCACGTGCAGGTCGTCGGCAGCGGCGAGCTCGAACTCATGGCCCGGCAGGACGGCGGTCGGGCGACGTTGGCGGTCGTCCGCGCCGGCGGCGTCATCCTGGACATCCCGATGCTGCTCGGTAACCCGATGCCATTCGACGCCGTCGCCAGCCGCGAGACCGAGATGATCGCCCTGTCACGTCAGCGCTGGATGCAACTGTTGTCCAGTTCGCCGTCGCTGTCGCTGCGCTGGATGACGTCGATCGCCCGCCGGCTCGACAACGACCGACGACGCCTGGTCGTCGTCACGACCAAGCCGTTGATCTCCCAGGTCGCCTACCTGTTGCTGGACCTGGCCGAGGCCGGTTCCGACGGGCAGCCGGTGGTGCGACTGAGCCACACCACCATGGCGCACCTGCTCGGGGCTCGCCGCCAGTCGGTGACCCGGGTGATCGCCCAGCTCCGGCAGAGCAACCTGATCGCGACGTCATACGGCTCGACCATCCTGCTCGATGAGAAGGGTCTGCGCGACGTGATGGGCCCCGAGCCGCTGCCTTGACCTCGTGCCGCATCAGCGACCGGACCGGGTCCGCCCGGCTCCGGCCTCCGCGGCTCACCAGCATGACCTGCTCGGTCGCGGACAGTGCTGTGTCGGCCTGCGCCGTGGTGATGGCGACCGGTCAGGACGCGGTCCCACCATCCTGTGAAGAGCAGGACGCCGATGAGCACCAGGACTGCGCGACCGGAGCGTTCCAGGCGCGAGGCCTGCAACGTCATCGCCTCGTGACGGGCCGCGTCAGGAACAGCGCCGGTTGGCACCCCACGTTGCCGTTGAGGCGGAAATGCGGCACGTCCCTGCAACAGTGACCAGGCGTACGCGCGTGAACCCCCGAGACGATGAGGATGAGATGACCGACGAGTTCGACGTGCTCGTGCTGGGTGCCGGGTCGACCGGCACCAACGTGGCCTGGTACGCCCGGGACAACGGACTTTCCGTCGCCGTAATCGAGACCGAGCTGGTCGGTGGTGAGTGCTCGTACTGGGCGTGCATGCCGAGCAAGGCACTGCTGGTGCCGCTGCATGCGCTTGCCGCCGCCCGGCGGCTGCCCGGTGCGGCCGAGGCCGTCACCGGCGAAGTGGACGTCGAAGCGGTGCTGGCGCGACGCGACGAGTTCATCAGCCACCTGGACGACGGAGCCCAGGCGAGCTGGTTGGACAGCATCGACGCCGAGCTGGTCCGGGGTCAGGGCCGGCTGACCGGCGAGCGGCTCGTCGAGGTGACAGCAGCTGACGGCTCGACACGGACGCTGCGGGCGACGCAGGCGGTCGTCGTAGCAACCGGCACCCGCGCCGCCATGCCGACCATTGAAGGGCTCGAGCAGGTGACGGCGTGGGACAACCGCGACGTCACGACCGCGAAGCAGATCCCGCAGCGAATTATTGTGCTCGGCGGTGGAGTCGTCGGCGCCGAGATGGCGCAGGCGTACCGACGCCTCGGCACCGCAGAGGTCACCGTCGTCGAGGCGGGGGAGCGGATGCTCGCGCGGTACGAGCCGTGGGTCGGCGACCTGCTGGCGGAGGTCTTCGCCGAGGAGGGCATCACCGTGCTCACCGGCCGGCGGGCTCAGCACGTCGAGCGCGAGGGCGCGGACGGGCCGGTGCGCCTCACCCTGGACGACGGCACGACCCTGACCGGGGACGAGCTGCTCGTCGCGGTCGGGCGTACCTACAACACCGACGACATCGGTTTGGAGAGCGTTGGCCTCACGCCGGGCGAGGTGCTCGAAGTCGACGACCAGCTCCGCGTGCGGGCCGTCGCCGCGGGCTGGTTGTTCGCCGCCGGTGACGTCAACGGCCGGGCCATGCTCACCCACCAGGGTAAGTACCAGGCTCGCATCGTCGGTGACGTCATCGGCGGCAAGGACCGGACCGCCTGGGCGGACCACAAGGCTGTGCCGCAGGTCGTGTTCACTGACCCGGAGATCGCCGCCGTGGGGCTGACCGAGCAGCAGGCGCGCGGGCAGGGGCTGGACGTCACAGTCGTCAGTTACGGCACCGGAGCCGTCGCCGGGGGCGCGCTGATCGCCGCCGACAGCCGAGGCAAGGCGCAGCTCGTGATCGACCAGAGTCGACGGGTCGTCGTCGGCGCGACGTTCGTCGGGCCGCAAATGGGCGAGATGATCCATGCCGCCACGATCGCGATCGTCGGTGCCGTTTCCCTTGACATGCTCTGGCACGCGGTTCCAGCGTTCCCGACGGTCAGCGAGGTGTGGCTCCGGTTGCTCGAGGCGGACCGCGGACTGTAGCCAGTCACGATGACGATGGCCATGCCGCCACAAAGGTGAACTGCCGCTGCCGACGTGGACGACAACGCGTTCCTGAACGGTCACTGATCATCCGGGCCGGTCGCCGGCGACGTGTCCGGTTCAGGTCTTGACGCTGCCGCCGGGCGAGAGCGTCGCGTAATCATGTTTCTCCTTTGTTGTGGGACAGCAGTCTGCGCTACGGTGCCGGCACCACGGAGCAGACAGTCGCCTCCGTTGCCTTTGCCGCTGTCCCGGCATCACGTCGGCCGCAGGTCCCGCGTGGATCAGCAGCGGCCGTCGTCGGTGAGCACGTACTGGGTTGAGACGTCCAGCATGAAGGGATAGGCGGACTGCGGCGGGAGCTGGCAACTCATCACGACCGTGACCGTTGTCTGGCGCGGCTAGCGGTCCCAGACGTCGCGCCCGTCGCGCAGGCGGTTCGGCCACGGGAACAGCGGCTGCCCCTGCGGCTGTCGCGCGCTCGTGTTCGTCGAAGCCGTCCAGCAGCTGGCGCCCGTCGACCATGTTGGAATCAGAGCGCCACTGACGTCCCCACCAGGGCTTGTTGACTTGCGTGGACCCGGAGGTGCTGGCGATCTGACGGCGGCGTGATCGGCAACGGCGGGGCTCCCTCATCTGTCTGATGGGCCCGCTGGGCGCCCGGCCCGTGGCTTCAGTGCGTCTGTGCGCCGCCGCGGCCTGTGCTGCGGGATCAGCTGCTCCCTCTGGCGGGTCGCCACGTGGCGCCGGAGAACTCTCCGAACAGCCGTGCTGTGGCCAGCCGCAGACCCAGTGCGTAGGTCGGGTAGGGCGCGATGGTCTGCGCCAGCCGTGCGGCCAGCATGTTGGTGCTCATGGCCAGCGCCACCTGTGCGGCCAGCTCCCCACCTGAGGGCATCACCGCGGTGAAGCCGATGATGCGGTCGAGCGCGTAGGAGCACCGTGTGGGAGAACTGGCCCGACCAGTCCACATCCTGCCGGACCTGCACGGCGTTGCCGCGGAGCAGCGCCACGCGCCGGCCCGATGTTGAGCACAGGCACCGCCACATGCACTGACGGTGGCGACCCATCCGGCTTCGGAAAGACGAGGGCGAAGCTGTCGAAAACCCGGCCCAAGAACCCGTCGGAGAATGACAGCGTGACCGGGCGCGTATCCGGATCCGCCCTCGGCACATCAACGAGCAGCGGCCGCAGCGACGCGGTGAGCTGCCGGCTCGCGACATCCACCTGAGCACGCGCCGCCTCGAGCTGACCCTGCACCGCAGCGGCTTGCTCCCTGGCGGCCTCGAGCTGCTGCTGCGTGTGGGAAAGCCCTCAGCCTGAGCCCGCTCCGCGACATGCGCCTCGTGTCGCTGCGCGCGCAGGCCGAGCAGCGCCGCGGTGAGCGCCCCGACGGTCCCGGCAGCGGCGGACCAATCTGCCGCGGTACCTGGCTCGAGTCGGTCAGTCAGCGCCAGGCCGATTGCGACGGCCACGAGCACAATCGCGCCGACGCCGACAACGACGGTCGTCCGGGTCACGGACGCACCCTGCCACGGTCTGCGACGTCATGGAGACCCGTGTGCCTCGACGTCGTCAGAACCCGGCCGATTCATCCACCATGACCAAGGCTAACGCTGGCTGGTGTGACCGCCGAAGGTGGGGAACGGCCGTAGCCTCCTTCCATGATCCCTACCGCTGTCGCATTCCTGACGGCCACCGTCCTTGTGCTCGCCGCCGCCCTGGTCGTTGTGGTACGTGAGCAACGGCAGCAAGCAACAGAATTGGCGCGGTTGACGCGGTGTGTCTCCACCCTGGAGCGCAACCAAGGCAAGCCACCCGGCGACCTGATCATGGGGTGTCCGATCTACAACTAGGCCTCAAACCGCATCGCGTCTATCTACACCTACTGGCGGTCGTCGTCCGGATCGCGGACCTCCAGGCGGCCCGCGCGGAGGTGCACCGGCTCCGCGAGCGTCGCCGCGCTCGACCCCGCGGCCTGCGGCCAGGACGGCGTCTGCCACGTCATCCCGGCGGGCTGACCCCTACCGCCGGCGCGCCCGGCGCCACGCCCGCGGCCCGCAGCGCCGGCAGATGTCCTCGCCCACGACCCGGTCGCGCCCGCCTCACTCGCGGCCGTCGCGGCCCTGCGGCCTGCGGGCCCGGCATGACGGCACGTTTGACGCCGTCGCCGACGGGTGGTGGAGTCGCCGCGTCACGCGACAGCGCACGAGGAAGCCGGTGAGAGTCCGGCGCGGTCCCGCCACTGTGACCGGGTAGCGGACCCCCAGGCATGACCACTGCCCTGTCGGGTGGGAAGGTCGGGGGCGAGCGAAGATCCGGGAGCCAGGACACTCCGCTCTGTCGCATCCCACAACGCGGGGCGGTAGACCCCGGTAGGAGCGCATGATGTCCCAGCTCGCTGTTCGCCTTCGTCCCGTCTCGTCGCTGACGCTGCTTCTGCCCGTCCTGATGGCGGTCGCGCTGTTGTTCGCCGTCGCGTTCGACCAGGGCCAGCTCGCCCAGGTGGTCAAGGCGGCTGCGGGGGACTCGACGGTGCACGAGTTCTTCCACGACACCCGCCACATGCTCGGCTTCCCCTGCCACTGAGCAGACTTCCGACATGCGCAACGTGTTCGTACGAGGCGCCGTCAGCGGCGCCGCAGCCGGCCTAGCCACCTCGTTGGCGGCCTACTTCTTCCTTGAGCCGACGCTCGACGCGGCGATCGCCTTAGAAGGCCCGAGCGACGGCGGGGGCCCCGTCGGCCGCGAGACGCAGAAGCTGCTCGGTATGCCGCTCGGCTTCGTCTTCGCCGGGCTTGCGCTCGGGCTGCTGTTCGCCTTCGCTTACCGGGTCCTACCCTCGCGGACGGAGCCGTGGCAGCGGAGCCTCGGCCTGGCGGCCGGCGGGTTCGCGGCGCTGGCGTTAATCCCTGCTCTGCGCTACCCGGCGAACCCGCCGGGCGTGGGCGACCCGGAGACGATCGCCGGCCGCACCTCCGGCTATCTGCTCGCTGTCGCCCTCGGGGTCCTTGTCGTCACCGGGTCCTACGGCGCGGTGCGGGCGCTGCGCGCCCGTGGCGTGTCGGCGCCCGTGCGGCAGAGCGCGGTGGTGGTGCTCGCCGTGCTGGTGGTGGCGGTCGGCTTCGCGCTGCTGCCGGACAACACCGATCCGGTCGGCGCGCCGGCTGCGCTGGTGTGGGAGTTCCGCATCCGCTCGCTCGGACTGCTGGTCCTGCTGTACGCGGTCCTGGGCGCGACGTTCGGCGCCCTCAGTCTGCGGGCTCAGCCGGCGGGTGCCGCGAGCCGTTCGGCTGAGCTGCTCGTCTGAGCGGCCTGCTGCCCGACCTGGCCGGGTGGCCGGGCCGGTCCTAAGCCCGTATCCACCGTCGCTCCGGCTCGGGACGTTCTGCAGCGGTTGGCGTGGGTGCTGGTGGATCGGCGCGTGCCCGGTTGGCCGGGCGGCGCCGGCTTGTCTCCACTGTCATCTCCGGTCGGGTCCTGTCGGACGGGTGGTCGGGTTTCAGATCGGTAGGGGTGGCCCGGTCGCGCGGGCGAGCATCCGTTGCCAGGCGTGCTCCCACGGCCAGGCTGTGGGCAGGTGCAGAGTCAGCCGCCGTGCCGATTTGGCGAGCCGTGCGGGGACCGTGATGAGCTGCACCCGGATGGTGCCGGTTGTGGCCTTGGCGTGGAAGGTCGAGGCGAGGGTGCCGGCGGCGCGGGTGAGGTTGAACGCCATCGCGGCGCAGACCAGCCAGGCGCTGTTGGCCCAGAAGTGCCCGGAGGGCAGGTGCGCGAGCGGCCCGTTCTTCAGGTCGGCGATGACCTGCTCGATGATCGCGTGCGCCCGGTGCGTCTTCTCCGCCTCGAGCGTCGGCAGCGGGCTGTTGGTGAACACTGCGTGATACCGGTAGGCGGCGAACTGTGGTTCCCCCACTTCGGTGGAGGCTCGATCATCTGGTTTCCCACTCTGGCACAGCGCCAGGCGGGATCATGCGGTGGTGAGGAACAGGGCCGGCGGGATCGTCCCCCGTCTGCGGGTCATATACCTGGTTCGAGTCCTCGGCCGCGACCGCTTCCGTGAAGGACGAACACCCTGGCCGCACCTCGTCTGTCGGCGTCTGCGCGGCAGAGGCGCTTGGACTGGCAGCGCTCGGTGCCTATACCGCGCGGCCTTGTTCGTCGGCTGCACCGTAACCGACCAGCCCCATGAGCGCGACCAGCAACCAGAGCCTCATCGGGCGAGCATGGCCGAACTCGTCGACGTGCGCTAGTGGCGGCTCCGCACCGTTGCGGCAGCTCGGCGGCGGAACATGAAGATGGCACCTATCCTTGGGTGTTCGTCGCCGGCTGGTTGGAAGGTCCGAGCTGGGCCGAGAGCAACCTGCGGCAACATGTTGCTGCGTGAGCAACGATGGTGGGAGGTGAGCTGGCGGCCATGGAGACGCACTCGCGACGCACTCCCTCGGAGGAGGCGGTCGATCGTCTTCTGCGTGCCGCGCGGCGGCACATGGGGCTGGAGATTGCGTTCATCTCGCAGTTCGTCGGCAACGAACGCGTGTTCCGCTTTGTCGACCATGACGCCCCTGACAGCCCGGTCGAGGTCGGTGGCAGCGGGCGCCGCGAGGACAGTTACTGCCACTACGTGGCCGAGGGGACTCTCGCTCAGTACCTGCCCGATGCGAGTGCCGACCCGGTGGCCAGCACGCTGGAGATCACGAGCACTTTGCCGGTCGGCACGCACGTCAGTGTCCCGATCCGGTTGTCCGACGGGCGGGTCTACGGCACGTTCTGCTGCTTCAGCCGTCGCGTGAAAACGGAGTTTACGCCGGACCTGAAGGCCATGCGCGTTCTGGCTGACGTGGTCGCGGAGGTGCTGAGCGAGCTTGAGCGGCGCGCAGATGAGAAGGCCCAGCGCCGCAGGTCCATGGAGCAGATCATCCAGGCCGATGACGCACTGGAACTGCACTTCCAGCCGCTCGTCGACTTGAAGACGATGCAGCTCGTTGGCGTCGAGGTGTTGTCCCGGTTCCCCGGCCACCAACTGGGTCCGCAGGAGATGTTCGCGCAGGCGCACCGCGTCGGCGTCGGCGTCGAGTTGGAGATGCGAGTGGTGCGCGACGCGCTGGCCCTGCTCTCACAGATACCGGATCCGATCCGGCTCAACATCAACGTGTCGCCGTCAACGTTGGTCGCACCGAACTTGTTCGTCGCGCTGGCCGATGGGCCGCGCGACCGCGTTGTTCTCGAGGTCACCGAGCACGCGGTGGTAGCGGACTACGTCGAGTTACGGGAGGCGTCCCGCCGGCTGACTGAGCTCGGGGTGTGGCTGGCCATCGACGACGTCGGCATGGGCTTCTCCGGACTGAACCAGGTGCTGGAGATCCAGCCGGATGAGTTGAAGCTCGACCGGGTCGTGATCCGGAACGTCGACTCGGACGTGGTGCGGCAGGCCCTGGTCGAAGGACTGTCGTCGTTCGCCGCGAAGGTCGGCGTCCGGTTGCTCGCAGAGGGGATCGAGACGAGTGAGGAGCTGGCGGCGGTCCGCCGGCTCGGCGCGCACATCGGGCAGGGGTACTACCTAAGTCGTCCCGCACCTCTCGCGGTGGCACTAGCCCGCCGCGACTTTTCGATCCTCTAGTCCTGAGGGCCGCTCGCCGCGCTGTCCACCGTTGTCATGTCGATTGCCGTTCACAATTGGCTGCTACCGGTCCATGAGTAACGCGCGATATGTGGGGTGCGCCGTCCTCCGTTGAGAACATCGAGGCTGAGCGGCCAGCCAGCGAGTACGACAGCCGAGCGCGGCGGGAAGGGCACCGCCAGCCATGTGAGTGGCCGTATCAGTCCTCGTGCGGCTCACGCCCAGCATCACGAGCGCTGCCAGGCACAGAAGACCAATCGCGGGCGCGAGGACGATGAAGAGGATGATCGCCTCGCCGCCAGCGCCAGACGATGCCGCAGACGCTTGCGAGGACGCCCAGCAGCTGGGTGGTCCGCTCGAGTGCCATCTCCCCACGGTCCCACGTCGGCTGCATCTGTCGTTGATGATCACTGCTGCCGTAAACGCACAGCCGCCGGACCGGCCCGTCCAGATGACCAGCCGTGCCGCACCAGAGCAACGTTTCTGGACAGACCGCAAACGGCGTCGATTGGCCCTCAGCAAGGCCCGTCCGAGGGCGGCCTGCTGCTGTTCTTGACACCCTCGTCGCATCTCAACACGCCGGTGTCGCGATTCGAGGACTCACCGGCTCGGGAAGGACGGCACTGCCGGAAAGGACGGTGGCACGAACTCGGGCTGCGGTTCAACCGGTATCGGCGGCAACTCCGGAGGCGGCCTTGCTCCGATCGACGAGACGACAAACTGCGCTGAGAGCAGCACGGCCGGCAGAGCCAGCAACCAGGTGGATGCCCGTAGGCGTCCCCGGCGCTGCAGAACGGCCACGGCGAGCGCGATCACCGTGCCGAGGCAGGTAAGCACCAGGGGCAGCCCGAACAACAGGTACGGAACGAAGACGCTGACCGCCTCGTCCAGCGGCAGGGCACCGGGATCGATCAGCCAGGGCGTCAACTTGATGGCGGCGTACAGGATGATCGACGTCAGCCCCAGCACGACGGCGACGATCTCCGCCAGCCCTCGCCGGGACCCAGACGACGCCGAGCCGTGCTCAGCACGCAACGGCTCCACGTCCCAATATTCGTCCTCGCGCCAACGACACCTGCCGCCCCTCCTACGATGGCTTCGACGACACGGTCCTGATGGAGACCGCTTGCGAGCGCCAGAGCATCGCTTAGGGACGGTGAAGTCGCGGCACCTACCGCGGCTCGCTGCGATCCTCGACGAGGGACCGCTGCGCCAAGGCAGCGAGCCGGTCGAGGGACGCCGCGAGTCGGTCTGCTGTCGTCCACTCGGCGCGCGCGATTCGCGACTCATCCGTCAACTGCGTCCAGTCGTACGTGTGGGTCACCCGGGTCAGCGAGCCGTGGAGGGGCTCGAGTTGCCACCGCCACAGATGACCGATGGTTTCTCCGCCGACCTCGGCGGGTCGCCAGGCGATGAGTCGACCCTCATCGAACTCCACGACGTGGTTCTCGCGAACGCTGCCCGTGGTCAGCTTCATAGTGAACACATCACCGACCGCGTGGACCCGCTGTCCAGGCCCCGCCTGCGACAGGTTCTCGTTCCCGTCCCAGCGCGGTTGCTGGCTCGGGCCGGCGATAAGCTCGAAGATCAGCGCGCTGTCCGCCCTGATCTCCCGGCTGGTGCTCACGACGCGATCCGGACCAGCAAACCTCACCATAGCTCAGCATTGAAACACCGCATGAAGTAGCGAACCTAACGGCTACTCCTGTGGATAAGTTGTTCCCGCGGAAACGCGTGGCGCCGGATCGACCTCGGCATCGTCGAGAAGGCCTGCCCCTGATACTTCGCCGTCTCGGTACGCCCGCACAGCACGCAGGGCACGTCATCGACGCGCGCGCTCCCCGTACGAACCGGGTCCGGATGGTAGGCGTTGCACTCAGCTGTCATGTCCTACTCCAGCCGGCAGGCGAGCACCAGCGCGTGCAGGGCCGCTTCGGCCGCACGCAGGGCGGCCGGTTCATCCGTCGCCGTGGACAGCAGGATGTCGACGCGGGCGCAGGCAGGTGCCAGCCGTACGCGACTGCGGCCAGTAGTCCTGGCCCGCTCTCCTGCCGGTAGTGGCGCAGACTGCGGATGGCTGTACCGAGCGGCGTCTCGACTCGGCTCAGGTCGGTGGGCTCGGCGAGGTCCACGAGCAGCCCGGATGGCGACGCAAGGGGCGTGTAGGCAAAGAGGCTGGTGCCGATCTTCCGAGCCTGCTGTTGCTCGACCAGGGTCTGCAGCCGGGCCCTCATGGCCCTGAGTTCCTTCCTGGTCGGCTCCCGCCCCTCGAGGGGGAACCGTTCGCGCGCCATCTTGTCGGCCCAGGCTTTCGGGTCGTCCCCGAGCGTGTCGATCAGCACCCCGTAGACCGGATCGTGCTGGATGACCAGTTCGGGCACGGACGCCTCCAGGGCGAGGGGAACGGGTCGGCGCGGATGCGTCAGACCAGGTCAGACGCCGTATGCCATCCACGGCGGAGGAACCCCGCTGCCATCGCGGCGGCCGCCGACGTCGCGGCGAGGCAGGACAGGATGACGAAACGCTCGGCACCCCAGTACGGATTGTTCCGCCCTGTCAGCAGGCCGATCTCGTCGACGACGAGCCCGGCGCCGATGCCGAACGGCACGCTCAGGTAGCGCTCGATGCCGCCTGAGCCGCCCAGAATCGCTGTTGCGCCGGCGGTCATCGCGATCGCGAGACCGGGCAGGTAGTGGTGGATGCGCACATCATCGCTCCGAGGCAGACGAGGGCGCCCCCGCGCCAGCCCACGAAGGACCGGCATGCCCCGGCGCCGTTCCTGGATGTAGGTGATCTTGCGCGCCCCGGCCAGTGCCAGCGCAAAGCCGACGGTCATCCCGAAGCCGGCCTGCTCAGCCGGGCTGGACGCTCGATAGCCGTCGGCGAGGGTCGAAGCCAGCTGTCGCCGGCCGGGCGGCCGGCTGGCGGACTCGCCGGCAAGTTTGGGGCGAAGACAGCGTCGGATGTCTCGCCGCGGTCATGAGCGGTCACGCAGACACCGTCTCATGGGTGTGGTGCAGCCAGCAGGTAGGCATGTGTCGTGAGGTCCTTCGCTCGTCGGCACCCCCGGTGGACGGGCGCGTTGCTGATCCCGGTGCTGCTGCTGACCGTCTGGGGCAGCAAGCTGTGGCAGCTCCAGGCATCGTCGGAGTCACAGTCGACAGCGACGACCGAATGGCCCTGACGCGCCAGCGTCCGCGAGAGCACAGCCGCGATCGTGGACTTGCCCACGCCACCCTTACCGGACAGTCCGACCCGCATGGGGCCAGTGTCCACCATGATCACCAACCGTGTTCTCCGGGGAGCCGACACGTCGACATCCACGTTCTGCCGACGGCGACGCGGAAGGACCGCATCGTCCGATGTGCGCGAGAGCGGATCACGACGCGATCGTGATCTGATCGCCGCTGTTCAGTGTGTGTGTGCGTAGATCTTCTCCAGCTCGGAGAAGTCATGCTGGTCGGGCTGCATCCGTCTGTCCCGAGCGCCGCTGCCCAGGCAGGACTGCACGCCACCCCTGTGGTTCAGGCCAGCGACGTGGCCGAGCTCATGGCATGTCACGGCAAGTCGCGTCCCCGGGGTCATCTCGCGGTTGGCGTTGAGAGCCACCTTGGCGGCCGTGATGTGATCGCCCGCGGTGTCAAGCGTCGTCAGACCGAGGTAGTTCCTCTGCAGGGGGCGCTCCCTAACTTCCACGCAGTCTGCCGCGACAGGGCAGTCAGCGACGACGATGAACTGGAAGTTTGGCGTTCGGTTCCAGTTCTCCGCTGCCTGGTGAACGGGGATGCGCCCCTCGCTGCGGTCCAGCAGGTAGACGATCTTCGGCGTCTGGCCGTGGACCCAGTGCACATCGAGGGCATGCGTGGCCTCTCCCGGCAGTCCGGACGCAACCAGCGCCAGTCCGGTCAGCGTCAACACGGTCACTCGCTGAAGTCTCATGTTGCTGGTTCTCGGCCTGGATCGGGACAACCTTGACTCTTCCTGACACATCAGACATTGCGGAACCTCGACCAGCACGCTTCACAGCGCCGACGAAAGCACGCGCGGTCGCACAACGCGCTCCGGTCCCCCACCGTCATCCTCGGCGGCGGTATTGTCTGCACGACGCCCAGGTATGGAGGACCCGTTGCGCCCAGCCGCTCACCTGGCGGTCGCGCTGGCCGGCGCCCTGGACGCCCTGCACCCGCACGGCGAGGCCTGGGCGTCGTCCTGGACTTGCTCCGGATGTCGAGGGGCTGCTGGGCAAGGTTGCGTAGTCGCCGGGCAAGACTCCCGAGCGGTCACAGAGCCCGCCCCTGGGCTTTGGCGACGCCGCAGCTGGCTTCCTACGTCAGGACGAGGTCAACGGTGAGTCCGTGGGCATCGCGACCGAGTTCGTCAAGCCGGTCTTGAAGCTTTCCCAAGGCCTCGGCCAAGCCCTCTGGCGTCAACTCAGCATCCTCGTAGTCGACAATGCCGAGCCGCTCCGTTGCGAAGGCGATGCGGCACCAACCGTGTAGATCCAACTTCCGGAAGCGCGTGTTGAACTCCTCCGCCGGGCCGTCCTCGATCATGCGGCGCTCGTCGGGGGTGATGTCGGTGTACCACCAGAGCGTCAGGACCTCGTCGGGCCGGCTGGCGCACTTGAACAGGTACTGACACCCGTTCTGCTCGATCACTCCACTGAGCGGCACGTCGTAGTAGCGGTACTGCTTGATCACACGGGCGTCGTGACTCGCCTGCCAGGGCGCAGCACCGTGCTCAACGTGGATCAAGTCCGACATCAGATCGCTCCTCTCTTGCAGAGCCTATCCAGCAACTCGGCCTGGCTGTCACCCCAATCCCCACCTGGCCAGAACACCGAGACGTGGATCTCGGACCCCCAGCCTGGGTGTGTTCGACAACGAAACCTGCCGTCCTGAGCGTTCCCGCCTGCACGTGTCTCACAGCGTCCTTACCCGGCTTGTAGTCCTCACGCCCGTAGGCGGTCCGTAGTGCCTCACGCGAAGTGAGCTCTCCCACAGCCAGGACACGTCGAGCTCGGGTGGCTGCTCAGTGGCCGTGGCCGGTTGGTGAACCTCCACGTCCCGTCAGCCCGTCGAGTGCCGTACTGACTGATGATCATGTCATCGGGGATGTCCTGCACCGGCACATCGGACATGGGGGCGATCTCCGTGCGGTCGGACCCTGCACCGAAGTGTGGAGTCGGTGTTGGCCTACGTGGCCGCACCCGACAGTAAGCACATGTTGCGCGAGCAGGGATGCGACACCAGTGATGAGGCCGGCGGGCGACTCCCCAGCGGCGGCGCCACTTGGCGTCATGGCCGGTACCCGTCGGCCCGGTGCTCGCGGGTCAGCTGCTCAGACTCTCGATCGCGTTGCCGGCGCCGCCAAGCTGCGAAGGCCGCGCCGGCCGCCCCCGCGGCAATCAAGATGGGCAGCGCCGGCCCTGTCGTGGCACCGCTCTGGTCCGTGCGACGCCGACGGGCGATCATCAGCAGGAGGAGGGGAGTCAGCGAGGCGCTGGTGAGCAGGGCGGCGAACTCGGTAGACGTCTGCGTCTGCGGGAGCGTCGCTGGCATGCTTCGAGGGCTACGGCTGGTTGCGGGATCCGTCACCCGGTCTGGCGAGAGACCGCTGAGGATGCCTGACGCTCGATTTCGACAGCCAGGCGAGGAGCTCCGGCCAGGTCGGAGGCTCTTCCTCCTCGTGCCAGTTGCGCATGACCCGCAGGCCGCGACCGTGAGGGCGGTATCGGCGATCAGCCGACAGGAGATCACCGAGGACGATGTGCCCACTTCGTGCCCACCCGGGCTTCCGGTGCGGAGGCGGAAGCGCCGTGAGGCTGTTTCCGCTGGTCAGGGGCCTGAGAGCTGTGCTCCCCCGTCTGGACTTGAACCAGAAACCCTGCGATTAACAGTCGCATGCTCTGCCAATTGAGCTACGGGGGATCGCACCGGCAGACCGGCTGCGGAGGGCAAGACTAGCGCACGGGACCGCACCGGAACGACATGACAAGCCGCCCATGATGACTGACACTGGCTGGGTGATGACCAGCGCGGAGCGGCTCTTGTCAGTCACTGCGGCGGCCGTACTCGTCGTCGCCACGATCAGCGCAGGGACAGCCCAGACTGTCCCGACGGCAGCCGTGGTGGAGGCGGGTGACCCGGCGCCGGCCGTGGCGCCCGCGGTGCCCTCACTGTCGACGGAAGCGGTCGCCCCACCTGCCCAGGCCGCGCCCCCGCCCGCGCCGGGAGTCCCCGCGCCCCCGGCCGCCCCTCCCCCCGCCCCGGAACAGGTCGCCCCCGCCGGACCCATCCCCGCCCCACCCGAGCCGCCGCAGGCCGGCTGCCCCGTGCGGAAGCGGCCGGGAGCCACCCCCTTCGTGGCCAAGCCGCTGCCGGCACCGGCTGTGCCCGACGACGCGCTGCCCGCCGCGCTCCCCCCCGGTCCCAAGGCGGCCGATCTCGACGCCGTCAGCGGCAAGGGGATCTGGGTCACCAACTGGCCTGGCACCAAGCTCGACATCCCGGCCATCGTCGAGCGGACGAGACGCGCCGGACTGCAGAGCATCTGGGTCCGGACCGGCGGCTCGCGGCAGGGCTACTACGGCGACCGCGTGCTGCCCAAGCTCGTCCCCGCCGCACACGCCGCCGGCTTGAAGGTGATCGCCTGGGACTTCCCGTTCCTGTCCGACCCGGTCCTGGATGCCGAGCGGGCCAAGGCCGCCCTCGACACCGGCATCGACGCGTTCGCCCCGGACGTGGAGACGAGCGCGGAAGGCACCCACGCGACGCCTCAGCGGGTGTCGCTCTACCTGTCGCTCGTGCGGTCCTACGCCGGCGAGCGGCCGGTGGCCGCAACCGTGCCGCGGCCGACGCCGCTGCGCCGAAAGTCCTTCCCCTACGACGCGTTCCAGCCGTACGCCGATCTGTTCGTCCCGATGGTCTACTGGTCGTGCAACGAGCCGGGCGCGCTGGTCGAGCAGTCGCTGACCGAGCTCGGGCGGTGGCTGCCGGTGGCCCCGGTCGGTCAGGGCTACGACATGGGCACCGAGGGTGGGCGGGCCGGTCTGCCGACGCGGGCCGAGACGTGGCGCTTCCTCGACGTCGCGAAGCGTGGCGGCGCTGTGGGCGCGAGCCTGTGGACGATCGAGAAGGTGGGCGACGGGCAGTTCGGCGCCCTGACCGACTACCCCTGGGACCAGCCCGCGGGATAGATGGTGGACTGCGCCGCGGCGGGGTAGGGGCAGCACGAACATCCACTACTGCAAGCGCCTGGAGGCCATCATGTTGAAGAAGCTCACTTTTGCCGTCGGCTTCGGCGCCGGTTACGTCCTCGGCGCGAAGGCGGGCCAGGAGCGCTACCGGCAGATCGAGGACAAGTTCCGTGAGGTCGCCGGCATGCCGGCTGTCCAGTCCGCGACGGAGAACGTGAAGGACACCGCCACCGGCGTGGCCGAGACGGCGAAGCAGAAGGCCGACGAGCTCTCCGACAAGGCGAGCAAGAGCAAGGGCAAGGGCGCCAAGGACGACGAGGTGGTGGTCGTCGACACCGGCTACGGCTCCGCGCCGATGGCCGGCGCCGCAGCGAGCCCGACGGCTCCCGACGTCAGCCGCCCGTGACCTCTCGCCTTCCGGACAAGCCTTCGGAGGCCGAGGCCGAGGGCATCCCTGATCCTGGCTTCTCCGACCCTGGGCAACTCGAGGCCGGCGACAGTGAGGCCGTCCTCGAGCCGCCGCACGACACCGCCGTGGCGGTGGACGACTTCGGGACGACGACGGCTGAGCAGTCCGACGGGGAGTCCCTCGACGGCCGTCTCGCTCGTGAGCAGGACGACGTGCTGGGCGAGGCGACGCTGGACGCGGACGAGAGTCCGGGGGCGGACACGCCGTTCGACGAGCGCGCCGGCCAGGGAGTCGGCCGCATCGTCGAACCCGACGAGGGCGCCCGCACCGACACCGAGAAGGACATGGTCGCCAGCGACGTGGGCACCGACCTCGGTGGTTACACGGCGGAGGAGTCGGCGATGCACCTCGAGCCGGAGGTCTGACCCGGTTCGCACCGGGTAGGCGGGCGGCGTGGTGCGGCTCAAGCGTGTCTCCTGCTCCGGTCCGGGCATCCGCCGGGTCCGGCACGGCAAGGGCTTTCGTTACGTCGACGCCGCCGGTCAACCGGTGCGGGACGCCGATGTCCAGCAGCGGATCCGCGAGCTGGTCCTGCCGCCTGCCTGGGAGGACGTCTGGATCTGTCCGGTTGCCTCCGGGCACATCCAGGCGACCGGCGTCGATGCGCGCGGCCGGCGGCAGTACCGCTACCACGATGCCTGGCGCGTCCAGCGTGATCTCGCCAAGCACGACCGCATCCTGGACTTCGCCGAGCGCCTGCCCGCAGCCCGGGAGCGGATGCGGGCCGACCTCGTCGAGCCCGGGCTGAGTCGGCGGCGCGTCCTGGCCTGCGCCGTCCGTCTGCTCGACCTCGGCTTCTTCCGCATCGGCGGCGAGCAGTACGCGACTGAGAACCAGTCGTACGGTCTCGCGACGCTGCTCAAGCAGCACGTGACGATGGCAACGATCGCCTCGGGTGATCCGTGTGTCGTCTTCGACTACACCGGCAAGAGCGGCAAGCTCTGGCACAAGGTGCTGGTGGAGCCCGAGGTGGGCGTCGTGGTGCGCCAGCTCAAGCAGCGACGCTCGGGCGGCCAGGAGCTGACGGCCTACCGCAGCCGACCCGGCCGCAGCGGCGTGTGGGTCGACGTCCGCAGTGGTGACATCAACGAGTACCTACGCGAGGTGACCGGCGGGGACGACACGGCCAAGGACTTCCGCACGTGGTCAGCGACCGTCATGGTCGCCGTCGGCCTCGCGGTGTCGACCCACGCCACGAGCGAGAGCGCACGCAAGCGCGCCGTCACGTGGGTGGTGAAGGAGGTGGCCGAGCAGCTGGGCAACACTCCGGCGGTCTGCCGCGCCAGCTACATCGACCCGCGGATCGTCGACCTCTACCACCACGGGGTCACCGTCGCTGCCGACCTCGAGGCGCTCGGAGCAGATGCGTCGTACGGTTCGCCGGCCTTTCAAGGGGCAATCGAAGCGGCCGTGCTGGCTCTGCTGCGTGAGCCGGCCGCAGCCCAGTTGGCCGGCTGAGCCCGTGTCACCGCCGGAACCTGCAGCGCACAAGCGAGCCGCCACGTACCGTTCTGCTCATGAACCGTCGCCTTGCCGGCCTCGCCGCCGGCCTTGCGGTCCTGCTCGCCGGCCCGGCCCTGGCGGTCGGCACCGCCGGCCAGCAGACCTGGCACGCCGACCAGGCAGGGCTGCCTGGTGCCCGGGCAGCCGGCCAGACGGGCTCGGGCGTGATGGTCGCTGTCCTCGACAGCTGGGTCGACGGCGCCCATCCCGACTTCGAGGGACGGGTGCTGCCGGGAGCCGACTGCCTGCAGGCGAGCTGCAAGCCCGGTCCGGCCGCCAGCGACGCCTGCGACCACGGCACGCATGTGGCCGGCACCGTCGCCAGCTCCTCCTTCGGCGTGGCCCCCGGCGCCCAGATCCTGCCGGTCCGGGTGCTGAGCTTCAACCCGTCCTCCGGCCAGTGCGTGGGACGTCCGGACGACGTCGCCGCCGGGATCCGTTGGGCCGTCGAGAACGGCGCCCGCGTCATCAACCTCTCGCTCGGTCCGGACGTCCCCGGCCTGTCCGTCTCCTCGACGATCCCCAGAGCCGTCGAGTTCGCCGCGCGAGCAGGCGTGCTCGTGGTGTTCTCCGCCGGCAACGCCAGCCTGCCGATCGCCGACTCCTATGGCGGCTCCGCGCTCATCGTGGCAGCGACCGGACCGAGCGGGGAGCTTGCGACCTACAGCCAGCGCGGTACCGGCGTGGACCTCGCCGCTCCGGGTGGGGACCCGCGCACCCCGAATGTCTGCACCCGGGAGGACTGCGTCACCTCGCTGTTCCCCGGCGGCCGCTACTCCGTCGCCGCGGGGACCTCGATGGCCGCGCCCCATGTCAGCGGGGTCGCCGCGCTGCTGTTCGGGCAGGACCCGACGCGAAGCCGCGACCAGGTGGTCGCCCGGCTGCTCGACACCGCCCGTCCGCTCGAGAACGCCGGCCGGGGAAGGGTCGACGCGCAGGCCGCTGTGGGTGCCAGCGTGGTTCCCGCCACCCAGCCTTCGAGCGCGCCGGCTCCGGTCGCCGTGCCGCCGCCCGCAGCGCCGGCGCCGGCTCCTGCGCCTGCGCCGCCCGTCGATGCAGAGCCCGCCCCGGCCGCCGCCCCGCCGGCTGCACCTGGGCAGCCGGTCCCGCTACCGGCCGAGCCGCTGCCCGCTGCGCAGCCGCCGGCCGAGGTTGCCGCACCAGCTCCCACCCCCCAGGCCCCGGTCCCCGCCGGCACTGCCCTGCTGGCCGGCGCGCTCGTGCTGGGCGCCGGTGTCGGCACGGTCGTCGCGGCCCGCTCGCGGCCCTGACGCGCGCGGCCCGTCAGCCGATGGTGCGCCGGGCATCCAACAGCAGTGCCTCGGCCTGCTCTCGCCGCTCCGCGTCCGCCGGATCGGTGTCGGGGTCGTAGACGACCTGCCAGTCCAGCAGCTCACGGCCAGGACGCCGGCGCCCCACGATGCGCACTCCCCCCGCCGGTTGCAATCGGTGATGGCGGCTCCAGCCGATGCTCGCCGTGACCTGACTGCGGACGACCTCGGGCAGCCCGCCGTCGTCGGCGAGCTCGACCTGCTGTTGCGAACCAGTCCCCGCAACGGGCGCGATACCGAAGACGATGAGCTGTGGCCGCTGCCAGCTGACCCGCTCGACGTCCGGCCAGTCGATTCGGGACCCACCGGGGAGCCGCAAGCCCAGATCGGTGGCGACGACCGCCTCGCCGGTCACCGTCAGCGCCCACGCCAGGCGGCGTTCCCCCGCCTCGAGCGACACATCACTGACTGCCGCAGGCAGCTTGCGACGACCGAAGCGGGACATGGCCTCGAGCCTAGGTGGGCAGCCCGAAGTCGGCTTCGGCGAGATCGACCGCGCCCAGCCGCGGCGGACGCTCCCCACCCGGGCCGGGTGCCCATCGGCGGGGAGCAGTGTCTAGTCGAGATAGTCGCGCAGCCTCGCCGCCCGGCTCGGGTGGCGCAGCTTGAGCAGCGTCTTGCTCTCGATCTGGCGGACCCGCTCGCGGGTGACGCCGAACTTCTGGCCGACCTCCTCGAGGGTGCACGGCCGGCCGTCGACCAGCCCGAACCGCAGCTCGATGACCTGCCGCTCGCGCTCCGACAGGTCATGCAGCACCGCAGCAAGCTGCTCCTGCAGGAGCAGGAAGGAGGCCGCATCCCCCGGCCGCACCGCATCGACGTCCTCGATGAAGTCTCCGAGGTGGGAGTCCTCCGCCTCGCCGATCGGGGTGTCCAGCGACACCGGCTCCTGCGCCAGCTTCTGGATCTGAAGGACCCGGTACGGGGGCAGGTCGAGTTCGCGGCCCAGCTCCTCCGCAGTCGGCTCCCGGCCCAGATTCTGCAAGAGCTGTCGTTGCAGGCGGACCAGCTTGTTGATGGTCTCCACCATGTGGACCGGAATGCGGATGGTGCGCGCCTGGTCCGCGATGGCCCGGGTGATGGCCTGCCGGATCCACCACGTCGCGTACGTGGAGAACTTGAATCCCTTTGTGTAGTCGAATTTCTCGACCGCTCGGATCAATCCGAGGTTGCCCTCCTGGATGAGGTCGAGAAACAGCATGCCCCGTCCGACATAGCGCTTGGCGATGCTGACGACCAGGCGCAGGTTGGCCTCGACGAGATGTCGCTTGGCCACCACCCCGAGGGCCCGCAGCGCCTCGAGGTCACGACGGGTCGCGCCTGACAGCCCCGGTTCGGCGAGCCGCTCGGCAGCGAACAGGCCAGCCTCGATCGCCTTGGACAGCTCGACCTCGTCCGCCGCCGTCAGCAGCGCGACCTTGCCGATCTGCCTGAGATACAGCCGTACGGGGTCGCTCGACGCTGCGGCCCGGTCCGCACTGTCCAGCATGCCTCGCTGGTCGGCTCCATGCTTCGAGTCGGGCGGCTCCCGATCGGCCGGCTCGGCATCCTCCACCGGCTCGACCACCTCGATACCGGCGGACTTCAGGGCGAGCAGCACCCCGTCCAGCGCCTCGGGCGGCAGGTCACCGGCGAACAGGGCCGCAGTGACCTCGTCGGGCGACACGGCGCCGGACTGCCGGCCCCGCTCGACCAGCTCCTGGACCTGCTTCGATCCGACGGCGAGCGTCACCTCGGCCGACAGCGGCAGCGGTGGCGGGGTGGACGCTGGTGCGGTCACAACGTCCCGATACCACGCTCGCGCAGAGCGCGCACCGTCTGCTCGAGGCTCACCAGCTCGGCGAAGAGCCTGGCATAACGCTCGGGTTCCTCCGCCGGATTGACGCGTTGCAGGGCGGCTTTGGCCTGGGCGGTGGCCCGGGTGGCGGCCAGCTCCTGCACCCGCGCCACGACCGCGCCGGCATAGCGGTCGTCCGGCTCGAGATCGGACAGGGGGGCCTCCACGGCGAGCCGGGTGATCAGCGACCGGACCTCGTCGTTCGGAGCCGCCTCGAGCAGCGTGGCCACCCAGGCCTCGCCGCCGCTGGCGCCGGCGGTGCCACCCGCCTTGGCGACGACCTGGTGCACCTCGCGCAGCTCCAGCGCGGTGAAGCACTCGTCGGCAATGGCGTCGTACTGCGGGGCCACCAGCACCGGCAGCTGCACCGCGAGCTTGAGCAGCTCCCGCTCCACCGTGACCGCCGCGGCGTCGGCCCGCATCGCCGGCGGAGTCCGGCGCTGAGTCGAGGCTCGACCGCCGCCGGCCAGCTCGGCGACGCGGGACGCCACCGGCTCCACCTCCATGCCGAGCCAGCCCGCGAGCCGCCGGGCGTACTCAGGGCGCAGCGCCCGATCCTTGATCTGGGCCACCAGTGGCGCCGCCTTCTGCATCGCGCCGACGCGCCCCTCGGCCGTCTCGAGGTCGTAGCCGGACAGCACCGAACGCACGGCGAACTCCACCAGCGGCACCCGACCGGCGACCATGTCGCGGACCGCCACGTCGCCACGGGCCAGCCGCAGCTCACACGGGTCCATGCCCTCGGGGGAGACCGCGATGAAGGTCTGCGTGACGAAGCGCTGCTCCTCGCCGAACGCCTTGAGCGCCGCCTTCTGCCCGGCCGCGTCACCGTCGAAGGTGAACACCACCTCGCCGCGCATCTCGTCCTGGTCCATCAGCAGCCGCCGGATCAGCCCGATGTGGTCGGAGCCGAACGCCGTCCCGCAGGTGGCGACCGCCGTCGGGACGCCGGCCAGGTGGCAGGCCATGACGTCGGTGTAGCCCTCCACCACGACGGCCTGCCGGCGCTTGGCGATCTCCTTCTTGGCGACGTCCAGCCCGTACAGCACCGAGCTCTTCTTGTAGATCGGCGTCTCGGCAGTGTTGAGGTACTTGGGGCCGTTGTCGTCCTCGGACAGCTTGCGGGCGCCGAAGCCGACGACGTCGCCGGCCAGGTCGCGGATCGGCCACAGCAGCCGCCCGCGGAAGCGGTCGACCGGCCCGCGCCGGCCCTCCGAGGCGAGCCCGCCGAGCAGCATCTCCTCCTGGCTGTAGCCGCTGCCGCGCAGGTGCTTGACCAGCGAGTCCCAGCCCGCAGGGGCATAACCCACGCCGTACGCCGCGGCCGCGTCCTGGTCGAAGCCGCGCTGCGCGAGGAACTGTCGCGCGGGGACCGCCTCCGGCGTGGCGAGCTGTTCGGCGTAGTAGTCGGCCGCCACCCGGTGGGCGGCGACCAGCCGGGTGCGCTGCGAGCTCTGCCGGCCGGCCGCGGCCGAGCCCTGCTCGTAGCGCAGCTGGACGCCGTAGCGCCCGGCGAGGCGCTCGACGGTCTCGACGAACGACAGGTGCTCGGTGTTGCGTACGAAGCTGATGACGTCGCCGGACTCACCGCAGCCGAAGCACATGTAGTAGCCGAGCGCCGGGTTGACGTTGAACGACGGCGACTTCTCGTCGTGGAACGGGCACAGTCCCTTGAGCCGGCCGCCCCCGGCCGGGCGGAGCTGGACCGCCTCGCCGATGACGTCGGCGATCGCCGCCCGCTCGCGGACGAGCACGACGTCCTCGTCCCGGATGCGCCCAGCCACGCTGTCTCCGATCCTGCATGACGCGATGAGCCCCGCTGGGGGAAGTGGGCCCGTGCTGCCGCAGTCTAGGGCGCCGGGGTCGGTTGTGGTTCGGCGTCGTTCACGCCTGTCGCAGGCCGGCGTGGAGGGAGGCCGCCGCCGCGTCGGTCAGCGAGGCGACCTGGTCGAGAACGACCCGCAGTCGGGCCCGGTCGTTCGCAGCCTCGCGCCAGGCCTCGGCATGGGCGGGCTCGAGCGCTGGCGCGCCGCGGTCGACGAGCAGGCCCACCAGCTCGGACACGACCTGCCGCTCGCGCTCCTGGGCAGCGATCACCCCGGGCCGGGCCATGACGTAGCGGGCCGCCACCGCCTTGAGCAGCGCGCACTCGGCCCGGGTCCGGCGCGGTACGACCAGTTCGGCGTCGTAGCGGCGCAGCGGCTCGGTGCCGTAGACCTCCTGCGTGGCGAGCTGCGCGGTCGAGCAGAAACGGCCGATCAGCGTGCTGGTGGCCGCCTTGAGCATGGCCTGCGCGGAGGCGGTCCCGGTGTAGGCCGTCGGCCAGCACGCCAGCTCACGCAGCCCGGCAAGGACCTCGCGCAGGTCGGCCAAGCACTCCTCGCTGTAGAACGTCGCTGCCAGCTCGCACAGCGCCGCCTGCTCGTCGGGGTCCGCGAGGTCGCTCGGGTGCACGAGCCCGGCGATGATGCCGTCCTCCAGGTCGTGCACGGAGTAGGCGACGTCGTCGGCCCAGTCCATGACCTGCGACTCCAGGCAGCGCCGCTCGGTCGGCGCCCCGTCGCGCAGCCAGGTGAACACCTCCAGGTCGTCGTCGTAGACGCCGAACTTCGAGGTCGCTTCCCGCCTTCCCCACGGGTACTTCGTCGCGGCGTCGAGCGCCGCCCGGGTGAGGTTCAGCCCGGCGCCGACGACCTTCACCTCGAGCCGGGTCAGCACCCGCAGCGACTGGGCGTTCCCCTCGAATCCCCCACACTCCTGGGCGATCTCGTCGAGAGCAGCCTCGCCGTTGTGACCGTACGGCGGGTGGCCGAGGTCGTGCGCGAGGCAGGCCGCGTCGACCAGGTCGGCGTCGCACCCCAGGGACGCGCCGAGCTCGCGACCCACCTGCGCGCACTCCAGCGAGTGGGTCAGGCGGGTCCGCGGCACGGCGATGCCCGGCCCCCCGGGCTCGACCACCTGCGTCTTGCCGGCGAGTCGCCGCAACGCCCCGGAGTGCAGCACCCTGGCCCGGTCGCGCTGGAACGCCGTCCGGCCCTCTCGCTTGCCGTGCTCGGGGACCAGCCTGGCGCGCGCGTGGTCGTCATAGGTCATCGCGAGCAGCCTACGGCCGGCTCAACCCACGCCTCGACCGGACACATCCGCACACATCGTGATCACTCCGGCCCCACCCTGAGCGTGAGCCTGGCCTTTGAATCGCGGAAGTGGATCACGTTGTGTGCAGATGCGACCACATCGAGGCGGAAGCGCCGAGGCCGATGCGGGGCGGGGCCCTGCCCGCCTACCCTCGGGGCATGACCTCGACCCTGACCGACGCTGCTGTCGACACGTTCGACTCCTTCGACCCGGCCACCGGAGCGGTGCTGTCGAGCTGGCCGGCGCACTCGGCCGCGCAGGTCGAGGCCGCTGTCGGCCGCGCGAAGGAGGCGGCGCAGTGGTGGGGAGAGCTCGGCTTCGCCGGCCGCAGGACGCACCTGGCCTCCTGGAAGAGCGAGATCGCCCGTGGGGTGCCGGGGCTCGCGCGGCTGGTCCACGCCGAGAACGGCAAGCCCTTCCCTGACGCGGTGCTCGAAATCACGCTCGCCGTCGAGCACATCGCCTGGGCCGCGAAAAACGCACGGCGGGTGCTCGGCCCGCGCCGCATCCGTTCGGGGTTGCTGGCCGCCAATCAGGCCAGCACGCTGGAGTACCCGCCGCTCGGGGTGGTCGGTGTGATCGGTCCCTGGAACTACCCGGTGTTCACCCCGATGGGTTCGCTGGCCTACGCGCTCGCGGCCGGCAACGCCGTGGTGTTCAAGCCGAGCGAGCACACCCCCGCGATCGGTGCCTGGCTGGTCGAGGCCTGGCGGCGCGCCGTCCCGGCCGGCCCCGACGTGCTGCAGCTCGTCACGGGCTTCGGGCCGACCGGCGCCGCGCTCTGCCGGTCCGGGGTCGACAAGATCGCCTTCACCGGCTCGTCCGCGACCGGGCGCAAGGTGATGGCGGCCTGCGCCGAAGGTCTCGTGCCGGTGCTGATGGAGTGCGGCGGCAAGGACGCGATGATCGTGGGTGACGGTGCCGACGTCGCCGCTGCGGCGGACGCCGCACTGTGGGGAGCGATGAGCAACGCAGGGCAGACCTGCATCGGCATCGAGCGGGTCTACGTGACCGACTCCTCCTACGACGGTTTCGTCTCGGAGCTGACGACCCGCGCCGCCGCGCTGCGGCCCGGCGACGGGGACGGTGCGTCGTACGGCCCGATCACGATGCCGAGCCAGGTCGAGGTCATCCGGCGGCACATCGCCGATGCGCTCGCCACGGGCGGTCGGGCACTGACCGGGGGCACGATAGAGGGGCCGTTCGTCACGCCCACCGTCCTCGTTGATGTGCCGGAGACCAGCAGCGCCGTCACCGACGAGACGTTCGGGCCGACCGTCACGGTGACGCGGGTGCCAGACGTGGAGGAGGCGCTGCGGCGCACCAACGCCACGTCGTACGGCCTGGCCGGCTCGGTGTTCGCCGCCTCGTCGAAGGCCGGGGTCGAGATCGCGAAGCGCATGCGCTCCGGGATGACCAGTGTCAACTCCGTGATCGCGTTCGCGTCGGTTCCCGGGCTGCCGTTCGGCGGTGTCGGCGAGTCGGGCTTCGGTCGGATCCACGGCGACGACGGCTTGCGCGAGTTCGCCCGCGCCAAAGCGATTACCCGCCAGCGGTTCGCCCTACCGGTGGCGCTCACGTCTTTCGAGCGTCCGGAGAAGGTGACCGGTCAGCTGGTGCGGGCGGTCCGGCTGCTGTACGGCCGCGGCTGAGCTGACACGGCTAGACCGCTTGCGGCCCCGCGTCGCTGCTGCGGCCGAACACCTTGTAGTAGAGGATCGCGGCGGTCTCGCGGGCGACGTAGCGGGCCTGGACCTGGCGGGTGCGGACCGACGGCCCGGCCCGGGTGGGCGAGGTCACGGCGTCGATGCCCACGTCGCCGGCCATGGTGCGCGAGCGCAGGCTGTGCCACGGGTCGGTAACGAGGACGACTGTGTCCCAGCCGCGTCTGTCCAGCAGCACGGCAACAGCCTGAAGGCTCGTCAGGGTGTCGATGCCCTCTTCGACGGCGATGACCTCGTCCACCCCCCGGTCCCGCAGGTAGTCCGCGCCCGCCTCGGCCTCGGTGGTGCGGTCGCCCGCCTGGCTGCCCCCGACGGTGACGACGCGTGGCGCGACGCCTTGGTCGAACAGCTTCTTGGCCTGCTCGAGCCGGGCCTCGAGCACCGAGCTGGGCTTGCCCGAGTACTGCGCTGCGCCGAGCACGAGAATCACGTCGCTGACCGGCCGGGCGTCGCCGCGGGCGACGTACCAGATGCTGGCCGCCGTTCCGCCGACGACGAGCATGGCCACCAGCACGAGAGCGACCATGGCCCGGCGAATCACGGTGAACAGCACCTAGGAAGTGTCGGTGACGCTGCGGCCGAGTGCGGCGCGACCGGCCTCGAGCCGAGCCACCGGCACGCGGAACGGCGAGCACGACACGTAGTCCAGCCCGGCGTCGTGGAAGAAGTGCACGCTCGACGGGTCGCCGCCGTGCTCGCCGCACACGCCGATCTTAAGGTCGGGCCTCGCCGCCCGGCCCTCCTCCACCGAGATGCGGACGAGCCGCCCGATCCCGGACTCGTCGATCGACTCGAACGGGCTGACGCCGAAGACGCCGAGCTCGAGATAACGGGCGAAGAAGGACACCTCGACGTCGTCGCGCGAGAAGCCGTAACCCATTTGGGTGAGGTCGTTGGTGCCGAAGGAGAAGAAGTCCGCAGACTCGGCGATCGACCCGGACGTCAGCGCCGCCCGCGGGATCTCGATCATCGTGCCGATCAGCGTGGCCACCTCCTGTCCGGTGTCGGCGGCTACCTCGGCGAGGATCCGCTCCGTTTCCTCCCGGACGATCTCGAGCTCCTGCACGGCGCTGACCAGCGGCACCATGACCTCCGGCCGCGGGTCGAGCCCCTCGTCCCGCAACTGCGCCGCCGCTTCGGCGAGCGCGCGTACCTGCACTCCGAAAAGGCCAGGAATGACCAGACCGAGACGTACGCCGCGCAGCCCGATCATCGGGTTGCTCTCGTGGAGCCGACGGACCGCGTCGAGCAGGGCCTGCCGCTTGGGCTCCACCTCCTGACCGGTGGCCTCCGCGACGGCGACCTCGACCTGCAGCTCGACGAAGTCGGGCAGGAACTCGTGCAGCGGCGGGTCGAGCAGCCGCACCGTGACCGGCAGACCGTCCATGGCCCGCAGGATGGCGACGAAGTCCTCGCGCTGCAGCGGGAGCAGCGCATCGAGCGCGTCGGCCTGCTCCTGCTCGCCGTCCGCCAGAACGAGGTCCTCGACGAGCTGGCGGCGGTCGCCGAGGAACATGTGCTCGGTCCGGCACAGCCCGATGCCCTGCGCCCCGAAGCGGCGCGCCCGCTCGCTGTCCTCGGGGTTGTCGGCGTTGGCGCGGACGTCGAGCCGGCGCACGCCGTCGGCATGAGAAATGAGCCGGTGCACGGCTTGTACGAGGTCGTCGCCGTCGGCGGGCTCGAGCTCTCCCTCGAAGTACTGCACGACCGGGCTGGGCGTCACCGCCACCTCGCCGCGGTAGACCACACCGCTGGTGCCGTCGATCGACAGCACGTCACCCTCGGTGATGACCGTGCCGTCCGAGCCGGTGAGCGTGCGCGCGTGCACGTCGACGTCGAGCTCCTCAGCGCCGCACACGCAGGTCTTGCCCATGCCGCGCGCGACGACCGCCGCGTGGCTGGTCTTCCCGCCGCGGCTGGTGAGAATGCCCGCTGCTGCGATCATCCCGGACAGGTCGTCCGGGTTGGTCTCCCGCCGCACGAGCAGCACCTGCTCGCCGCGCTCCTTCCACTGCACGGCCGTGTCGCTGTCGAAGACGACCTTGCCGACGGCCGCACCGGGGCTGGCCCCCATCGCGGTCGTGAGCACCGGCGCCTCGTCGGTCGAGCCGAACCGCGGGAACATCAGCCGCGCGAGCTGGGCTCCGGTGACACGCTGCAGCGCCTCGTCCTCGGAGATGACCCCTTCGTCGACCAGCTGCGTCGCGATGCGGAAGGCCGCACCGGCGGTGCGCTTGCCGACCCGGGTCTGCAGCATCCACAGCTTGCCGCGCTCGATGGTGAACTCGATGTCGCACAGGTCCCGGTAGTGCGCCTCGAGCGTGGCCATGATGTCGAGCAGTTCGTCGTAGGAGGCCTTGTCGAACTCCTCGAGCCGGTGCAGCGGCAGCGTGTTGCGGATGCCTGCGACGACGTCCTCGCCCTGCGCGTTCTGCAGGTAGTCGCCGTAGCTGCCCTGCGCGCCGCTGCCGGGGTCGCGGGTGAAGCAGACGCCCGTGCCGGAGTCCATCCCGAGGTTGCCGAAGACCATCGAGCAGACGCTCACGGCGGTGCCGAGGTCGTGCGGGATGCGCTCCTGGCGGCGGTAGAGCTTGGCGCGCTTGGTGTTCCAGGAGTCGAAGACCGCCTGGACGGCCAGCTCCATCTGCAGCCGTGGGTCCTGCGGGAACTGCTCACCGGTGTGCTTTTGCACGATCGTCTGGAAGCGGGTGACGATGCCCTTCAGGTCGTCGGTGTCGAGCTCCAGGTCGTCCTTGGTGCCCTTGGCCTGCTTGGCCTCGTCGAAGGCGTCGTCGAACGCCTCGCCGTCCACGCCCAGCACCGTCTTGCCGAACATCTGGACCAGCCGGCGGTAGGAGTCCCAGGCGAACCGGTCGCTGCCCGACTGTGCTGCTAGACCGAGCACGCTGGCGTCGTTGAGCCCGATGTTGAGGACGGTGTCCATCATCCCGGGCATCGAGATCGCCCCGCCGGAGCGGACACTGACCAGCAGCGGGTCGTCGGCGTCGCCGAGGCGCCGGCCCATCGCGGTCTCGAGCGAGCGCAGGTGCTGCTCGACCTCGTCGGTCAACTCCGCTGGCACCTCGCGGGTGCGCAGGTAGGTCCGGCACGCCTCGGTCGTGATGACGAAGCCGGGTGGGACCGGCAGGCCGAGGGTGGTCATCTCGGCGAGGTTGGCCCCCTTGCCGCCGAGCAGGTCGACCAGATCCTTGCCACCCTCGGCAAAGTCGTACACGTACTTCGGCATGGAGCTGCTCCTCGGGTCAGGGAAGATCTACCAACGTTACCGGCGGGGAAACTTACGGTAGCGACGCAGCGCCACGGCGAGCGCCCCTGCGGCGAACGCTCCGACGAGGGCGACCGGCCAGAGTGGCCGCCCGGTGTCCGGCCCGGCAGGGGTCCGGCCGGCGGCGTCGACGTCGGCGTCGGCGTCGCTGTTCGGCGATGACGGCGGCAACCGCGGTGACTGCGACTGTGACGACTGGGACGACTGCGACGACTGCGACGGCAGCGCGATCAGCCGGTGGACCGGCGCGCCCTCGCCCTCACTGCTGAGCAGGACCGCGCGACCGTCCCGGCTGTAGGCGAGCCCCTCGCCCTGCCGGGTGGCGGGAAGAGGCGTCACTGTCGGCGCGCCGTCAAAGGCCGCAGCGACGTCGTCGCCCGGCACTGCCCACTCGTAGAGGTCGGTGTAGGTACGCAGCGCGATCCGGCTGCCGTCCGGGGCGATGTCGCCGGCGGTGACGAGCACCTGGGCCAGGTTGCCGATGCCCGGTCCTCCGGTGGTGCTGGTCGGCTGCAGGTCGACCTGCGCCACCTGTTCGAGCGCGTTCGGCCCGCCGGGGTCCAGCTGCTCCGGCGCGGCGTAGACGTTCGCGGGTCCCGCGAACGGCTTGCTGACGACGTACAACCTTCCGGTCCGCGGGTGGATCAGCAGCGCCTCGGCGTCCCTCGGCCCGTCGACGTAACGCAGCCGAAAGCTGGTCGGCCGCTCGGTGGTGACGCTCGCGTCGTCGCCCGGCACCGGCTCGCGCACCCGGTGCACGAGCAGTCCGTTGTCGCGTGCGGCGTTGTTGTCACCGATGTCGCCCAGCCACAGGCTGCTACGACCCTTCTCGTCCGGACCGCGCGCCATGTCCTCCCAGTCGCGGGCCTGCACGTCGGGCAGGGTGTAGGTCACCAGCGTCGCGCCGTCGGGTCCGACCGCGTAGAAGCGGGCCACGTCACCGCTGTCGTTGTGGGTGAACAGCACGTCGCCGTCGGTGGAGCTGCTCGCGAGGCCGCTCGACTCGGCGATGCGCGGGTCGGCGAAGCTGAGCGCCACCTGCGGCTCGTCGTACGGCGCCAGCAGGACCGGTGACACCCCGGCCGCCAGCACCAGGGCGACCAGCGGGGTCGTCAGCACACCGGGCACGCTAGCCCGGCGCCCCGTCACGACTTCCAGCACACCGGGCACGCCAGCCCCGGCGCCCCTTCACGACTTCCACTGCGGGATGACACTTCGAGCCTGCCTCCCGATGTCGTTTCGCAGGGGAAGTGGTGCGGCAGTGCGAGCGGGGGGCGGGAAGGAAGGGGGCGGGGCAGGGCAGGGGGCGGGGCAGGGGCAGGGGCGGCGCGTGCGGACGCTAGGCGGCCCGGCGGGCGGCGGCCCTCGCGAACGCGCGCCGGATGCGGGCGGCAAGCACTTCCGGAAAGCGCAGCGCCTCGTCCCAGGTGTAGCGGACGACCTCGAAGCCGGCGTCCCGCAGACGGTCCTCTCGCAGCTTCTCCTCGAACAAGCCGGTGCCCGCCGCATACTTCACGGCGCCATCCGCCTCGGCGACCGTGCGGTGCTCCGGCCAGTAGTGGTCGACGCGCCCGATGCGGTCGTCCGCCGAGCCCAGCCACACCTGCAGCTCCGGCACCGGCAGGCCCTGCTCCTCGAAGCGCACCCGGCCGAGGGACTCGAGGGCGGACTCAGCCCGGGCATCGGCGAACGTGACAGCGCGGCGGGCCGCCCGGATGCCCGGCCATCGCCGACTCCTGTCCACGAGCCGCTCGAGGTCCGCGAGCGTGGCCCCCTTGGCAAGGGCCACGTCGGCACACATGACCCCCGCGGCGAACCCGCGCGTCCGCGCGACATCGACGGCGGTACGCGCCAGCGTCGTCACGGGCACGCCGTACAGCGTCTCGGTCTCGTCCGGCAGGACGATACGGCTCGCTCCGTGGTGCTTCGGACGCTCGTGCTTGCGCTCGATGAGCATCGGCCGGACCGGGTCGCGCCCGAGCAGGCGGAGGTTCTGCATGAGGGCGGCCGTGCCGCCCGCGGCAACGAGATCGACGTCGCTGACGAGCCGCTCGGCTGCGACCGACAACGCCAGGCGAAGCACCGTGTCGAGCTCGCCCAGCAGCGCCGCCTCGGCGTAGACACCTGGGCGGACCCGGACCAGCTGGCGTGGCCGCGAGGTCGTGCCGAGTTGACTGGCCGGCACGCCGCCGTCCCGGGCCTGCTCGCGTGTCAGCACTCCGCCCTGTGACGCGGCCAGCTCCCGAAGCTCGTCATCCACGAAGGCGAGCATCCACGTACGCCCGACTCGGCGCCGAAGTTGTCCACAGCCCACCCACGCCCCATCGCACTTCCCTGCGAGCCGACACTTCAGCGAGGGTCAGGAGTGCCCTTACGCAGGGGAAGTGGCCAGGGGCAGCAGGGCATGGCGCCTCGCGGCTCTAGAGCGGGCCGAGCTTGTCGTGCAGATAGCGGGACACCTGCTCGAGCGACACCCGCTCCTGCGTCATCGCGTCGCGCTCGCGGATGGTCACCGCTTGGTCCTGCAGGCTGTCGAAGTCGACCGTCACGCAGTACGGCGTCCCGACCTCGTCCTGGCGCCGGTAACGCCGGCCGATCGCGCCCGCGTCGTCGAAGTCGACGTTCCAGTGGCGGCGCAGGTCAGCGGCCAGCGAGCGCGCCACCGGCGACAGGTCAGCGTTGCGCGACAGCGGCAGCACCGCTGCCTTGACCGGCGCGAGGCGCGGGTCCAGCCGGAGCACGACGCGCTTGTCGACACCACCCTTGGCGTTCGGCGCCTCGTCCTCGACATAGGCATCGAGCAGGAAGGTCAGCGCGCAGCGGTCGACGCCGGCGGCGGGCTCGATGACGTACGGCGTCCAGCGCTCCCCGCTCTCCTGTTGGAAGTAGTCGAGCGCCACCCCGGAGGCCTTGCTGTGCACCGACAGGTCGTAGTCGCCCCGGTTCGCGATGCCCTCGAGCTCACCCCACTGCGAGCCGGCGAAGCCGAACTCGTACTCGATGTCCACGGTGCGCGTGGAGTAGTGCGAGAGCTTCTCCTTGGGGTGCTCGAACTTGCGCAACCGCTCCGAATTGATGCCGAGGTCGACGTACCAGGCGAAGCGCTCGTCGATCCAGTCCTGGTGCCACTGCTCGTCGGTGCCCGGCTCGACGAAGAACTCCATCTCCATCTGCTCGAACTCGCGGGTGCGGAAGATGAAGTTGCCGGGGGTGATCTCGTTGCGGAAGCTCTTGCCGATCTGGCCGATGCCGAACGGCGGCTTCTTGCGCGCGCTCTGCTGCACGTTGGCGTAGTTGATGAAAATGCCCTGCGCGGTCTCCGGGCGCAGGTAGGCCAGGCCGCTGTCGTCCTCCACCACGCCGAGGTGGGTCTGAAGCAGGCCGTTGAACATCTTCGGCTCGGTCCACACGTGACGGTTGCCGCAGCTGGGGCAGGCGATCGCAGCGAGCTCCATCCCCGCCCCCTCCTCGAGATGGTCGGCGCGATAGCGCTTGTGGCACGACATGCACTCGACCAGCGGGTCGACGAATGCCTGCACGTGACCGCTGGTCTCCCAGACCTCACGGGCGAGGATGACGCAGGAGTCGAGCCCCACCACGTCGTCGCGGCCCTGCACCACCGCCTTCCACCACTGGCGCTTGACGTTGTTCTTCAGCTCCACCCCGAGCGGGCCGTAGTCCCAGGAAGCGCGCAACCCGCCGTAGATCTCGGACGAGGGGAACACCAGCCCGCGCCGTTTGCACAGGCTGACGATGGTGTCCATGCGGTCACTGCTCACAACAGAAACTCCGGTCCGGCTGGCGGTCGGCGGGTGGGTTCGCAGGCTACCGGTGTGCTCGAGTTGTCCGAGGCCTTCGGGTGATCCACGCGGAGTTGCAGGTGGATCCCGGCCCGGGCTACACCTCGAAGTCTCCGTGGATCACGCCTGGGGGTGGGGGTGGGGGTGGAGGGGAGACGCCGGACCGGATGCCTCCCCCACGCCCACCTGGTCGGCGTCGGCCGCTCGGCGGCTGCTCTGCACCACCGGAGCAGCGTCCGCCTCGTCGCGGTGCAGGATCTCGAAAGCGCTCGGCTCGTCGCGGCCCAGCGACAGCAGCGGGGCTGCGTCGACCTTCACGTCGTAGGACGAGAGGCTGCGGCGGTACGCGCCCACGCCGATCCACTCGGTGGTCAGCACCCACGCGGTCGGGTCGTCGGCTGCGCGTGCGACGCGTCCTCGGACGTAACCGGGCCGCACGGCGAAGGCGGCCAGCGCCGCCTGCGCCCGCGGCAGGAACGAGCCGGACTCTGCCTCCGGCACGTCGAACCGCGTCACTACCAGCACGGATGACACGCTAGCTGCCGGTCCCCTGCTGGAAGGTCGTCTCACGTGCCGAAGTCGCGATCACGTCGACGCCCGTCCGGCACTCGTTCGCGTCCCCGACCGCGGCCCGCAGCGCCCTCCGCGCCGCTCGTGCCGCAGCCGGCGCCCGGCCTGCGCGGGAGGGTCGAGCGCGCGAGTGCCCCCACGCTGCTGTGGCTCTCGGCCCGGCCCAAGTTCCTGCTGCCGGTCGCGACCGTCGTGCTGCTCGTCGTCGGCCTGGCCGCCCCGACGCCGGTCGGCGTGCCGGTGCTCGTGCTTCTCGTGCTGCTCATCAGCAGCCTGTCCTACCTCTCCTGGCCGGTGGTCGAAGGAGCAGCGCGACTGCTCCGACTGGCCACGATCGGACTGCTGATCGCCGCGATCGTGGGACGGCTGTCGGCCTGAGTTCGCCCGAAAAGCAAGGGGGCCGCACAGCCGGTCCCACGACGTGTCAGGATCAGCGCGACCCACGCGACGGCGTGCGCATTAGGACATACGGAGGACACCTTGAGCGAGACCACGGACGCCACCCCGATCGAGACCGAAACGATCGCTGCTCCCGCCGACACCGCTGAGGCGGCTCCGGCGAAGGCAGCCAAGTCCACTCCCAGCCGCCGCGGGCGCAGCGCCGGCAAGGCCCCGGCGAAGCGCAGCACGACCCGCCCCGCGCGCAGCAGCAGCTCGTCGTCCCGGTCGGGTGGCTCCTCGCCGGGTTCCGACGCGGCCGGCTCCCTCGCCGCCGCGCTGCGCAGCCTGGTCGGTGGCATCGAGAACGAGGTCAGCAGCATCTCCGGCTTGTCCGGTGAGATCGACACTCACGTGCAGGCGCTCAACGACCTGCGCGCAGAGGCGACCCGTCGCCTGCTGCACCTCGACGACCTGCGCGCCGCAGCCGAGGACGTCAACCTCAGCGCGTTCCTGGACACCTCCATCCAGCCGCAGCTGCCCCAGGTCGAGGAGGACTTCCCCGACCGGATCTACGGCGGCAGCTGAGCGCACCGGTCCACGAGTAGCGCAGAGGGCGGGGAGCTAGCGAGCTCCTCGCCCTCTGCGCTTCTTCGCGGCGCCGTACATCCGCTCGGGGAACTCCTCCTTCACCTGCGGCAGCGGCGCGACCGCCGCTCTGCTGAGGTAGGCAGCCAGATGTGGGTCGTCGACGGCGGCGCGCAGCACATCGAGTCGGCGGAGCCGCTCGGCGGCGTTGGCGCGCAGCGCATTGACCTTCGTGACGTGCTCGTCGATGCGCCGGGACAGGCTCGTGATGACGGCGACTTCACTCTCGATGCCCCAGACGAGTTCGCGCAGGCCGTACGTCAACGTGGTCGCGGTCATCTGCTCGGGCACCCGTCCTCCTAGGTCTCGGGTTCACGCTAGGTGAACGCACCGAACTACGGCAGCATTTGAGCCAACGTGCCTGCCGTGTCGCCGGTCACTGCACGTCCCCTCACCCCTCATCAAGGTCGACCGCGTTGGGCAGCGCCCCGCCGTACCGTCGGTCGCGCGACGCGTAGATCTCGATCGCCTGCCAGAGGTGGCGCCGGTCCACGTCCGGCCACAGCGTGTCCAGGAAGATCAGCTCGGCGTAGGCCGACTGCCACAGCAGGAAGTTCGACGTGCGTTGCTCACCCGAGGTGCGCAGGAACAGGTCGACGTCGGGCATGTCCGGCTCGTCGAGATATCGGGCGAGGACCCGGTCGTCGACCTTCGCCGGATCGAGGTGCCCCGCAGCCACATCGTGTGCGAGAAGCCGTGCGGCGTCGCCGATCTCGGCCCGACCGCCGTAGTTGACGCACATGGTCAGGGTGCAGACGTCGTTGTCGCGCGTCAACTCCTCGGCCTCCTCGAGCTCCCGGATGACCGAACGCCAGAGCTTCGGGCGTCGACCGGCCCAGCGCACGCGCACTCCCAGCTCATGCATCTCGTCGCGTCGCCGGCGGATGACGTCGCGGTTGAAGCCCATCAGGAAGCGGACCTCGTCGGGTGAGCGCTTCCAGTTCTCGGTCGAGAACGCGTACGCAGAAACCCATCCCACGCCGATCTCGATGGCGCCCTCGACGACGTCGAACAGCGACGACTCGCCGGCCTCGTGTCCTGCGGTGCGCGGCAGGCCACGGTCCTTCGCCCAGCGCCCGTTGCCGTCCATGACGATCGCCACGTGTCGCGGGACGAGTTCGGGAGGCAACGCCGGCGGCCGCACACCTGAGGGGTGCGGCGTCGGGGGGCGCACCGTCGCGCGCGCCGGCGACGGGCGACGTCTCACAGGCGCTCCACCAGAGGCAGGCTCCGCAACCCCCGCTCGAGGTGCCACTGCAGGTGCGCCGACACGAGCCCGCTCGCCTCGTTGCGGGTGCGCCGGTCGGCGAGCTCTGCCGCCGTCCAGTCCCCGTGAAGCAGGTCGACCATCAGCGAGAGTGCCGCAGGCGCCGGAGACGCCGTGCCGGCCGGCCGGCAGAGGGCGCAGACGGTGCCGCCTGCGGGGACGGAGAAGGCGCGATGCGGCCCGGGCTCGCCGCAGCGGGCGCAGTCCGACAGCGCCGGCGCGTAGCCGGCCACCGACATGGCGCGCAGCAGGAAGGCGTCCAGCACCAGCGACGGGTCGCGTTCGCCGAGCGCGCGCAGCGCACCGACGACGAGCAGGAACAGTCGGAGCGAGGGTTCCCGCTCCTCTGCGGTCAGCCGCTCCGCGGTCTCCAGCACCGCCGTCCCCGACGTGTAGCGGCGGTAGTCGGTGACCAGGGATTCGCCGTACGCGGTGAGGCTGTCGGCCTGCACGACGATGTCCAGGTTGCGACCCTCGTAGAGCTGCAGGTCCACGTGGCTGAACGGCTCCACCGTCGCGCCGAACTTCGACCGGGTGCGCCGCACGCCCTTCGCGACCGCGCGCACCCGGCCGTGCCGGCGCGTCAGCACGGTGATGATGCGGTCTGCCTCACCGAGCTTCTGCACCCGCAGGACGACGCCCTCGTCGCGGTAGAGGCTCACCCCTGAAACGTAGTCCGGGCGGCGGGAGATCGCCGCGCGCCGAGCCGCCGGCGGCGCGACGGCCCGGCGGTCGGGGACGCCCGGTCGCCGGGCCGCGGTGTTAGAACCCCAGCTTGCGCAGCTGCTTCGGGTCCTTCTGCCAGTCCTTCGCGACCGACACGTGCAGGTTGAGAAACACCCGCATGCCGAGCAGCGACTCGATCTGGTGCCGGGCGGTGGTGCCGACGCCCTTGAGCCGGGCGCCGCCGGTGCCGAGGACGATCGCCTTCTGGCTGTCACGCTCGACGTAGAGCGTGGCGAAGACGTCCAGCAGCGGCTTGTCGTCGGGCCGGTCCTCCCGCAGGTTCATCTCGTCGACGGTGACGGCGATCGAGTGCGGCAGCTCGTCGCGAACGCCCTCCAGAGCGGCCTCGCGGATGAACTCGCCGATGAGCACCTGCTCCGGCTCATCGGTGAGGTCACCCTCGGGATAGAGCGCCGGGCCCTCCGGCAGCCGCGCGACGAGCAGGTCGGTGAGCAGACCGACCTGGAAGTCCGACACGGCGCTGACCGGGACGACCTCCGCCCACTCGGCCAGCTTCGACACTGCCAGCAGCTGCTCACCGACGGCCTGCTTGCTGCGCACCTTGTCGGTCTTGGTGACGACGGCGACGACCGGCGTCGTGACCTGCGCGAGCTCAGTGGCGATGAAGCGGTCACCCGGTCCGAGCTTGTCGTCCGCGGTCACGCAGAAGCAGATGACGTCGACGCTCGCGTAGGTCTCGCGCACGATGTCGTTGAGCCGCGAGCCGAGCAGGGTGCGTGGCTTGTGCAACCCCGGGGTGTCGACGAGGACCAGCTGTGCGTCCGCCCGGTGCACGATGCCGCGCACCGCGTGCCGCGTCGTCTGCGGCCGGCTGCTCGTGATTGCGACCTTGGTCCCCGTCAGGGCGTTGGTCAGGGTGCTCTTGCCGGCGTTGGGACGCCCGACGAAGCAGGCGAACCCGGAGCGGAAGCCCGCCGAATCAGTCCTCACGGTCGACCACTCTCGCAGGGCGCTTCACGTGGTGACGGTGTGGTGCACCCGCCCGTCGTCGCCGGCGAGCCACAGCGGGACGCCGACCCCGAACTCGCGCAGCACGGCAAGGTCGGCCTCGCTTACCAGCGCGCCCCCTACGACGACAGCCGCCTCGAAGCTGCGCGCGCCGCTGGAGGCGGCGGCCGCGACGGCAGCCCGAAGCGCCGATGTCGTCAGTCCGGGGTCGGCGTTCTCAACGGTCGCCGCGGCGTAGGTGCGCCCGTCGCTGTCACGGACCGCAGCGCCCTCGGCCACCCCGGTGTGCGGCGCATGGGCACGGAGCCGCGCGCCTTTCGCCAGGGTCACGATTTTGGCGTCCTCCGGGTCGAGCTCCAGCACCGTCACCGCGGGAAACACCTGCTTTCCGAAGGGGAGATTGATCGACCGATCGTACGTGCCGCGTCCTATTGGCAATGATTGCCAGAACGGGTAGGGTCCTTGACATGCCTTACCCGACCAGCCTTGCCCTTGCCGTCACGCTCGCCGCGGCGCTGTCCGCGTGCGGCGCTACGGGCGAGTCCGCCTCCGGCTCGGCGGACAGCGCCGGGACGCTGAGCGTCTCGGCCGGCTTCTATCCGTACGAGTTCGTCGCCGCCCGCGTCGGGGGGCCCGACGTGCAGGTGACCAACCTCACCAAGCCTGGCGGGGAGCCGCACGACCTCGAGCTCACGCCGAGGCAGGTCGCGGCGCTGGGCGAGACCGACCTGGTCGTCTACGCACGCGGCTTCCAGCCGGCGGTCGACGAAGCGGTGGACCAGCAGGCGGCGGACCGCGCCTTCGACGTGCTCACCGCCGTCGACCTCCGCGAGGGCGAGGCAGGGCAGGACGGCGCCGACCCGCATGTGTGGCTCGACCCGGTCCGCCTCGCGACCATCGCGACGGCTGTCGCGGACCAGCTGGCCGAGCAAGCCCCGGAGCGAGCCGACGGCTTCCGGGACAGGGCCGAGGCGCTCACCACCGAGCTCGAAGCGCTCGATGACGAGTTGCGCGCCGGCCTGGCCACCTGCGAGCGCAAGCAGATCGTGACCAGCCACGATGCCTTCGGCTACCTCGCCGGCGCGTACGGTCTGGAGCAGGTGGCGATCGCCGGGCTCTCCCCCGACGACGAGGCCTCGCCTCAGCGCCTCGCCGAGGTCGCCGGGTTGGCGAAGGACCAGGGGGTGACGACGATCTTCTTCGAGGAGCTGGTCAGCCCCAAGGTCGCCGAGTCGCTGGCGCGCGAGGTCGGCGCGCAGGCCACCGTCCTCAGCCCGCTCGAGGGTGCGCCCGACGAAGGCGACTACGTCAGTGCCATGCGGGAGAACCTGACCACCCTGCGTACCGCCCTGGATTGCGCATGACCGCCGCGAGCCCGCGCTGACCGCCCCCGTCATCGACCTGCAGGACGGCAGCGCGGGGTACGACGGGCGGCTCGCCCTGTCGGGGGTCGACCTACGGGTGGAGGCCGGCGAGGTGGTGGCCGTGCTCGGCGCGAACGGCTCGGGCAAGAGCACGCTGGTGCGAGCCCTGCTGGGGTTGCTGCCGCTGAGCAGTGGACGGCTCGCGCTGTTCGGCGAGCCCGTGCAGCGCTTCTCGCACTGGCCGCGCATCGGCTACGTGCCGCAGCGGGGTGGGGCGAGCACCGGCGTCCCGGCCACCGTGCGCGAGGTGGTCGCCACCGGGCGGCTGGCGCGTACCGGCCTGCGCCCGATGCGCGCCGCCGACCGCACGGCCATCACCCGCGCCATGGACGCGGTCGGCCTCGCCCACTTGGCCAAGACGAGCGTCGCCACGCTCTCCGGTGGCCAGCAGCAGCGGGTGCTCATCGCGCGCGCACTCACCTGTGAGCCGGACCTGCTCGTGCTCGACGAGCCCACCGCAGGTGTGGATGCCGCGAACCAGCAGGCGCTCGCCACCTCGCTGGGCGCCCTGGTCGGTCACGGCGCGACCGTGCTGCTGGTCACCCACGAGCTGGGGCCGATGCTGCCGCTGATCACCCGCGCCGTCACCCTCGCCGACGGGCGGGTCCTGCACGACGGGCCACCCCCGGACTCCGACCACCTGCACCTGCACGACCACGACCACGCCCATCCGGTGCACGACGAGGTGCCCTCCGCACGGGGCTCGGCCTGGGGGCTGCGGTGAGCGCCCTGACGTTCGACTTCATGCAGCGTGCCCTGCTCGCGGCGCTGCTCGTCGGCCTGACTGCACCGGCCGTCGGAATCTTCCTCGTGCAGCGCCGCCTGGCCCTGATGGGTGACGGCATCGGCCATGTCGCCCTGACCGGTGTGGCGCTGGGCTTCCTGCTGGGGACGGCGCCGGTGCTGACCGCCGTGATCGCCGCCACGATCGGCGCGGTCGTCATCGAGCTGGTCCGGCAGCAGGGGCGCACCGGTGGTGACGTCGCCCTGGCTCTGCTGTTCTACGGCGGGATCGCCGGCGGGGTGCTGCTCATCGGGCTGGCTCCGGGCGGCAGCAACGCCAATCTGCTCTCCTACCTTTTCGGCTCGCTCACCGCGGTCTCCCCTGCAGACGTCGTGCTGATCTGCCTGCTGTCCGGCGCACTGCTGCTCACGCTCACCGTCGTCGGTCGGCAGATGTTCGCGGTCTGCCACGACGAGGAGTACGCCCGGGTGGCCGGCCTGCCGGTGCGCTTCCTCAACCTGCTGCTGGCCGTCATGGCTGCGGTCACGGTCACGGTGGCGATGAGGGTCGTCGGGCTGCTGCTGGTGAGCGCCCTGATGGTCGTCCCGGTCGCGACCGCCCAGCAGCTGGTGCGCGGCTTTCGCGCCACCGTCGTCGTCGCCCTGGCGAGCGGCGTGCTCGCCTCGCTCAGCGGCGTGCTCGGCTCGTACTACCTCGACACGGCTCCCGGCGCCCTGATCGTCGTGCTCGCGCTGGGCGGGTTCGCCGTGGCTACGCTTCTCGGCACCCTGGTACGGCGGGCTCGCCGCACCACCGACATCGCCGCCCCGGTAGGGGTGGCTCTGCTCCCGCAGGAGGCACCGCCGTGAGCTCGCTGCCCGGCATCCGTTCGACCAGGCAGCGCACCGCGGTCGCCGAGGTCCTGGACAGCGTCGACGGCTTCCGCAGCGCGCAGGAGCTGCACGATCTGCTGCGGCGCGACGGGGCGTCGGTCGGGCTGACCACCGTCTACCGACACCTGCAGGCGCTGGCCGACGCCGGTCAGGTGGACGTGTTGCGCAACGGGGACGGCGAGGCCGCCTACCGCCGCTGCCCCACCGCATCACATCACCACCACCTGGTGTGCCGTGACTGCGGACGCAGTGTTGACGTCGAGGGTCCGGAGGTCGAGGCGTGGGCCTCCGCGGTGGCCGAGGAGCACGGCTTCACCAACGTCAGCCACACCGTCGAGGTGTTCGGGACGTGTCGTCACTGCCGCTGAAACCGAAGCAACCAACCGACCCGGTGCTGCGTCCCATCGGACATGACAACCACCCGAACCCGTCCCGCAACCCGCGCCGCCGGTGCCACTGGCCTGACCGCACTGTTCCTGCTCGGCAGTGCTGGCGTCGCCGACGCTTCATGCGTCCTTCCGCCGACCACCTCCGCATCCACCTTCACCGGCATCGTGCTCACGGCCCAGAATCGGGATCGCATCGCCCAGGTCAGGACCGACGCCGGAGCCGAGGTGATGGTTCTTGGCACCGAGAGTCCGGACGCGAACAGCGCCTCGTCGGTGGACCGGACCTTCGTTCCCGGTGCGCGCTACGAGTTCCACCCCGCCAACGACGCGTCACCCTTTCGCGACAACGCCTGCACGGCCACCCGCCAGCTCACCGGTCCCGGGTCCGGCCCCGCGCCTGTGACTGCGGAACTTCCCGACACGGGAGTGCTCGGCTACCTGCCGGTGACCGGCCTGCTCATGCTGCCGGTCGGCGCGGCGCTCGCCTACCGGTTTCGGTCCGTCGTCTGAGCTGCGGCATGCGGAGCCTCCGGTGTCAGTCCTGCTCGGCGCGCCACGAGCTGAGCAGTTCCGCCTGCAGACCGAACATCTGGGTCCGCTCCTCATCCTCGCCGTGGTCGTAGCCCAGCAGGTGCAGGACGCCGTGCGTGCACAGCAGGTGGAGTTCGGCTTCGGTGCCGTGACCGGCTTCGAGGCCCTGCCGCTCGGCGACCTCCGGGCAGAGCACCACGTCGCCCAGCACCGCAGGCGCCGTGTCCTCCTGCTCGCCACCGCCGGCGCCACGTCCGTGGCCGACACCGCGCGACCCGCGCAGGTCAAGCTCGTCCATCGGGAACGCGAGCACGTCGGTCGGGCCGGGCTCGTCCATCCAGCGCACATGCAGCCGCTCCATCTGCTCGACATCGACGAGCAGCAGTGACAGCTCGGCCAGCGGCGACACCCCCATCCGGTCCAGGACGTGTCGCGCGACGCGGACCAGCGCCGGCTCGTCCACGTCGATGCCGCTCTCGTTCGCGACCTCGATGCTCACGGGGAGCGCCGCCGGCCGGTCGTGCGCTGGCCCACCTGCGGTGTGCGGGCGGTGTCGACCAGCTCGGCGTCGTAGCGCGCGTAGGCATCAACGATCCGGCCGACCAGCTTGTGACGTACGACGTCGACGCTGGTGAGAGTCGAGAAGTGCACGTCCTCGATGCCGTCGAGGATGTCGCGCACGACCCGCAACCCGCTGGTCGTCCCCGAGGGCAGGTCGACCTGGGTGACGTCGCCGGTGACGACGATCCGGCTCCCGAAGCCGAGCCGGGTGAGGAACATCTTCATCTGCTCGGCGGAGGTGTTCTGCGCCTCGTCGAGGATGATGAACGCGTCGTTCAGAGTCCGGCCGCGCATGTACGCCAGCGGCGCCACCTCGATGGTGCCCGCCGCCATGAGGCGGGGGATCGACTCGGGGTCGAGCATGTCGTGCAGGGCGTCGTACAGCGGTCGGAGGTAGGGGTCGATCTTGTCGTAGAGCGTGCCGGGCAGGAAGCCCAGCCGCTCGCCCGCCTCGACGGCCGGGCGGGTCAGGATGATGCGGTTGACCTGCTTGGCCTGCAGCGCCTGCACGGCCTTGGCCATCGCGAGGTAGGTCTTGCCGGTGCCGGCCGGGCCGATCCCGAACACGATCGTGTGCTTGTCGATCGCCTCGACGTAGCGCTTCTGGTTGAGCGTCTTCGGGCGGATCGTCCGGCCGCGACCGGACAGGATCGACAGGGTCAGCACCTCGGCGGGGGCCGATCCGTCGGCCTGCCGCAGCAGGGCGAGGCTGCGCTCCACCGCCTCGGCGGTCAGCAGCTCCCCCGTCGCGAGCAGCGCGAGCAGCTGCTCGAACAACAGGACCCCCAGGGCGTTGTCCCTCGCCGAGCCGGTCAGGGTGATCTCGTTGCCGCGGACGTGGACGTCACTGGTCAGGACGCGCTCGACGGTGCGCAGCACCTCGTCCCGGCTGCCCAGCAGAGCCACCATCGACTGCTCCGGCGGGACGATGATCTTGCTGACGACGCGCTCTACCGCTGCGGAGGTGCGAGGGGTCTGGGGCATGAGGTCGGCGGTCGCCTGCTCTCTGGGGAAGACGCTCTGACGGACCGATTCTACCGCGCGGCGGGTCAGCCGAGTGGCCCGAGCGGCTGCCCGCCGAGCACGTGCACATGCGCGTGGGACACGGTCTGTCCGGCGTCGTCCCCCGTATTGGTCAGCAGGCGGTAGCCGCCGGTCAGCGCCTCCTTGTCGGCCACCGCCACCGCAGCCGTCATGAGTTCGGCGAGCAACGCCGGATCGGCGGCCGCCAGCGAGCCGACATCGAGGTGGTGGTCGCGCGGGATGACGAGCACATGGGTCGGCGCCTGCGGGGCGATGTCGCGGAAGGCGAGGGTGCGCGAGGTCTCGTGCACCACCGTGGCCGGGATCTCCGTCGCGGCGATGCGACAGAAAAGGCAGTCGCTCATTCGCGCTGCCGGGTGAGGAACAGGCCGGCGATGCCGCCGGCGCCGAGCAGTACGGCCAGCATCATGGCCACGAGAGCGAGCAGCTCGCGGTTGGAGCGGCCGGCTGCACCTACGGCCTTCATGCCGGGCGGTGGCGACGCCTGGGGCGGCTCACCCGTCGGCCCGGCCACGGCCGGCTGCGACACCACCGGATCCACCGGTGACGGGCTGGACGGAGCCGGGACGAAGGTGGCGAATCCCGGGGACGACGGCTGCGGCGACGGGGAGGGGCTGCTCGGCGTCGGCGAGGTGAGGGGGGCGAGGCTCGGCTCGACCGACCGCACCGGCGTCGGCGACGGCGACGGCACTGGGCTCGGGCTGGAGGGCAGATTCGGCAGCCGGCGCGTGGGGCTCGGCGAGGCGGACGGGGTGGGTCGAGGCGAAGCAACCGGGGAAGGTGACGAGGTCGGCGACGGTGAGCTCTGCGCCGCCGCGGTGCCGGCCGGCAGGACGACGGCGAGAAGCAGGACGACAACGAGGGCGGCGAGGCCGGTTCGGCTCGCGCGACGACGCCCTGTGCCGTCACCGACGCCCGGGTCAGCGTCGTGCACGAGAGCCGGCATCCGGCGATCGTAGGCCGGGACCGGCTTTTCGGGGGACGGCTCCGGGAAGGCTGCACGCTCACGACCACCGCACCGTCCGTGCGCTGACGACGGCGGCGGCGGCGGCCCCTGCCGTCGACGTCCGCAGGACGCTGCTCCCGAGCCGCACCGCCTGACCGCCCGCACCGGTCAGCTGTGCCAGCTCCCGGTCGGTGATACCCCCCTCGGGGCCGACGACCAGTAGCACCTCGCCGGCGGCCGGCAGGTCCAGCCCGGCCAGTGCGGCCGTTGCCTGCTCGTGGAGCACCAGCGTGGTCGTGCCAGTCATGCGGGCCAGGAGGTCCGGGGTGTCCACCCAGCTGGTGACAACCGGATGCCGCGCCCGCCGCGACTGCTTGGCGGCCTCCCGGGCGGTCGAGCGCCAACGAGCCAGGGCACGTTCGCCGCGTACACCTTCCCAGCGAACGATGCAGCGCTCGGCCGACCACGGCACCACCTCGTCGATGCCGACCTCGGTGGCCAGCTCGACCGCCTGCTCGCCCCGGTCGCCCTTGGCGAGGGCCTGCACGAGCACCAGGCGCGGTGCCGGCTCCGGCTCCAGTTGCCTTGACAGGACGCGAAGCTCGACGCAATCCTGTCCCAGGCCGGCCACCTCGCAGCGCGCCCGGGTGCCTCGCCCGTCGGCGAGGTCCACCGCTTCGCCGACCCGCACCCGGCGCACTGTCGCGGCGTGCCGGCCCTCCGGCCCGCGAAGGACGAGACGGTCACCGGACAGGTCGTCGTGCAGGAACAGCGGCGCCGTCACGCCTCACCGCCGTCGACGGCCGAACAGCCCGTTGCTCTTGCCCGAGACGCCGGGGCGCTCCTCACCGCGCAGCCGGGCGAGGTCGCGCAGCAGCTCCTCCTGCTTGGTGTCGAGCCTGGTCGCCACCTCGACCTGCAGGTGGACGTGGAGGTCGCCGCGGCCGGTCGCCTGCAGGTGCGGCACGCCACGGGCCCGCAGCGTCAGAACGGCCGCAGGCTGCGTGCCCGGCGCGATGTCGAGCTCCTCGTCGCCGTCGAGCGTCGTCAGCGGCACGCAGGTGCCGAGCGCGGCCGCGGTCATCGGCAGCGTCACCGTGCAGTGCAGGTCGTCACCGTCCCGCGTGAAGACCGGGTGCGGCCGCTCGAGGACCTCGACGTAGAGGTCGCCGGGCGGACCGCCGCCGGGGCCGACCTCCCCTTCACCGGACAGGCGCAGCCGCAGCCCGGACTCCATGCCGGCAGGCACTTTGACGTTGAGCGTACGGCGCGCGCGCACCCGTCCGTCGCCCTTGCACTCACCGCACGGGTGCTCGATCACCGACCCGACGCCGGCGCAGCGCGGACAGGCGCGCGTCGTCATGACCTGGCCGAGGAAGGACCGCTGGACCGACTGCACCTCGCCGCGGCCGTGGCAGGTGTCGCAGGTCGACGGATGCGTGCCGGGCGTCGAGCCCTCACCGGTGCACGTCGAGCAGACGACGGCCGTCTCCACGGTCAGCTCGCGCTCGACCCCGAAAGCGACCTCGGCCAGGTCGCACTCGATGCGCAGCAATGCGTCTGCGCCCTGGCGGACGCGGCTGCGCGTCCCGCGGGTCGTGCCGCCACCGAAGAAGGCGTCCATGATGTCGCCGAGACCGCCGAACCCCTGGGGGAAAGGGTTCCCGGTGTTGCCCTGCCCGCTCGACAGGGGATCGCCGCCGAGGTCGACGATCTGCCGCTTCTGCGGGTCGCTCAGCACCTCGTAAGCGGCGGTGACCGCCTTGAACCGCTCCTGCGCCGCCGCATCGGGGTTGACGTCGGGGTGCAGCTCCCGGGCGAGCTTGCGGTAGGCCTTCTTCAGCTCGTCGTCGGTGGCGTCCTGCGCGACCCCGAGGGCGCCGTAGTAGTCGGTCACGTCAGGCCCCCGCCAACAGCTCGCCGACGTAGCGGGCGACGGCGCGTACAGAGCCCATGTTGCCGGCGTAGTCCATTCGGGTGGGGCCGACGACCCCGAGACCGCCGTAGGGGCTGCCGTCCGGGCCGTACCCCATCGTCACGACGGAGGTGGACCGCAGTCCTTCCACGTTGTTCTCCTCACCGATCTTGACGTGCACGGCGCTCGGGTCGTTGACCTCACCGAGCAGCTTGAGCAGGACCACCTGCTCCTCCAAGGCCTCGAGCACGGGCCGCAGGGTCTGCGGGAAGTCCATGACATGGCGGGTGAGGTGGGCGGTGCCGCCGAGCACGATGCGCTCCTCGGGCTGGTCGACCAGCGTCTCGAGCACCACGGTCATGACGCTGGTCAGCACGGGCCGGATGGCGGTCGGCGCCGCGTCGGGCAGGTCAGCGAGCGCCGCCGGCGCGTCCACCAGTCGCGCGCCGTGCAGGCGGCTGCCGAAGGCCGACCGCAGCGAGGCCACCTCGTCGTCGTTCAGTGTCGCCGGGAGCTCGAGGACGCGCTGCTCGACCCGGCCGGTGTCGGTGATCAGCACCAGTAGCAGGCGGTTCGGCGCCAGGTGGACGATCTCGAGGTGGCGCACCGAACTGCGCGACAGGCTGGGGTACTGCACGACCGCCACCTGACGGGTCAGCTGGGACAGCAGGCGCACCGACCGGCGCACGACGTCGTCGAGGTCGACCGCGCCTTCGAGAAAGGACTGGATCGCGCGTCTCTCGGCGGGCGACAACGGCTTGACACTGGACAGTTTGTCGACGAACAGCCGGTAACCCTTGTCGGTCGGGATCCGGCCCGCGCTGGTGTGCGGGTGGGTGATGAAGCCCTCGTCCTCGAGCGCCGCCATGTCGTTGCGGACCGTGGCCGGGCTGACGCCGAGGCCGTGCCGCTGAGCCAGCGCCTTCGACCCCACCGGCTCGGTGGTCGACACGAAGTCCTCGACGATGGCGCGCAGCACCTCGAGCTTGCGGTCGTCGAGCACTGCGTCACCTCCTGGCACTCCGGTTCGACGAGTGCCAAGTGTACGGGCGGGAGGTGAACCGGGCCGCTGTCCAGTCGCCGCCGTACCCGGCCCGGCTCGGGTCGCCCTCCGCCCGGGCGGACCGTCCTGCACACATCGTGATCCACTTCCGTCACCTCGCACGCTCAGCAGTGCCTGTAGTGGCTGGCGCAACGATCACGACGTGTGCATTCGTGACCAGCCGGCGGGACGCGCCGCGTCGACAACCTGATCGAGGGATCTCTCTAGCGGGCGAGCCGGAGCGCGAGCTCGCGTGACCGCGCCACGTAGCCCCCACCGAACAGGACGGCGTGCACCAGCAGCGGGAACAGCTGCCACAGTTCGACCCGGTCCCGCCAGCCGTCGGCCAGCGGCGCGACCTCCTCGTAGGCCGCGAGGGTGCGGGCCGGCACGGTGCCGAACAGGGCGAGCATCGCGAGGTCGACCTCCCGGTGGCCGCCGTAGGCAGCCGGGTCGATGAGCCACGGGCGCCCGGCGCAGTCGGCCAGCACGTTGCCGGTCCACAGGTCGCCGTGCAGGCGGGCGGGCGGTTCCGTCGGCGCGTCGACGTGCACCCGCTCGACCTCCCGGCTCAAGCCGGCGCGGGCGGCCAACGGCATCAGTCGGTGCTCCATGTAGTAGGCGTTCCAGTCGTCGGCCTCCGGGGACGGCACCTCGCAGCGACCGACGAACAGCGGACCCGGCGCCGGAAGGGAGCCGAACCGCGGCGCGCCGGCGCGGTGCACCGTCGCCAGCATCCGCCCGAGCTCCGCCTCACCGTCGGCACTCAACCGCCCCGGATCGATCCGGCACAGCACCAGCCGCGTCGGCGACTCCTCGACGATCTCCGGCACGCGGGCGCCGGCCGCGGCCAGCCAACGCAGCCCAGCGGCCTCGAGCGGCGCCGGATCAGCCTTGACGAACGTCGAGCTCATCGAGCAGCTTTTCGCAGGCGTCGCTGACGAGGTCCAGCACCAGGTCGAACCCGTCCGTACCGAAGTAGGGATCGGGGACGTCGCGGTCGGCGAGCAGCCGGACCTTGTGCTCGGTTCCCTGCGGCGCGACGCGCAGCAGGTCGCGCACGTTCTGGGCGTCGGCGGCGAGCAGCAGGTCGAACTGCTCGAAGTCGCTCGGCGTGACCTGGCGCGCGGCGCCGGTCAGCGTCAGGCTGCGACGGGTCGCCGCCTCGCACGAGCGCGGGTCGGGCGCGGCGCCGGCATGCCAGCCACCGGTGCCGGCGCTGTCGACCTCGACCCGGTCCTCGAGGCCACGCTCGGCGATCAGCGCGCGCATGACGGCTTCAGCCGTCGGGGAGCGGCAGATGTTGCCCAGGCAGACGAACAGCAGGCGGGTCGGCACGCCTCCATCATGGCCCGGCGCCGGTCCCCCTTGCGGTGACCTGCTGGGCCGACACGCTCGGCGTGTCGGCATGCACGTCACCGCAAGAGCCCCGGGGGGCGCGACCCGCCTAGGCGCTGCGGGCCGCCCGCGGGTTGCGCCCAGCGTAGGTCGACGAACCGCTGGTCGGCCGGCCACCGGAAGCACCCGGGCGCCGGCTGGGACGGCGGTCTCCCTGCGGACGCGGGACGTACGGCGCCCGCGGGGCCACGACGATCGGCTCCCCCGACTCGGCGAGCTCACGGACCGCGGGGTGTCCGGTGACGACGCTGATGGCGCTGGCCTCGACGCCGGCGCGCTCGCGCAGTCGCTGGTGCTCGCGCACCTGATCGCTGGTGATGAACGACAGCACCGTGCCGCTCGCGCCGGCGCGCGCGGTGCGGCCGGAGCGGTGCAGGTAGTCCTTGTGGTCGGCCGGCGGGTCGTAGTGCACGACGAGGTCGACGTCGTCGACGTGGATGCCACGGGCCGCGACATCGGTGGCGACGAGGACCCGGGCGTGGCCGGTCGTGAAGTTCTCCAGGGCGCGCTTGCGGGCATTCTGGGTGAGATTTCCGTGGATGGCCCCCGCCTCCACGCCGACCTTACGCAGCTGCAGGGCGAGCCGGTCGGCGCCGTGCTTGGTGCGGACGAAGATCAGCGTCCGGCCGGGTCGGGCGGCGATCTCGGCGGTGATGTCGGCCTTGGCGGCGTGCTGCACCGCGTAGACCCGGTGGTCCATCGTCGTGATCGTCGAGTCGGCGCTCGCGACCGCGTGGACAGCCGGGTCCTTGAGGTAGGACCGGACCAGCTTGTCGACGCCGCGGTCCAGGGTCGCCGAGAACAGCAGCCGCTGGGCGTCCGGCGGCGTCATGTCCAGCAGCGCGGTGACGGCCGGCATGAAGCCCAGGTCGGCCATGTGGTCGGCTTCGTCGAGCACGGTGATCGAGACGCCGGCCAGGGTGCACTCGCGCTGCTCGATGAGGTCCTGCAGCCGGCCCGGGGTGGCGACGACGACGTCGATCCCGCGGCGCAGCTGGTCGATCTGGCGGCTCATCGAGGCGCCGCCGTAGACCGCGTTGACCTTGAGGTCGAGGGCCTGCGCCAGCGGCGCGAGAGCGTCGTGCACCTGCTGCGCCAGCTCACGGGTCGGGACGAGGACCAGGCCCCGCGGCGCGCCGTTGACGCGCTGCCCCCCGACGAGCCGGGTGAGCATCGGCAAGCCGAACGCCAGAGTCTTGCCCGAGCCGGTGGCACCGCGACCGAGCACGTCCCGGCCGGTCAGCGCGTCTGGGATGGAGCGGGTCTGGATGGCGAACGGGGCGTGCAGATCCCGCCGGGCGAGAGCGCCGACGAGCTTGTTGGGCAGGCCGAGCGAGGCAAAAGTTGCGCTCGGGGAGCCGGTTTCGGCGGCGGCCGCGTCGGCGGCCGCGTCGAGGGCCAGCTCGAGGTCGGACCGGACCGGCGGGGAGGCTGGGCGGGTCGAGCCCGACGGGCGGCGGGACTGGCCGCGGTAGCCAGAGCTGCGACCGGATGCGGACGAGCCTCGGGACGGGGAGGAGGGGCGAAAGGACGTGGGACGGCCTGACATGAAGAGGAACAACTCCGTTGCTGTGTCTCGTAGGCCGCGGACATGCATGCGGCGGCGCTCCCGCGAGCGGGAGGAAGCACGACACACGATGCGACCAGCGGGCGGCTTGCCCGCGAAGTGACGGCCGGATCGTTGTGACCAGAACGTCTGAGTACGCCCCACTCTACGCGGTCGACTGCATCGGCGGGTCGCACGAGCTTGTGGCGTGTGCCACCTGAGCCCTTAGGCTCCGGGCATGACCGAGCCCGGACAGCCCCCTCCCTGGAACCAGCCGCCGCCGTACGGCTCGCCTCCCCCGCCCTACGGCGTGCCGCCGCAGGGCTATGGCGTGGAGGGTTACGGGACGCCGCCGCAGGGGTACGGCCCGCCGCCGCAGGGCTACGGGCCGCCACCGGGGCAGAACGAGGACCCGGTCTGGGCGATCCTCGCGCACCTGTCGATCTTCGTCTTCGCCCTGCTCGGCCCGCTCATCATCTACCTGATCTACAGGGACAGCTCGCCGCTCACCCGGCACCACGCAGCCGAGGCGCTGAACTTCCACATCACCCTGACCATCGCCACGATCGTGTCGATCCCGCTCGTCTTCTTGTTCATCGGCATCCCGTTGGTCTTCGCCATCATCATCGGCGGCATCGTGTTCGGGATCATCGCCGCCGTGGCGGCGAGCCGGCGCGAGCCCTACCGCTACCCGTTGACCATCCGCTTCGTGTCGTAGCGGTCAGCGCACCAGCTCGCTGGGGACGAGCCTCACCGGGTAGGGCCGCTCCGTGTCGTACGACTCGTCGCCGGTGACCACGGCGGTCTCGGCGTAGGCACCGTCGCGCAGCTCGAGCACCGTCACCGACGGCGTCAACGGGTCGACCAGCCAGAACGACGGGACGCCACCCTGCTCGAAGACGTGATGCTTGAGCGTGCGGTCGGTGGCCCTCGTGCTCGGGGACAGGATCTCGACGACGAGGAACGGACGACGATCCGGCAGGCTGCGGTCCTTGGGCAGCACGACGAGATCCGGCTGGAGCTGCCGCCGCGGGCTGAAGCGGACGTCGAACGGCGCGACCAGCTCGTAGCGCAGGCCGTCATCGGGGAAGGCGTCCAAATCGTCCGCTGTCCAGCCACCCTCGGGTGCGGTCAGGAATGAGGTCACGGTCACAGCTGTCATGGTGCTCCTCCGGCTCGGTCATGTCGACCAGCGTGCCGCTGCATTCGACTGCGAGGCACCTCGAGTGTCCTCGCCGTGGACGGGCGAGCCAGCCTGTGGACGGCGCCGTGCGACTCAGTCCACGAGGTCGCGCACGACCGCGTCGGCGAGCAGCCGCCCGCGCAGCGTCAGCACGGCCCGGCCGGCCGCATGTGCTTCCGGCTCGAGCAGCCCACCCTCGACGTGGCGGACTGCGGCGGCCAGCCCAGCGGCGTGCAGGAGCCTCAGCGGCAGCCCGTCGCGCAGCCGCACCTCCAGCAGGATCCGTTCGACGCGGCGATCCTCGGCGCCCAGCTGCTCACGGCCCGCACCCGGCGAGTGCCCGGCGGCGAGCCGGTCGGCGTAGGCCTGCGGATGCCGCACGTTCCACCAGCGCATCCCGCCGACGTGGCTGTGCGCCCCCGGGCCGACTCCCCACCAGTCGGCTCCGCGCCAGTAGCCCAGGTTGTGCCGGCAGGGTTCGCCCCAGTTGCTCACCTCGTACCAGCCAAGATCTGAAAGCGCCTGTTCGGCAAGCAGATACCGGTCCGCGAGCACGTCGTCATCCGGTGCGGGGAGCAGTCCGCGCGCGACCTGCCGGCCCAGCCGGGTGCCGTCCTCGACGATCAGAGAGTACGCGGACACGTGCGTCGGGCCTGTGATCAGCGCGGCCTCGAGCGAGGCGCGCCAATCGTCGTCGCTCTCGCCGGGGGCGCCGTAGATGAGGTCCAGGCTGACCTGCTCGAAGCCGGCCGAGAACGCCTCCTTCGCCGCCTGCTGCGGGCGGCCGGCGGTGTGCGTGCGGTCCAGGACCCGCAGCACGGAGGGCACCGCGGACTGCATGCCGAACGACACCCGGGTGAAGCCGGCCTGCCGCAGCTCGGCGAGGCAGCGCTCGTCCACCGAGTCGGGGTTGGCCTCGGTCGTCACCTCGGCCTCCGGAGCCAGGCCGAACTCGGCCCGCACCGCCGACAGCAGCCGGGCGAGATCCGCGGCCGGCAGCAGGGTGGGCGTCCCCCCACCGACGAACACCGTGTCGACCTGCGGGCAGGCCTGTCCCAGCACCGACCGGGCGAAGCGCAGCTCGGCGAGCGCCATGTCGGCGTATCCCGCCTGCAGCGCGCCTCCACCGAGCTCGGCCCCGAGATAGGTGTTGAAGTCGCAGTAGCCGCAGCGGGTGGCGCAGAAGGGCACGTGCAGGTAGAGGCCGAACGGGCGCTTCCCGAGTCCGTCCAGCGCGACGGTCGGCAAGGCGCCGGAGGTCGGCACGGCTTCGCCATCGGGTAGGGCGCTGGGCACCGGCCCAGTCTGCGCTACGCAGGCACTACCGCAGCAGCTCTGGCACCTCCCACTCCTGGTCCAGGACATGCACGGCCAGGAACGCCAGCACCGTCTCGTACCAGATCTTGGCGTGCTGCGGCATCAGGACCCAGTGGTTCTCGTTCGGGAAGTACAGGAACCGGTGCGGCATCGTCTCGGGGTCCTCGGCGCGCGCACACAGCTCCCACCAGAGCCGCAGTCCCTCGCCGATCGGCACCCGGTAGTCCTTGTCGCCGTGGATGACCAGCATCGGCGAGCGGATCTCGTCGGCGTACCGGCTCGGGCTGTGCTCCCGCGACATCTGCGCGGTCATCTCCCGGGTCCAGTAGTAGGCCGCGTCGGTCGTCGGCCCGAACTGCTCGAGGTCCCACAGGCTCGCGTGCGTGACGACGGCGCGGAAGCGGTCGGTGTGACCGGCGATCCAGTTGGCCATGTAGCCGCCGAAGCTGCCGCCCATCGCCGCCGTACGTCCGACATCGACGGCCGGGTGCTCGAGCGCGGCGTCGGTCAGGGCCAGCAGATCGGTGTACGGCGCGTCGCCCCACGCGCCCCATCCGCGGGTGACCATCGCTCGGCCGTAGCCGGTCGACAGCGCCGGGTCGGGCAGCAGCACGGCGTAGCCGCGGGCCGCCATCAGCCACGGGTTCCACCGCCACGACCAGCCGTTCCACGAGCCGAGCGGACCGCCGTGCACCCACAACAGCAGCGGATGCGGACCGTCGCCGCCGGGCAACGCGAGCCAGGCCCGCAGGGCCGTGCCGTCCCCGGCGGTCGTCGTGACCTCGGTCAGACTGCCCGGCGGCGAAGGCGCGGTCGGAGGTCCGGGCAGCGCCGTCGGCTGCTGGTCCTCGGTCCGTGCATCCAGGCGTACGGGGGCGGCCGCCGCATCGACCGCGTCCCGCAGCGCGTAGACGCTCTCGCCGTCGGGGGCGACGCACAGGTCGGTGTAATGGCCGGCGTCACCGGTCAACCGGGTCACCGCGCCGGTCGCGAGCTCGACCCGGAACACCGGGCGGCGTCCCTGCTCGTCGGCCGTGACGATCAGCGCCGCGCCGTCGGACGTCCACCGGTGTCCCGAGGGCCAGCGGTCCCAGTGCGGCGCGACCTCGCGCGGCTCGGCCGATCCGTCGAGCGGCAGGACGATCAGGCGCATGTCGACCGGCTCGGCCGGAGTGCTGCGTCGCTCGAGCAGGCAAGCGAGCTGCGTGCCGTCCGGCGAGATGCGCGGGGAGTCCCAGTCGCTGCTTCCGTCGTCGGCGAGCACGCGCCGCTCCCCGGTGGAGGTGTCGAGGGCGACGAGCGTGGTGCGCCGTGAGCCGTGCGGCTCGGCGACGGCCCAGGTGGTGACCGCCGTCCTGCCGTCCGGGGTCAGATCCATCTGCCCGCCGTGCAGTGCCCGGCCGGGCGCCGGGGTGAGATCGCGCCACTCGACAGCGTCGTCCTCCGGCGGTTCGGTCACCAGCAGCCGCGCCTGCCCAACGCCGAGGTCCTTGTCCCAGTAGCGGACCGGGTAGCCCGCGTGCAAGACCGCGTCGACCTTCCTGTCCTTTCGGGCTTTTCGCCTATCCTCATCGCTGGACGTGTCGGTCGAGGCAGGCAGCGTGTCGGACAGTACGGCCACCGTGCCGGCCTCGCGGGCCACGATGACCGCGCCGATCCCGCCCGGGCGGGTGCCGACGACGCGCGCCTCCCCGGTGACCGGCAGCAGCCACAGGGCGGTCGGCGTCTCGTCTTCGTCATCGTCGCCGGAGGGGTCCGGGCGGGCGGAGGTGAACAGCACCTCACCGGCCGGAGTGAACACGGCACCGCCCTCGCCCTTGGCGCTGCGGGTCAGCCGTCGGGCCGGCCGCACTCCGGTCGGGTCGACCTCCCAGATCGCGCTGACGTAGCGGGTGCTCTTGGCGTTCAGCGTGGCGACGGTCGTGACGAGCCGGGTGCCGTCGTGACTCAGCGCCAGACCGGAGATGCGGGGCAGGGCGAGGTAGGCGTCGAGGTCGTCATAGGGGTCGGGATCAAGCATGAGAGCCTGCCACCTCAGCGTTGCAGTCGGACCGTGACCTCGAAGGGAACGGTCACCGTCAGCGGCTCAGACCCGGCGACGCGCTCGGTCTCGACGTACAAGCCGTCGGTCAGCGTCAGGACGGTGAGCGACGGCTCGACGGGGTCGACGAGCCAGTACGACGGGACGCCCGCCTCGGCGTAGATGCTCCACTTGCCGGTCACGTCGCGCCGACGGGTGCTGCGCGACAGGACCTCGACGACCAGCAAAGGCGCGACGGTCGTACCCCGCTCCTCGCAGTCGGCGGTGCGGGCGACCGTGACGTCGGCCATCACGAACGACGTGTCGTCGTAGTAATAGCCAAAGTTGGAGCCGAGCACCTCCACACCTTCTGGCGCGGCGTTCCAGAGCTGGGCCGCAATCGCGATGTCCAGGCGTTCGTGACCGAAGGTGGCAGGCGGAGTCACGACGACGCACCCGTCGAGCACCTCGTAGCGCAGGCCGTTCTCGTCGAGGAAAGCCAACAGCTCGGGAAAGACCTGCGCCTCATGCGGCGTCGCCGTCATCTGCTGCTCCTCTCATGGCGCGAGACGCTGCCACGATCCACGCGACACTCCCGGTTGTCCACAGCGCTATTTCCCGGCCGACTCCTTGCCGGTGGACAGGGCAGCGATGAACGCCTCCTGCGGCACCTCGACCCGGCCGACCATCTTCATCCGCTTCTTGCCCTCCTTCTGCTTCTCCAGCAGCTTGCGCTTGCGGGTGATGTCACCGCCGTAGCACTTGGCGAGCACGTCCTTGCGGATGGCGCGGATGTTCTCGCGGGCGATGACGCGGGCGCCGATCGCGGCCTGGATGGGCACCTCGAAGTTCTGCCGCGGGATCAGCTCGCGCAGCTTGGTGGCCATGTTGGTGCCGTAGGCGTAGGCCTTGTCCTTGTGCACGATCGCGCTGAACGCGTCGACCGGCTCGCCCTGCAGCAGGATGTCGACCTTCACCAGATCCGAGGCCTGCTCACCGGACATCTCGTAGTCCAGGCTGGCGTAGCCCTTGGTGCGTGACTTCAGCTGGTCGAAGAAGTCGAAGATGATCTCGCCCATCGGCAGCGTGTAGCGCAGCTCGACACGGTCCTCGGACAGGTAGTCCATGCCCTGCAGCACCCCGCGGCGGCCCTGGCACAACTCCATCACCGTCCCGACGTAGTCGCTGGGCAGCAACACCATCGCCTTCGCGACCGGCTCCCGGATCTCGGCGATCTTGCCGCCCGGCCAGTCGCTCGGGTTCGTGACGACGACGTCCTCGCCGGTTTCGAGCAGCACCGTGTAGACGACGTTGGGTGCGGTCGAGATCAGTGCCAGGCCGTGCTCGCGCTCCAGTCGCTCGCGCACGATCTCCAGGTGGAGAAGGCCGAGAAAGCCGACCCGGAAGCCGAATCCGAGGGCGAGAGAGGTCTCCGGCTCGTAGACGAGCGCTGCGTCGTTGAGCCGTAGCTTGTCCAGAGCCTCGCGCAGGGCGGGGTATTCGCTGCCATCCAGCGGATAGAGCCCGGAGAACACCATCGGGCGCGGGTCGCGATATCCACCGAGCGACTCGGTGGCGGTGTTGCGCACGGTCGTGAGGGTGTCGCCGACGCGCGCCTGCCGGACGTTCTTCACCCCGGGGATGACGTAGCCGACCTCGCCCGCGGACAGGCTCTCCGTGGGCGTCATCTCGGGGCTGACGACGCCGACCTCGAGGATCTCGTGGGCGTTCTGCGTCGACATCATCAGGCCGCGGTCCTTGGTGGACAGCTGCCCGTCGAACACCCGCACGTAGGTGATGACGCCGCGGTAGGAGTCGTAGACGCTGTCGAAGATCATCGCGCGGGCGGGCGAGTCCACGCTGCCGGTCGGCGCCGGGATGTCCCGCACGATCGCGTTCAGCACGTCCGGCACCCCCTCACCGGTCTTCGCGCTGATCCGCAGCACGTCGCTGGCATCGCAGCCGATGATCTTGGCGATCTCCTCGGCGTACTTGTCCGGCTGCGCCGCCGGCAGGTCGATCTTGTTGAGCACCGGGATGATGTGCAGGTCGTTCTCGAGCGCGAGATAGAGGTTCGCGAGCGTCTGCGCCTCGATGCCCTGCGCCGCGTCGACCAGCAGCAAGGTGCCCTCACATGCCGCGAGGCTGCGGCTCACCTCGTAGGTGAAGTCCACGTGCCCCGGCGTGTCGATCATGTGCAGCACGTAGGCCCGGCCGTCGTCGGCGGTCCACGGCAGCCGTACGTTCTGGGACTTGATGGTGATCCCGCGCTCGCGCTCGATGTCCATCTTGTCGAGGTACTGCGCGCGCATCTGCCGCGCGTCGACGACCCCGGTGAGCTGCAGCATCCGGTCGGCCAGCGTGGACTTGCCGTGGTCGATGTGCGCGATGATGCAGAAGTTGCGAATGCTCGCAGGGTCGGTCGTGGGCACGTTCCATCCTACGGTCGGATCCGGCGCTCCCTCGTGGGCGCGCGCCGGCCTGACCCGCCCTGCTACCGTCTCCGCGAACGCGCGCCGCGTTGTCGGCTGCCGTACGCCTGCAGGATCCGCCCCTGATCAGCATCTACCGAGAACCGAGGACGACGCCGCGTGGCCAACATTCAGTCGCAGATCAAGCGCATCAAGACCAACGAGAAGGCTCGGCTGCGCAACAAGTCGGTCAAGTCCTCGCTCAAGACGGCGATCCGCAAGTTCCGCGAGGCCGCTGACGCCGGTGATGCGGCGGCCGCTTCGACGCTGGCACGCGACGCCGGGCGGGCGCTCGACAAGGCGGCCAGCAAGGGCGTCATCCACGCCAACCAGGCTGCGAACCGCAAGTCGGCGCTCGCCAGGCGGGTCGAGCAGTTGAGCGCAAGCGCCTCCTAGGTCCGTCCAGCCCGACGGCGCCGGTTCCCTTTCGAGGCCGGCGCTTTCTGCTTCCCGGCACGGGCCGGCTCGTCCGGGCGGACCCGCGGCGGCTTCAGCAGGAGCCCGGCAAGGGCGTCGTTGGCCTTGACCACGCCGGCCACCGCCAGCGGCAGCACCAGCAGCGTCCAGGCCGACGCGAGATCGGCGAGCACCAGCAAAATGGCCACGGCGATGACGCCCTCGCCGAGCAGCGCTCGCTGGAGAGCGTTGGGCGCGATGTGGCGCAGCCGGAGCAGCCGGATGTAGAGCGGCCGCTTCTTGGTGGCCTCCGGCGCGGCGCGGCCGGGCGCCTCCCGGCCGGCGGGCACTGCCCGGCCCGCGGGGGCCTGTCGGCGTGCGGGGACGGTCCTGCCGCCTGGCCACCTCCCGACAAGATCATCAGGAGCCTGCCGCGCAACACGCTGGGCGGGTCCGGCGGCGATCGTCTGATGATCTTCGAGTCTGGTCGGCTGGTCGGCCTCGCGGCGTCGGCTGGGCGAGGTCACCGGCTCGCTCCGCGCGCCTGGACGACCGCGAGCAGGACGCGCTCCACGGCGTAGGCCGAGTCGGCGGCCCCACCCTTCACGCCGGCGTCCGCGAGGGCGACCGCCGACAGCGCATCGGACAACCCCTCGGGGCGCCACCCACGTGCCTGCTTCTGGGTCTTCTCGACCTTCCACGTCGGCATGCCGAGCTCTCCGGCGATCACCGGAACCGAGGCCCGCCCAGCACTCGCGACCAGAGCCATGGAGCGCAGAGTACTGGCGAGGGCGCTCGTGACGAGGACCGGTGCGAGGCCGGCGCTCTGGCCCCAGCGGGCGAGCTCGAGCGCGCCGCCGAGGTCGCCCTCGACGGCCCGGTCTGCAACGTGGAATCCCGAGGACTCTGCCCGGCCCCGGTGATAGCGGGTCACCGCCTCCGCCGTGATCGGGCCGTCGGTGTCCGAGCGCAGCTGCCCGGCCGCCGACACCAACTCGCGCAGGTCACTGCCGACGGCCTCCAGCAGCAGCCCGACGGCGTCCTCGTCGACCGCCCGACCGTCCGCGCGCAGCTCCCGGCGCAGGAAGTCCCGCCTCTCCCCGTACCTGGTGATCTTCGGCGCATCGATCCGGTGTGGGCGAAGCGCCGCCAGCGCGCTCAGCAGCGCCTTGCCCTTGGCTCCGCCGGCGTGGACGACGACGACATGGACGTCGTCCAGCGGCGCCGCGGCGTAGGCGAGCAGTTCAGCGGCCACCTCCTTGGGCAGATCCTGGGCGGTACGGATCACCAGCACCCGGCGCTCGCCGAACAGTGAGGGGCTGAGCATCTCGTCGAGGTCGCCGGTCTGCAGGTCGGCGGCGGCGACGTCGCGCAGCTCGGTGTCGGGGTCGGCGTCGCGGGCGGCCCGCACGACCGCCGACACTGCCCGGCTCAGCAGCAGCTCCTCGTCCCCGACGACCAGCGTCAGCGGGACGAGGGGGGAGGCAGTCACCGGCCCATCCTGGCATGCAGACGGTGATCATCGGTCCCGTCCGAGCACGACCAGGCGGCCGTTCCGGTGGGTCAGGGCGATGTCACCGTCGAGATCGGTACGGAACGACGCCGCCCCGTGGGCAACCAGCCGGCCGAGGATGTCCGCCGACGGGTGGCCGTAGCTGTTGTCGGCGCCGACCGAGGTGAGGACCACCGAGGCGCCGACGGCGTCGAGAAACGCCGGCTCCTGGTGGTCGCTGCCGTGGTGCGGGACCTTGAGCACGGTGGCCCGGATGTCGGCACTGCGGACGAGCAGGTCGCGTTGCGCCTCCGGCTCGATGTCGCCGGTCAGCAGCACCGTGGTCGGACCGACCGAGACCCGCACGACCAGCGAGTTGTTGTTCGGGTCCGAGCTGGTACCGCGATAACGGCGAGCGGGCGCGACGACCTCCCACTGCAGGGCGCCGACCGCCCGCCGCTCGCGCAGGGCGGACCGCTGCAACGGCACGCCCGCCCGGGCCGCCTGCTCGACCACGTCGCGCTGCTGTTCCTCCGGGTCGTCGAGCGGCCCGATCACGACCGCACCGACGCTCCGGCCGCGCAGCACCCCGGGCAGGCCGTCGACGTGGTCGGCGTGCAGGTGGGTGAGCAGGACGAGCGGCACCTGGCGCACCCCGAGCCGGCGAAGGCAGCCGTCTATCGCCGCCGGGTCGGGTCCGGCATCGACGACGATCGCGCTGCCGGAACCGGCGGACAGCACGACGGCATCACCCTGCCCGACGTCGCATGCCACGAGGAACCAGCCCGGTGGCGGCCAGGTCGGCCGGGCCGCCGCGAGACCGGTCGTCGCGACGAGCACCCCGGTCGCGGCGGCGAGCAGGGCGAGCCGGGCCCGCCTGCGCGCGAGCGCCGGCAGGAGCGCGGCGGTCAGCGCCGCCAGCAGCAGCGCTCCCCAGAGCCCGTCCGGCCACGGCACGGTGGCGCCGGGCAGCGAAGCACCGACCCGGGCGACCAGCACCAGCCAGGCGGTCGGCAACCAGCCGATCCAGGCCACCGCCTGCGCGGCCGGCAGCCAGACCGGCGCGAGCAGGGCCGCGAGCACCCCGGTCACCGTCGCCGGGGCGACCGCCGGAACGGCCAGCAGGTTGGCCGGCACCGACAGCAGGCCGAGCTGGGAGGAGATCGCCACGACCACCGGACCGCAGGCGACTTGCGCCGCGGCGGGGACGGCCAGCGCGTCGGCGAGCCAGCCCGGCATGTGCCTCGCCCACCGCTCACGCCACGTCGGTGCGAGCACCAGCAGACCCGCGGTCGCGAGCACCGACAGCGCGAAGCCGGGGGTGGCCGCGAGATCCGGGTCGACCAGCACCAGGACCAGCACCGCAGTGGCCAGCGCCGGCATCGCCGCCCTGCGGTTGCCCGAGGACAGGGCGACCAGGGCGACCAGCCCCATCACCGCCGCCCGCAGGACGCTCGGCGACGGACGCGCGAGCACCACGAAACCGGCGAGGGCGACGGCTGCCAGCACCGGGCTGGCCCGCAGTCCGACCCGTAACCGACGGCTGAGCAGCAGCACCGCGCCGACGACGATCGCGACGTTGGTGCCGGAGACGGCCGTCAGGTGCGTGAGCCCCACGGTCCGGAAGTCCTCCCGCACAGCAGGGTCCAGCTGGCTGGTGTCCCCGACCACCAGGCCCGGCAGCAGCCCCTGCTCCGCCGCCGGCAGCGGGTCGACGGCTCGGCGCAGCCCGGCCCGCAGGTGTCCTGCGGCCCGCTGAACGGTGCTGGGACCGGACAGCACCACCGGCGGACCGCGGCCGGAGAGCACGGCAGCGACGTCGTCTCCGCGCTCGGGTGGCCGCAGTCTTCCTTCGACCTGGACCCGCTGGCTGGGCAGCAGCGGCAGCCAGGCCGGGTCCGAAGTCAGCACCACGACCGGGGAACGAAGGCGGTACGTCCGGCCGGCCGTCCGCAGCACCTCGACACGCACCCGGGCGACGACCAGCTCGCGGTCGCCGCTCCCCGCCGCAGCTGGGCCCAGAGCCTTCCTCGGGTCGTCGAGCAGGACCGCCTCGACGGTGACGGCGGCCGCCCGGTCGGCAGCGGTCGCGAGCGGTCCGGTGCTGCGCGAGGCCGTGTGCAGCGCGGTCACGGTCGCCGACGCGGCAGAGCAGCCGAGCACGGCCACGAACACCAGCATCCGACCCCGGCGGTGCACACCGAGCAGCACGATCGCGAAGATCAGCATGACGCCCGCGGCACCGAAGAGCACTCCCGGTGGGAGCAGCCGGCCCTGCCACGCCACGACCCACGCGGCGAGCGCCGGCGGGACGAGGCGCAGGTCGAGCCGCTCCGAGGCGTTCGGCAGCGCCGGCATCAGACGGTGACCTTGGCCTCGAGATCGGCGTACTTCGCCTCGCCGATGCCGGTCACTTCACGCAACTGCTCGACGCTGTCGAAGCGGTCGTTCTCCGTGCGCCAGTCCACGATGCGCTGCGCCAGCACCGGACCGATGCCTGGTAGCGCGTCGAGGTCCGAGACGCTGGCGGTGTTCAAGTCGAGCAGGCCGCCCTGGGCGGCCGCTGCTGATGGGGTGGAGGCGCCCGGTGGCGGGTCGACTCCCACCAGCACCTGCTCGCCGTCGACGAGCTTGCGGGCGAGGTTCAGCAGGTCGGTGGAGGCGCCGGGCGTCGGTCCGCCGACCGCTGCCAGCGCATCGGCGACGCGGCTGCCCGCCGGCAGGCGGACGAGCCCGGGCCGCACGACCAGGCCGGCGACCGCGACGACCACCTCCGGCTGCTCGGCCGCGGGAGCTGCGGTGGTTCCCGGCAGCGGGACGCCGGCGTCGAGAACGGCGGGGACGACGACCTCCTGTGGCCGCCCCCGGAGGACCACCCCGCCCGCGACGACGGCCCCGAGCAGGGCGACCACGACCAGGGCCACCGCGCCGCGGCGACCGGGGTCGAACCGGCCGTTTCGCACGGCAGCGGGCAGCCACGCCGGGAGAGCGCGCGTCGCGGCGCCCGGCTCGCCGGCCCAGGATCGGGGTAGCAACTCCCCGCAGCTCTCAGCGGCCGGCGGGTCGGCCGGGTCGATGACGGGACCGTCCTCGTCGTCCTCGGGTGGCACCCAGCCACCCCCCACATGGGCCAGCAGTCCGCTGACGCGCTCCGCTGAATCCGCCGCCAGGGCGGCCGTGTCGGAGCGGAAGCGCACGCTCCGGACGGTAGGCAGCCTCGGCGGCGCGCGGGGTGGGTCGGGCAGCAGCTGTGGACGGGCGGACCGGCCTGTGGACGGTCAGGCCTCGCCGGCGCGACGCAGAGCGAGGCGGCGCGTCAGGTTGGCCCGGTGCCGCACCAGGATGACGGCGGCGAGACCGAACGCCCACAGCACGTCCTCGCCGCGGACGAGCGCGATGCCGAGCACGGACAGTGCGGCAGCCACCGACGCCAGCGCGATCCAGCGCGAGGTGACCAGGACGGCGGCCCACACCAGGAGCACGACCGGCGCCCAGAGCGGCTGCGCGCCGAGTATCGCTCCGGCCGCCGTCGCGACGCCCTTACCGCCCCTGCCGCGCAGGAACGGTGACGTGACATGTCCGAGGACGGCGGCGAATCCGGCGAGCAGGCCGGCTCGGTGGTCGACCGCCCCGAAGGCCACCGCCGGGACCAGCCCCTTGAGCACATCGAGACCGGCGACCGTCAGGCCGGTACGCCGTCCCATCACCCGTCCGGCGTTGGTCGCGCCGGGGTTGCCCGACCCGACCTCGCGCAGGTCGACACCGCGCCGAGCGGCGATCAGCGTGGCCGGCGAGAGAGCGCCGGCCAGGTAGCCGACGAGCGCGGCGAGCAGCAGCAGGACGGTCATCGGCGCGAGACGACGACCCCGAGCAGGCCGGGGCCGACGTGTGCACCGACGACCGCGCCGACCTCGGACACGTGCATGGCGCCCAGCTGCTGGAGCCGCGCCGCCAGCCGTTCGGCGAGCGCCGCGGCCTTGTCGGCCGCCGCCAGGTGATGGACGGCGAGGTCCACCTGTCCGGTGCCGGACCGCTCTGCGGCGAGGGCTTCGAGCCGGGCCAACGCCTTCGACGCAGTGCGCACCTTCTCGAGCGGGGCGATCTGGCCGTCCGCGACGTGCAGCAGCGGCTTGACGGCCAGCGCCGTACCGAGAAGTGCTGCAGCAGCGCCTATCCGCCCACCCCGTCGAAGATGTTCCAGGGTGTCGACGTAGAACAGCGTGTCCGTGTCTGCGGCCGCCCGCGACGCCGCCGTGGCGACCGCCTCGAGGCCGCCCCCGTCGCGTGCCGCCCGGGCCGCCGCGAGCACGGCGAACCCGAGCCCCATCGCGATCGTCCGGCTGTCGACGACGCGCACCTCGATCCCGTCGCCGGCCACCTCGGCCGCCGCGAGGGTGGCCGCCTCGTGCGTCCCGGACAGCTCGGCGGACAGGTGCACCGACACCACCCGGGCCGCCGCCGTCGCGCGGTAGGCCGCGGCGAACTCCGCCGGCGTCGGACGCGACGTCGACACCTGCACCCGCCGCTCGGCGAGCGCCCCCGCGACGTCCCCTGGCGACACCTCGGCGCCTTCGGTACCGGTGCGGGTGCCGAGCACGACATGCAGCGGTACGACGCCGACGCCGTACGACGCAGCCATCCCTTCCGGCAGGTACGCCGTGCTGTCGGTGACCACGGCGACCTGCTGGCTCATGGCCGCGAGGCTAACGGCTCGGGACGCCACCCTGGGTCCCGCAACCTCGAGCCCTGGCGAATTGCCGGTGCCACAGCGCCGCGAGGCCTGCGACCAGTCGCGCCGGCCGCGTACTGAGTAGAACTGCTCATGGACGTTGCCGGATCGCGGGATCCAGCCTGAGCAGAGGCGACGTCGGTCGCCACGGAAGGACTGGCCATGAGCGTCTCCCAGCGCGCGAACCTGCGCAGTGCCTACCTCTACCTCATCTGTCTCGTGACGCTGGTGATGGTCATCTTCCCGGCGGTCAGCGCGGTGCGCAACATCGTGCAGCTGGCGTATCCCGACCCCGGCTACTTCGGGTACGAGCCGGCGTTCGCTCCTGACGGGAAGCAGAGCCGCCTCGACCCCGCTGAGGAGGAGCGCCGCAAGCAGGCAGCGCGCGACTCGCAGCAGCACCAGGCGGTCCTCGGCCTGGTCGGCTCCGGGACCATGCTGCTGATCGCAGGGCCGGCCTACCTGTACCACTGGCGCCGGGTGCAGTCCGAGACGATCGGGAGCCGACCCGCAGCCGACACCCCACAGGTGCAGCCGGTCTGAGTCCACGGCGAAGCGCACCCTGCCTCAGGCAGGAACGACGTTCACCAGCTTCGGTGCGCGTACGACCACCAGCTTCACGTCGCGACCGTCCAGCGCCGCGATGACCGCGTCGGAGGCGAGCGCCAGCGCGCGCAGGTCGTCCTCGGCGATGTCAGGCGGGACGACCAGCCGGTCGCGCAGCTTGCCGGCGACCTGCACGACACAAGTGACGGTGTCCTCGATGAGCAGGGCCGGGTCGGCGACCGGCCACGTCGTCGCGTGCACGGAGTCGCCGGCCTCGACGTCATGACCGAGCCGGGACCAGACCTCCTCGGCGGTGTACGGCGCGAAGCAGCCGAGCATCACCGCCAGCGCCTCGACCCCGTCGCGCAGCGAGGCCGCCGCGGGATTCGCAGCGTCAACGGCCTTGCGCAGCGAGGAAGTCAGCTCCATGAACCGGGCGACCACGACGTTGAGCCGCTGCGCCTCGATCAGCCGGGTCACCTCGTCGACGGTCCTCGCGACCGCCCGGTCGACGGAGGCGTCACGGCCGGCTCCGGCCAGCCCGCCCACGTCCTCGGCCAGCCGGGCGACCCGGGCGAGGTACTTCACCGAGCCGGCGGGTGAGACGTCGGCCCAGTCGATGTCGTCCTCGGGCGGACCGGCGAACACCACCGTCAGCCGTACCGCGTCGACGCCGAAGCGGGACAGCTCCGCGCCCAGGTCGACGCCGTTGCCGAGCGACTTGCTCATGGCCTTGCCCTGGTTGATGACCTGGCCCTGGTTCATCAGCGCGAGGAAGGGCTCCGGGAAGTCGACCATCCCCATGTCCTGCAGGACCTTGGTGAAGAAGCGGCTGTAGAGCAGGTGCAGGATCGCGTGCTCGACCCCGCCGACGTACTGCGCGACCGGCATCCACTCCCGGACGGCCGCGGGGTCGAACGGGCCGTCCTGGTAGTCCGGCGAGCAGAAGCGCAGGAAGTACCAGGACGAGTCGACGAAGGTGTCCATCGTGTCGGTGTCACGGGTCGCCGCTCCGCCGCAGGACGGGCATGTCGTGTTCACCCAGTCGGTCGCCGCACCGAGCGGCGACGTGCCGACCGGCTTGAGCGCCGCGCCGCGCAGGTCAGGCAGCCGCACCGGCAGCTCGGATTCCGGGACCGCCACCTCGCCGCACGCCCCGCAGTGCACGACCGGGATCGGCGGCCCCCAGAATCGCTGCCGCGAGATCAGCCAGTCGCGCAACCGGAAGTTGACCGCGCCCTTTCCCCCGCCGCGCGTCTCGAGATCGGTGACGATCCGCGAGATCGCCTCGTCCTTTGGCAAGCCGTCGTACGGCCCACTGTTCACCACCACGCCATCACCGGTCGTCGCGACGCCGGACTCGGCCGGATCCGCTGCGCCGGTGTCGATGACCACCCGGACCGGCAGGCCGAAGGCGCGCGCGAAGTCCAGGTCGCGCTGGTCGTGCGCCGGCACCGCCATGATGGCGCCGGTGCCGTAGTCGGCCAGCACGTAATCCGCTGCATAGACAGGGATCTGCTTCCCGGTCACCGGGTTGAGCGCGGTGACACCGAGGTCGACGCCCGTCTTCTCCCGGTCGGTGGCCTGCCGGTCGATGTCGGACAGCCGGCGCACCTGGTCGCGATAGGCCTCCAGCGCCGCGCGCCGCTCAGGGGCACACAGCTCGAGTGCCAGCGGCGCGTCGGCGGCGACGACGAAGAACGTCGCGCCGTACAGGGTGTCGGGCCGGGTGGTGAACACCGTGACTGTCTGGCCGGAGACCTCGAAATCGACGTGCGCGCCCAGCGACTTGCCGATCCAGTTCTTCTGCATCAAGAGCACACGCTCGGGCCAGTGACCGCGCAGCTGCTCCATGTCGGCCAGCAGCCGATCGGCGTACTCGGTCACCCGGAAGAACCACTGCGTCAGCTCGCGCTTGGTGACCTGCGCGCCGCACCGCTCGCACGCGCCCTGCACGACCTGCTCGTTGGCCAGCACCGTCTGGTCCTGCGGGCACCAGTTGACCGCGCTGCTCTTGCGATAGGCCAGGCCGCGCTCGCGAAAGCGCAGGAACAGCCACTGCGTCCAGCGGTAGTAGTCCGGGTCGCTGGTGTGCAGCCGCCGCGTCCAGTCGAAGCTGATCGCGTAGCGCCGGAAGCTCTCGGCCTGCGTCTCGATGTTGGCGTAGGTGTAGGTCGCGGGGTGCTCGTCGCGCCGGATCGCGGCGTTCTCCGCCGGCAGCCCGAAGGAGTCCCAGCCGATCGGGTGCATGACATCGAAGCCGCGCCGCATCCAGTAGCGCGCGAGCACGTCGCACAGCCCGTACGCCTCGGCGTGACCCATGTGCAGGTCACCGCTGGGATAGGGGAACATGTCCAGGACGTACTTCTTGGCGGCGCCCCCTTCGACATTGCCGTCAGCCCGCCCGGCCCGGTAGAGGTCCAGGCGGTCCCACACCGGCAGCCAGCGCTCCTGCACCGCATGCGGGTCGTACGCCGCACGCTCCACGGGGACGTCGGTGGTCATGCGCGCCGATGCTAGCCGGGGCGGGTTCACGACCCGACCGGGTTTCCGTCGCGCAACTAGGCTGGCCACATGCAGGAGCTCTCCCGTGGCGCGAACTGCCCGGTCCCCTCACCGGTCGTGACCGTGTCCGTCGCCTGCGCCTCACCGGTGGACGTCTCGGCGCTCCTGGTCGCTGCCACCGGCAAGGTCCGGTCCGATGCCGACCTCGTCTTCTACAACAACAACACCGGGCCGGGCGTGAGCTATCTGCCGGCCGCGAGCGGACCGCGCGGCGTGGATGCGATCCGCGTCGACACCACCCTCGTACCGCCTGAGATCGAGAAGGTCGTCATCACAGCGAGTCTGGACGGCTCCGGACCGGCCAGCTTCGCGCAGGCCGGCAGCATGGTCATCACCGTCCTCGACGGCGCCGGCACCGATGTGGTGCGCGCCGAGCTGACCGGCCTCACCAGCGAGGTCGCGCTGATCTGCGCCGAGGTCTACCGCCGCAACGGGGCGTGGAAGATCCGGGCGGTCGGGCAGGGCTTCGACAACGGGCTGGCCGGCATCGCCACCGAGTTCGGCATCGAGGTGGAGGCCGAGGCGCCCGCGGCGCCGGTGGTCGCCACCCCCACGACGGCGAAGGTCAACCTGGACAAGGGCCGGGTGTCACTGCACAAGAACCAGACCGTGTCGCTGGTCAAGACCGGAGCGCCTGCGCTGACCCGGGTCGCGATGGGACTCGGCTGGGACCCGCTGGAGGGGTGGGGGAACATCGACCTGGACGCCTCCGTCATCGCTTTCGACGCCAAGGGCCAGGACGTCGACATGGTGTGGTTCATGGCCAAACAGGGCTGTCAGGGGGCGATCCGGCACTCCGGTGACAACCTGACCGGCGAGGGCGAGGGGGACGACGAGGTCATCCTCGTCGACCTGGACAAGCTCCCGGCCGCCGTCGCCGCGCTGGTGTTCACCGTCAACAGCTTCGGCGGCCAGAAGTTCACCGCCGTTCGCAACGCCTACTGCCGGTTGCTCGACGTCACCGGCAAGGCGCAGAGCGAGCTGGTCCGCTTCGAGCTGAGCGACAGCCAGCCGGAGACCGGCGTGCTCATGTGCAAGCTGGTCCGCCAGGCGGACGGCAGCTGGTCGATGACGGCGCTCGGCACGTACGCCGACAGCCGGACGGTCCGCAAGATGGTCGGCCCGGCCCGCGCGGCGCTCTGAGACGAGGAGTTCACGGTGACAGCTCTCCGCACGGTCCCGGCCGGCGCGCCGGCGGAGCACGTCGACGTGGTCGTCGTCGGCAGCGGCTTCGGCGGCAGCGTCGCCGCCCTGCGGCTGACCGAGAAGGGCTACCGGGTGTTGGTGCTGGAGGCCGGCCGACGTTTCACCGAGGCGAGCCTGCCGCGTACGTCCTGGAACGTCCGAGGGTTCCTCTGGGCACCGTGGCTGGGGTTGCGGGGCATCCAGCGCATCAGCCGGGTCGGCAAAGTCCTGGTGCTGGCGGGCGCCGGCGTCGGCGGTGGCTCGCTCAACTACGCCAACACCCTCTACCAGCCACCGGCCCCGTTCTACCGGGACCGGCAGTGGGGGCACATCACCGACTGGAAGGACGAGCTCGACCCCTGGTACGACCAGGCCCGCCGCATGCTGGGCGTCGTGCAGAACCCGACCTTGACCGAGGCCGACAGGGTGATGCGCGCGGTCGCCGAGGACATGGGTGTGGGGAGCACCTTCCAGCTCACCCCGGTCGGGGTCTTCTTCGGTCGCGGGGACACCCAGGAGCCAGGCGTGACGGTGCCCGATCCCTACTTCGGCGGCGCCGGGCCGGAGCGCACCGGGTGCGTCCAGTGCGGGTCCTGCATGACCGGTTGCCGGGTCGGCGCCAAGAACACTCTCGTCAAGAACTACCTCCACCTCGCGGAGCGAGCCGGGGCAACGATCCGCCCGGACACCACCGTCGTTCGTGTACGGCCGGTTCCGGCCGGCGGATACGCGGTCGACACCCGCCCCACCGGGGTGGGACCACGGCGCACCAGGACGGTCACCGCTGACCAGGTCGTGCTGGCCGCCGGCACGCTCGGCACCCAGCGCCTGCTCCACCGGATGCGCGACGCGGGCATCCTGCCGCACCTCTCGCCGCGGCTCGGGGTGCTGACCCGCACCAACTCCGAGTCCCTGCTGGGGGCGCAGACCCGGACGGTGACGAGGAACTTCAGCCGTGGGGTGGCGATCACCTCGTCGTTCCACCCCGATGCCGAGACGCACATCGAGCCGGTCCGGTACGGGAAGGGCAGCAACCTGATGGGGCTGCTCCAGACGGTGATGACCGACGGCGGGGGCCGCGCGCCCCGCTGGGTCAAGGCGCTGCGCGAGATCCGGAAGAATCCCGGCGTCTTCCTGTCCACGCTCGATGCGCGCCGCTGGTCCGAGCGGACCATCATCGCCCTGGTCATGCAGACCAAAGACAACTCGATCACCACGTTCACCCGTCGGGGCAGGCTCACGGCCCGGCAGGGTCACGGGGAGCCCAACCCGGACTGGATCCCGGTCGGCAACGAGGCCGCCCGGCGCATGGCGGACAAGATCGGCGGCTATCCCGGCGGCACCATCGGTGAGCTCGCCAACATCCCCATGACGGCGCACTTCCTCGGCGGCTGCGCCATCGGCGACGCACCCGAGACCGGTGTGGTGGATGCCTACCACCGGGTCTACGGACACCCGGACCTGCACATCGTCGACGGCTCGACCGTCTCGGCCAACCTCGGCGTCAACCCCTCCCTCACCATCACGGCGCAGGCCGAGCGGGCGATGTCGCTGTGGCCGAACAAGGGCGAGGCGGATCCCCGGCCGGGACTCGGCGCCGCCTACCGGCGGATCGCCGCGGTGGCGCCCCGGACCCCGAGCGTGCCAGCGAGCGCGCCCGCCGCCCTGCGGCGGGTGTCAGCGGTGCGGCTCGGCCGCTGAGGCCGTCAACCCTCCGACAGCACGGCGACCAGCTGCTCGACGGTCGGCGCGCCGGCCAGCCCGTCCGGCGTGCGGAACATCCGGCAGGCCAGACCGGTCGGCGCTCCCGGCTCGGCGAACGGGTCGCGCCCGTCGACCAGCACCGTGGGCGAGCCTCGAAAACCGAGCTGCTCGGCCTGCTCCGGGGTGGTGACCTGCCGGCGGGTCACCGGCTGGTCGGGGTGGCCGGTGAGCGCCAGGGCCTCCAGGAGTCGCTTGTCGGCCAACTGCCAGCTGGGGCAGCCGTCGAAGTACAGCAGGGTGACCTCCATCTGGTCAGTGTCCCCCGGAACTGGCCTTACGCCTTGGTCTCGCTGGCGGCGTGCTCCGGTCGGGCCTTGCGCCGGTGGAGCGTGAGGTTCATGACGACCACGGCGGCGGCGCCGACGACGAGCCCGAGGAGCGCGCTGCCCAGCGTGTTGACCAGCCAGCCCACCACCGAGCCGAGGGCTCCGGTCGCCTCCTTCGCCGCCTCCTCCAGCCCGTGTACGACGTCGTACAGGAAGGTCAGGCCAAGGTCGTCGGTGCCCAGCAGCAGGATGTGACCGCCGACCCACAGCATCGCGGCGGTCCCGACCACGGTGAGCGCGGTGAGCAGCCGCGGCATCGCCTTGACCAGGCCGCGGCCGAAGGCGGCCAGGCCCTTGCCGGGGGACTCGGCCAGACGCAGTCCGGCGTCGTCCATCTTCACGATGAGGCCGACGACGCCGTAGACCAGCACGGTGATGCCGATCGCCACGACCGTGAGGATCACCGCCCGGGACACGAACGGCTCGTCGACGACCTCGTTCAGCGAGATGACCATGATCTCCGCCGACAGGATGAAATCGGTGCGCACCGCTCCGGACACGACGGTGTCCTCGTCCGGCAGAGCGGCCTCGCCGGAAGCGGCGGCGTCGTGGTGGCCACCGAACTTGGCCCACACCTTCTCCGCCCCCTCGTAGCAGAGGTAGGTGCCGCCGAGCATCAGAATCGGCGTGAGCAGGACCGGCAGGAACTGGCTGAGCAGGAGCACGGCGGGCAGGATGATGAGCAGCTTGTTGCGCAGCGACCCGAAGGCGATGCGCCGGATGATCGGCAGCTCGCGCTTGGCAGCCAAGCCACGTACGTACTGCGGCGTCACGGCGGCGTCGTCGACGACGACACCCGCAGCCTTCACGCTGGCCCGGGCAGCACCGACCCCGATGTCATCGACGGACGCGGCGGCTGCGCGCGCCAGCACCGCCACGTCGTCCAGCAGAGCTACCAGTCCACCACTCACGACACGTCCTTCCGGTTCCTGCAGCGCCCTTGCGCCCACGGGCTTCGTCGCCGTGTGCCCGTTCCGGTCTCACGGTAGTCCGGCAGATCCGAAGCCGAGCGTTCAGCATCGCGTCGGAGCGCCGCCGGCCACCGCACCCAGCCGGTCGTGTCGCCGGCCGCGCCTTTCGGACAACCCTTCCGGTTGTCCTGGACGACGTGATGTCAAAGCCCTGCTGCTCGGTCGGTGGTGACGATGCTCGATCGTGGACGACGTAATCGGACTGGTTCCGGGTACGTCGATTCGGGAGTGCGAAGAATCACCCGATTGGCGGATGTGTTCCGCGCGCTGAAGCGTGAAAACTCGCGTAATGGAAGCACGGGAGCGCGATATGCCGACACGTGAGCACCTGACGCCGGCCGAGGATCGGGACTTGCGGGTCCTTCACTGGCTCGCGTCCTTCGGCGCGGAGCTGTCCCCTGCCCGGGCAAGCCTCGTCGCGGAGCTTCGGGAACGCGATCTGCGGGCCACTGTTCGTGAGCCGGACCAGGCCGTCCAGCCCTGGAGCTAGGGGGTCGGTCAAGGGGCCGTCGGAGTTGATGCTCCGGGCGGACCCCCGCCTTATCAGCCGCTCCCGCGCCTCCGTGGTGCTGTCCGGCCAGTACACCAGCGTCCTGCCACGTCGTCATAACGGCTCACGGGGCCGGAGGCCAACGCGTGATGACTTCGGCTCGGATCGCTCATAGCCGCTCCCCCCTCCCGGATCTGAAGTACGCCTCATCACCGAGGTAGAAGCGACCGCAACGCCGACTACTGCAGCGGGAACGGCGGCTGGCGCCAGGGTGGGTCCTCGACGACTTCGATGGCGGCCACCCACTTCACCCACCAGAAGCCGCGCCGCCCGGGGGCGACGAGCCGCCGGGGTGCCCCGTGTCCCGGCGACAGGGGCTGCCCCCCTGCTGAGGTGGCCAGCAGGAGCTCCCCGGCCTGCTCCACCGGGAACCTGCGGCGGTACCCCGTGGTGGAGATCACGTCGATGCTGCGAGCCCCAGCCGGCGCCGCACCGAGGAGTCGGTCGAGGTGGATACCGCGCCACCGCTGGGTCGCGAACCATCCGCCGGTGCAGTCCAGAACGGCCTCGACCTCGTCGTCGAGGACGCCGAGCTCGACCGGCGCGCCGTTCACGAGCAGCGGCGCGTCGCGCTGCGCCCGAGGCGGCACCACGTCGGTGAACCACTGCGTCACGGGCATGGGTCACCAGGTGCCTGGCCAGAAGCGGGATCGCGAGCAGGGCCGTGGCCACGTGGACCTGGAGGGCCGTGATGCCCAGGACGGTGGTGAAGCCGGCGACCTCCTGGACCACCCCGGTGCTGATGCTGATCAACAGCAGGACGCTGAGCAGCCAACCGGCGCGTCGACCCGGATGTGCCGGGCGGGTCAGGCCCCGCCGCGCCACCGCCTGCTTCCACGGCACCAGCAGCAGCAGCGCCAACCCCGAGGCCGCGTGCGCAGTGGTGACCAGCGACGTCGCGGGCGCGATTCCCGAACGGGGGAGCGCCGCCCGGCCAGCGGCCGTACGGGTGCCCAGCCCGGAGTCGCCTTCGTCAACTCCTCGCGGTCCGTGGGGCTCAGGGTGCGGTGTCAGGGCCCCCTCGTCATACGTGTACGTTGATGCCCCCTGGCCCCGGAGGACGTGCAGCATGACCCGAATCGCCGTCTGCGGCGGCGTCTACTCCAACCCCTACGCCCTGCGTGCCTTTCTCGCTGACGCCCGCGCGCGGGGCGCCGACGAGCTCTACTGCCTGGGTGATCTCGGCGGCTACGGGGCCGAGCCGGACGCGATCTGGCCCCTGCTGGTGGACAACGGGGTGACGGTTGTCGCCGGCAACTACGACGTCGCCATCGGCCGCGGCGACACCGACTGCGGTTGCGGCTACTCCGATCCCCGCGACAACGAGTTCGCCCAGCTGATGTACGACTTCACGCTGGCCCACACCAGCGCCGACTACGCGCAGTGGATGACGACGCTGCCGACCGAGCGCCGCTTCGAGCGGGACGGCGTGGACGTGCACCTCGTGCACGGCTCGACGCTCGCGCTCAACGACTTCTGGTGGGAGTCGCTGCCGGAGGACCAGCAGCGGCTGCGGGTGCAGGCCTCCGGCGCCGACCTGATTTTGTGCACCCACTCCGGACTGCCGTGGCAAAAGCGCGTCGACGACACCCTGGTGGTCAACGTCGGCGTCCTCGGCCGGCCGGCCAACGACGGCCGCCGCGAGGTCTGGTACGCCATCGTCGACCTCGTGGACGGCCGCGCCACCGCCGAGCTCGTCCCGCTCGACTACGACTGGCAGGCGCAGGCAGCCTCCATGCGCGCCGGTGGGCTGCCCGATGCTTTTGTCGAGACGGTCGAGTCGGGCTGGTGGACAACGTGTCTGGAGATCGTCCCGCCGTACGAGCGCAGCAAGGGCCGCTATCAGCTCTACCGCTCCGCCCTGCCGTCGGGCTTCGAGGCCGAAGCGGTGTCCTGGGCCGACGCGCCCGAGGTCGTCGACGACGGGCTGCCGGTGGTGCCGCTGTTCGGCTCGCCGATGTTCCCGCCGCGGCTGTGGCTCTACACCAACTTCCACTGCAACCTGGCCTGCTCGTACTGCTCGGTCGCCAGCAGCCCGCAGGCACGCAAGCGCTCACTGGGGCTGACCCGGGTGAAGGCGCTCGTCGACGAGGCGGTGATGGAGGGGTTCACGGAGATCTACCTCACCGGCGGTGAGCCCTTCCTCGAGCCGGACATCGTCGAGATGGTGATGTACGCGACCGAGCGCCTCGACGTCGTGCTGCTCACCAACGGAATGCTCTACCAGGGCTGGCGGCTCGAGCAGCTGAAGCGGCTCGCCGGCCGGGAGCGGCTCGTGCTCCAGACCTCGATCGACGCCGCATCACCCGAGGGTCACGACGTCAACCGGGGCCGCGGCTCCTGGCAGAAGGCCATGGACGGGCTGCGCCTCGCGGTCGACATGGGCCTGCCGGTGCGCGTCGGCATGACCGAGACGCCGGAGAACACCGGCGAGGTGGAGCCGCTTCGTGCACTGCTCGCCACGATGGGCATCGTCGGCAAGGACTTCGCCGTTCGACCGCTCGTCCAGCGCGGCTTCTCGACGACCGGCGCCGAGATCGGCGAGGACAACACCGTGCCGGAGCTCGCCTACACCGCCGACGGGGTGCACTGGCACCCGGCCGGCGCCGACGTCGAGACCAGCCCCGACATGCTGCTCGCCGCCCACCCGTCCGCCGACACCCCCGTCCCGCTCGCCGAGGGCAAGCGCCTGGCCGTCGAGCGCTTCCTCACCCTGCGGCGGGCCGACGGCTCGCTGCCGCTCGTCTACAACTGCGCCGTCTGACCCTCCCTCACCCCCCTCTCCCGGATCGGATCGCGATGTCGCTCGGACAGTCATATCAACGCAGACTTGTGAGCCTCGCGGCCATCGCGGTGCTGGCCCTGACCGGCTGCGGCAGCAGCGGCTCCAGCGCTGACACCGCGACCGAGCGGCCGACCCTGCGCTTCGCGGTCGGGCCGTTCCTGCCGAGCCCGGCCGACACGCGCTCCGCGTACGAGCCGTTCTTTCGAACCATCGCCGAGAAGGTCGGCGCCGACTACGAGCTCGAGGTCAGCAGCGACTACGCCGGGCTCGCCGTCTCCCTCGCCAGCGGCAAGACCGACCTCGCCTGGATGGGGCCGTTCGGCTACGTGCTGGCCGCCGACAAGGGTGGGGCAGAGGCGATCGCGACGGTGGAGTACGACGGCAAGCCGGTCTACAAGTCGATCGTCGTCGCACCGGCGGACACCAAGGTCATGGACTATCCGCGCGACGCCAAGGGCCTGCGGATGTCGTTCGCCGAGACGGCCTCGACCTCCGGCTGGCTCATCCCCACCTACCTGCTGAAGCAGGAGGGCATCGACCCGAAGACCTACTTCGACTACAGCGAGGGCGCCGCCCACCCGGCGCAGGAGACCGCGGTGGCCAACAACAAGGTCGACCTCGCCACCGACTTCGACCGCAACCGCAACGCCATGATCGACGCCGGCACGATCAAGGCTGAGCAGAGCAAGATCGTATGGACCTCGCCAGACCTGCCCAACGACGCGATCGCGGTCCGTAAGGACCTCGACCCGGACCTGAAGAAGGACCTGACGGCCGCGGTGCTCGCGGTCGAGCACGACGGCAAGGCCAACGGCCTGCTGCCCAAGCGCTACACCGGCTTCGTCGCCGCGGAGCCTGACACCTATTCGCTCATCATCGACGCCGCCCGGGACCTGGGGAAGATCGGCAAGTGACCGACGTGCAGGAGCGCAGCGGGGTCGGGCTCACCACCATGCCGCCGCGCCCTGCCCGCAGCCTGCGCGCCCGGGCGTCTCGGTGGCTGCTGATCCTCACCGGGCTCGCCTTCTTCGTGGCGTGTCTGCGCCTCGCCGACGTCGACCCGGTCGAGCTGGCCGAAGGACTGCCCACCCTGGCCGGCTGGCTCGTCCAGGCGTTCCCGCCCTCGACCGAGGCGCTCCCGACGCTGCTGCTGCGGGCCGCCGAGACGGTCGCGATTGCCGTCGTCGGCACCGCGTTCGCCGTCGTGCTCGCCCTGCCGCTGTGCGTGTTGGCCGCCCGCAGCACCACCCCGAGCGGCTGGGTGCGGGTGCCCGTACGCCTGTTCCTCAACGGACTTCGCGGCGTCGACGCGTTCGTCTTCGCGCTGCTGTTCGTCGCGGCGGTCGGGCTCGGACCGTTCGCGGGCGTGCTCGGGATCGCCCTGCACACCTGGGGTTCGATGGGCAAGCTGTTCAGCGAGAGCATCGAGGCGCTGCCTTCCGGACCGCTCGAGGCGGCCGAGCTGACCGGCGCGGGGCGGGTCAAGACGGCCAGCTTCACGCTGCTGCCGGACGTGCTGCCGAGCATCAGCGGCATCGGGCTCTACCTGCTGGAGTTCAACATCCGCGCCTCGACGGTGCTCGGCGTCGTCGGTGCCGGGGGGATCGGCCAGGAGCTGAAGAACGCGGTGGACCTGCTGGCCTTCCCGCGCCTCGCCACGATCCTGCTGGTCATCCTCGTCATGGTGACGCTGGTCGACCAGCTGTCCGGGCGCCTGCGCAAGGCCCTCGCATGATGACCGCCCTGTCCGTTCGCGGCCTCACCCACGCCTACGCCGGAACCCCGGTCCTGCGCGCCGTCGACCTCGACGTGCAGCCCGGCCAGGTCGTCGCCGTCGTCGGCCCGAGCGGTGCCGGCAAAACGACGCTGTTCCGCTGCCTGACCCGGCTGGTGCGCGCCGACGCCGGTGTGCTGGAGGTCTTCGGCGCCGACCTGCAGCAGCTCGAGGGCAGCGCCCTGCGCGACGCCCGGCGGGAGCTCGGGCTGGTGTTCCAGTCCTACAACCTCGTACGCCGGCTGTCCGCCCTGCAGAACGTGCTCGTCGGGCGGCTGGCCGACGTACCCGCGTGGCGCGTGGTCCTGCGCCGGTTCCCCGTCGCTGAGCAGGATCTCGCTGCCCGCTGCCTGGACCAGGTCGGCCTGCTGGCCTTCGCGCACACCCGGGCCGACCGGCTGTCCGGCGGCCAGCAGCAGCGTGTCGCCATCGCCCGCGTGCTGGCCTCGCGGGCCCGGGTCGTGCTCGCCGACGAGCCGGTGGCGAGCCTCGACCCGGCCAGCGCGTCCGCCGTCCTCGCCGCCCTGCGGTCGCTGGCCACCGACCACGGCAAGGCCGTCGTCTGCAGCCTGCACCAGGTCGACCTCGTGGCCGGCTTCGCCGACCGCGTCGTCGGGCTCCGCGACGGCCGGGTCGTGCTCGACCTGCCGGCCGACCGCTTCGACGCGGCTACCGCCCGCGACCTCTACTCGCGTACTCCCGAAAGGACGTCTGCATGACGCTGATCACCACCCCCGATGTCGAGCTGGCCGTGGCCGAGCGTTACAGCGCAGGGGCGCAGGCCGTCGAGGCCGCCCTGTGCTGTCCGGTGGACTACGACCCGCAGTTCCTGACGGTGATCCCGCAGGAGGTGCTCGATCGCGACTACGGCTGCGGTGACCCGTCGGCCCATCTGGGCGCCGGCGAGACGGTCCTCGACCTCGGCAGCGGCGGCGGGAAGATCGCCTTCATCGCCTCACAGGTGGTCGGCGAGACCGGGCGGGTTATCGGCGTCGACATCAACGACGAGATGCTCGCGCTGGCGGCGAACGCCGCGCCGCAGGTCGCCGAGGCGGTCGGATTTGCCAACGTGGAGTTCCGCAAGGGCCGGATCCAGGATCTGCGTCTCGACGTCGCGGCCACCGAACAGTGGCTCGGCGCTCACCCGGTGGACGACCTCGCGTCGCTGCAGGCCTTCGAGGCCGAGACCGCCCGTCAGCGGCTGGACTCGCCGCTGGTGCCCGACGACAGCGTGGATGCAGTCGTCTCGAACTGCGTGCTCAACCTCGTCGCCACCGAAGCCAAGGGCGAGCTGTTCGCCGAGATCTTCCGCGTCCTGCGCCGGGGCGGCCGGGCGATCATCAGCGACATCGTCAGCGACGTCGACGTGCCCGAGCACCTGCGCGCCGACCCGGAGCTGTGGAGCGGCTGCATCTCCGGCGCGTTCCAGGAGGAGGCGTTCCTGCGCGCGTTCGAAGACGCGGGCTTCTACGGCGTGACGCTCGCCAAGCGCGACAGCGCGCCGTGGCAGGTCGTCGAGGGGATCGAGTTCCGCTCCGTGACGGTCGTCGCGTACAAGGGCAAGCAGGGTCCGTGCTTCGACCACGGCCAGGCGGTCGTGCTCAAGGGGCCGTGGAAGGCCGTGCTCGACGACGACGCGCACGTCTACGAGCGCGGTGTACCGACGGCGGTGTGCGCCAAGACCTTTGCGCTGCTGTGCCGCGCGCCGTACGCCGGGCAGTTCGAGCTGCTCGAGCCGGCCGAGCCGGTCGACCCGGCGACCGCGCCGGCGTTCGCCTGTACTCCGCCGGAGGCGCCGGACCTGACCGGTCCGGCGGCACCCGCCCGCCGCTCCGTCGCCGGCCTGACCACTGCCGCAGGCGATGCGGGCAGCGCGTGCTGCTGACCGGGATCAGAGCCGTCTGTCCGCCGCGAGCTCTCCTGCCCTGCCTCGCACTGCTGCTCACCACGGCCTGCGCCGGTGGGACCGGCGCGGCCGGCGCGTCGTCGACGACGCTGCGCATCAGCGGTTCCACCACCGTCAACCCGGTCGCGGCGGACGCCGCCGAAGCCCTGCGCGGCGACGGACTGACGATCACCGTCGACACGCAGGGCGGCTCCGGCGGCGGCATCACCCAGCTCGGCGCCGGCCAGATAGACGTCGCGATGAGCTCCAAGCCGATCGGTGACAAGGACCGCGCCGCGGCGCCCGACGTCGACTACACCGAGACGCTGATCGGTCAGGACGCCGTCGGGGTCGTCGTCCGCAAGGAGGTGATCGACGGCGGGCTGACCAGCGTCGACAAGAGCCAGCTGCAGGCGCTGTTCGAGGGGCGGGTCGCCAACTGGTCCGAGCTCGGCGGACCGGACCTCGAGGTGTTCGTCTACGACAAGGAGCCCGGCCGCGGCACCCGCGAGGTGCTCGACACCTACCTCTACGGCAAGGACGGCAAGGCTCCCGCTCCGCCGGACAGCCCGCGCTTCGCCATCGTCGGCGGCAACGAGGAGACCCGCACCAAGCTGCTCTCCACCCCCGGGTCGGTCGCCCCGCTGTCGTCAGCGTTTCTCGACGGGCAGCCGCAGCTCGGGCTGCTCGCGGTGGAAGGGGTCCTGCCGACACCCGCCGCCATCGCCGACAAGAGCTACGCCCTGTCGCGACCGCTGTTCTTCCTGACCGACGGGCCCCCGAGCGGCGCCGCCAAGACCTTTCTGGACTACGTCCTGTCCGAGAAGGGTCAGCAGCTGCTGCCCAAGCACGGCTACCTGACGCTCGCCCAGCTGTCGAGCTGACCGTCGGCGTGACCACGGGCCTGCTGCACGGCGCGTCGCCCGTCGTCGGCGTCACCCGCCGGCCCCGGTCGCCCCGCTGGGTGCCCGGCCTGACGGCCGGCGGCGGGGTGCTCTCGGTGCTCGCCGGCCTGTTCGTGGTCGGTTTCGTCCTCGCCGGCCTCGCGGCAGGTGACGTCGACTGGCGAATACTGCTCAGCACCTCGACCTGGGACGCCCCCAACGACGCGTACGGCGTCACCGCCATGCTGTGGGGCACTGCGGTGGTCAGCGTGATCGCCCTCTGCCTCGCGGTCCCGGTCGGGTGGGCGGCGGCCACCGCATTGCACGAGCAGCTCCCGCCGCGCCTCGCCCGACCGCTGCGCAGCGGGGTGGAGCTGCTCGCGGCCGTGCCGTCCATCGTCTACGGCCTGGTCGGGATCGCGGTCGTGCGCCCGTTCGTCTCGACCGTCGGGAACGTCCCCGGAGGCGACAGCCTGCTCGCCGCCGGCCTCGTGCTCGCCGTCATGGTCCTGCCGACGATCGTCGCGGTCAGCGTGGACGCGCTTGCTGCCGTGCCCGACTCGGCCCGCGAAGCCGCCGCGGCCCTCGGGCTGACCCGCCGCGAGGTCATCCGCTCGGCCGTCCTGCCGCTCGCGGGACCCGGCATGCGGGCGGCCGTCCTGCTGGGCCTGGCCCGCGCCCTCGGGGAGACCATCGCAGTCTTCCTGGTGATCGGGCGGGCCGACGGCCGGCTGCCCGATCCCGCGTCCGCGCTGTCCTCGCTGCTGTCCCCCGGTCAGACGCTGACCACCAAACTCGGCGGACCGGAGCCGGTGCTGGCCGGCGCGGTGGGCAGCCACCGGGCGGCACTGTCGGCGGTGGCGCTGCTGCTCCTGCTCTGCGTCGGTGGCGCGACCCTCGCGAGCAGTCGGCGCTCCGGCGCCCGCCCGGCTCGCCGCACCCCGTACGCCGGACGTTTCCGCCTGGCGCACGACCGGACAGCCACGGCGCTGCGGACCGCCGCCGTCGTTCTGCCGCTGCTGCTGCTCGCCGGCATCGCCGTACTCGCCATCACCCGCGGCAGCGCCGCACTCTCGCCGTCGTTCTGGCTCGAGGACGCGGTCGGCGCCAGCGGTGGCGGGGTGCGCGGCCAGATCCTCGGCACGACCCTGCTCGTGATCGCGGCCGGGATCGTCACGCTGCCCCTTGGGCTCGGCCTCGGCCTGCTGATCGGGGAGTACGCCGGACCGCGTACGCGCCGCGTGCTGCACACCGCGACGTTGACCCTCGGCGGGGTGCCCACGATCGTGCTGGGACTGGCCGGCTACGCCTTCTTCTCGACGGCGCTCGGGTGGGGCAAGTCCTGGCTGGCGGGTGCGCTGCTGCTCGCCGTCGTCGCGACACCGGTCGTCGCACTGACGACCGCCGCCCGCCTCGACCAGCTCGCCTCCGTCCATCGCGAAGCCGCGCTCGCCCTCGGCCTGACCCGCAGCCAACTCGTGCGCGCGGTCCTGCTGCCACACGCCAGGCCAGCCCTGCTCACCGGCCTGCTGCTCGGGCTGGCCCGGGCCGCGGGGGAGACCGCCCCGCTGCTGTTCACCGCCACGGTCTTCGCGGGTGCCACCGCGCTGCCTCTCGGCGTCGTGCAGGCGCCGGTGCAGTCGCTGCCGACGCATGTGTTCGCCCTGGCTCAGGACGCCGCCGACCCGGCGGCACTGGCCGCCGCATGGGGCGCCGGCGTCGTGCTCGTCGTGCTGGCAGGGCTGCTCCTGCTCGCTGCCGTCCCCGCCCGCCGCCGCATGACGGCGACCGCATGACGGCGACCTCCGCTGCCACCGTCGATGCTGACCGGCTGGTCGTCCGCACCGCGCAGCGGGTGCTCGTCGGGCCGCTCACCTTCCACGTCTGTCCCGGCACCACGGTCGGCCTGCGCGGGCCCTCCGGCTCGGGCAAGTCCACGGTGCTGCGCGCACTCGTGGGTCTGCTGCCGGCCGGGCTGACCGTCGAGGGAGGACTGTGCGTGCTGGGTCGACGACCGGCCGAGGCGGGACGACTGTCGGACCTGCGGGCGCAGGCGGGCCTCGTCGGGCAGTCACCCGTGGTGTTCCCCGGCAGCGTGCTCGACAACGCCCTGTTCGGCCTGCGCCATGTGGTCCGTGCGCCGCGTGCGTGCCTGCGCGAACGGGCGGTCAACGCCCTCGAGGAAGCCGGCCTGTGGGCCGAGGTCGCGGATCGGCTGGACAGCCCGGCCGCGCAGCTCTCGGTCGGTCAGCGCCAGCGGCTGTGCCTGGCCCGGGCCCTCGCGCTCGACCCGGCGCTGCTGCTGCTCGACGAACCGACGAGCGCGCTCGATGCGGGATCCCGAGAGGTCGTCGAGGCGTCGGTGGCGAGCCTGCGCGGCCGCCGGACCGTGCTACTCGTCAGCCACGACGCCGACCAGATCGCGCGGCTGTGCGACGCGGTCGTGGACCTCGCCCAGCCCGCCTGGGACATCGCGGGGTCCGCGGCCACCAGGAGCTGATCGGTGATGGCCTGTCCCGGCCGCCGTCAGGAGCGGCTCTGACCCCTTGTCCGGGCATGGTCGAGGGCTGCCTCCGCCGGCAACGCGCGGGACACGATCGCCTGCGCCACCTTCGTGAGGGGCAGGTTGTGATCGCGGGCGTACTTCCGGAGCACCGCGAAAGCCTGCGGCATGTCCAGCTCGCCCTGCTGGGCCAACACGCCCTTCGCCTGCTCGAGCACGACGCGGCTGGTGAGCGCGGTCTGCAGCTGCTCGTTCACAGCGGTGCGGTCCGCAGCGGCGTTGTCCTGCACGAGGGCGACGCTGGCGACATCGGCCAACGCCTGGCCCAGACTCAGGTCGTCCGGCCCGAGCGCTCCCACGGTCGTGCCGAACAGCCCGAGCGCCCCGAGCCCGTTGTCGCGGAGCCGCATCGGCAAGGCGTGCACGCTGGCAAATCCGGCTTCCAGCGCAGCGGGCACGAACTGCGGCCAGCGCGCAGCTTGTGCCGCGAGGTCTGGGACCGGGATCGCCTTCTGCTCGTGGAAGCAGTCCCGGCAGGGACCCTCCGCTCGCTGCAGCTGGAACACCTCGAGCTGCCGGGTGCGCTCTGAAGAGGCTGCCATGACATGCAACACGCCTCGCCCGTCGGCCAGCAGCAGGCCGGCCGAGGCCACGTCCAGCAACCTGGCGCAGTCCACGGTCAGGTCGTTGAGCAGGTCGACGACGTCGTAGCCGTTGGCCAGGTTGCTGGCCAACGACACGAAGGCCCGGGTGACCTCGCGCTCACGACCGGCGGTCATCGAGCCGGCCCGGTCACGTCACCAGCATCGCCCGACCAATCGTCGACGTCCAGCTGGAGTCGGCGCTCCACCACCGCCCAGGCCAGCTCGCTGGCGGTCATACCGCGCGCGTAGGCGTGGGCACGCAGCCGGACCAGCGCTTCCGACGGCCCCATCTCCATCGCCCCCATGATCATGCCGGTCGCCTGATAGACCTCGACCCGCTCCAGTGACGCGAGCTGCTCCCAGCCGTCATCGCCCTGTCCCGCGCCTTCCCAGTCCACGTCAGCAGTCATCAGATCCAGCAAGGGGAGCGCGGCGAGCTCGGCGGCCATCAGCCCGCCGGTCAGCGCCTCGGTGGTCATCTCTCCCTTCTGGCTTCGAAACAGGTCGAGCGCACCCACGTAGGACGATGCGACGGCCACCGGGAGCGCAAACACCGCGCGCACCCCGGACTCCAGCATGGCATCACGAAAAGCGGGCCAACGCTGATCCTGCGGGTCCGACAGGTCGGTGGCAAGCACCGGCCGACCCTCCCGCACGGCGTCCAGGCAGGGACCCTCGCCGAAGGTGTACTGCAGGGAGTCGAGCCGACGGCTGAGTTCGTTGCTGGAGCCGAACGTCCCGCGGCTGTTGCCCTCGTGCATGAGCGAGATGGACGCGCCGTCCACCTCGAGCAGGTCCACGCAGGCGTGGCACAGCGAGTTGGCCGCCTCCAGGGCGCTTCCAGCCCCCACCATGGCGGCTCCCAACTCTGCTCGCAGCCGATCGGCCCCCGTCATGGACGGATCAGGCCGCCGGCTCGGACGTCGGCGCCTGCCGGGCTCGGGGGACGCGCCCGGTCCCGGGTGCCAGACGCACTCCGCTGCGCGGAGTGAAGGTATCGAACAGCCAGGCCAGCTGGGGTGAGCACCCCTGGCTGGTCATCACGAGGCCGGCGTCCGCGGCGGCGGATGCGGCCTCGCCCAGCGCGTCGAGGCCACTGAGGTCGCAGAAGTCCAGGCTGGTCACGTCCATGAGCACCGAGCCGGGCCGGGACGCCAGCACGTCGGCGAACTGGTCACGCAGCTGTCCGGCCGTACTGATGTCGGCCTCGCCCACCACAGCCACGACCGTCTGCGGACCACCGGCGATCGGACAGAGGAGAAGGACGGCGGGCTGATCAGCCACGGCCGTGTCCGGTGGTCACGACATCGCCGATGGTTCCAGCAGATTCGGATCGAAGGTCATCGGGCCTCTCCCTCACGCGCCGGCGTACGGGCGTCACCAGGGATCCGGAGCAACACGCCGATGGTACATCGGAACCGCCCTCGTGGCGGCGGACCGAGCACTAGGTCAGGATGCTCGACGTGGACCGCGCCGGCTGGATGAACCTGCTCAACCTGGACGAGGACGAGGTCCCCCGACTGCTGGTGCTGGAGGGGACATGGTGGCGCCAGCGCGCCCTGGACAGCCGGCTGCCGCTGCTCGAGGGGGTGCGCGAGCTCGGCATGCCGGACCTGTGGCACGGCTGGTACGGCGACCTGCCGGTTGCGTTCTGCCCGGCCTACGGCGCCTCCCGCGCGGTGGAGCCGGTCCATGTCCTCGGCACCTGCGGCACCCCGGTCGTCGTCCAGATCGGCTCGTGCGGGGGCCTGCAGCCCAACGTGCGCACCGGCGACATCGTGCTGTCCGAACGGGCGACGATCGGTGAGGGCGCCTCGCAGTACTACGGCGGCAAGGGCGTCGCCAAGGCCAACCTCGGCCGGGTCACCCGCGCCGCCTCCCTGTTCGCCGGCCGCAACATGCACTGTCACCGCGGCTCGACCATCACGACGTCGGCGCTGCTCGCGCAGCCGCCCGCGCTGCTGCGCAAGTGGGCTGCCGCCGGTCACCTCGCCGTGGACATGGAGACCTCGGCGGTGTTCTCGGCGGCGACGGCCTTCGGCATGCGGGCCGCGTCCCTGCTGTTCGTCTGGGACGAGCTGCCCGGCCGGTCCTGGAGCGATGCCTTCACCAAGACCGAGCAGGCGGCGCAGGCCCGCGCCGGCTCAGCGATCTTCGAGGTCGCCCTGGGCCTGGCCTGAGCGTCGAACCCCCCCGCCCTCGGCCCTACCCCCGCCCTTCTCCGCACTTCCCCTGCCAGACGACACGATCCGGGCCCCCGGCAGTGTCGTTTCGCAGGGGAAGTCGGCCAAGAGGGGGCGGGGGGCAGGGGGCGGGGGGCAGGTCAGCGGGCGCTGTGGTGCAGCGGCTCGCCGCGGTGCCAGCGCTCGACGTCGGCGCAGATCAGCTCGGTGTGGTGGCGCACCACGTCGAGCGCCGCCCCGGCCAGGTGCGGCGTGAGCAGCAGGCGCGGCGCGGTCATCAAGGGTGAGTCGCGCGGCAACGGCTCGGTGGCGAAGACGTCGAGCGCCGCCCCGGCGAGGTGACCCGCGTGCAGCGCCTCGACCAGCGCGACCTCGTCGACGATCCCCCCGCCGGCAGTGTTGACCAGGTAGGCCCCGGGCTGCATCCGGGCCAGCGCGGCAGCGTCGATCAGCCCACGGGTCTCGGCCACCCTGGGACAGTGCAGCGACACGACGTCGGACGTCTCGAGCAGCGCGTGGAGAGACACCCCACCTTCGGCGTACGGGTCGCAGAACTGCACCCGCATGCCGAAGCCGTCGCGCGCCCGCTGCGCCACCCGCCGCCCGATAGCGCCGTAGCCGACCAGGCCGAGCGCGCGGCCCGCGAGTTCTGGTCCGCGAAAGTGCAGGTACGGCAGCTCACCCCCGACATGCCAGCCCTCGTCGCGCAGGTGCCGCTCGGCGGCGCCGATGCAACGGGCCAGCGACAGCATCACCCCGAGCACGAAGTCCGCGACGGAGTCGGCGTTGCGGGCCGGGGTGAACACGACGGGGATGCCCCTGGCGGCGCACCCGGCGAGGTCGACGTTGACCGGCCCGCCGCGGGCGGTCGCCACCAGCCGCAGCTCGGGCAGCGCGTCGAGCACCGCGGCATCCACCTGCTCGATCTCGGTGACGAGCAGCGCGCTTCCCACCGCGGCGAGCAGGTAGGCGTCCCGGTCGAGGGTCTGTCGCGTCGTCCCCCAGCCGGCCCGCACCACCTCGTAGCCGAGCGACTCCAGTCGACGAACCCCATCCGGCGTGAACTCCGCTGTCACACAAGCCTTCACGTCACTCCCTCTCCGGCAGAGCGGCCCGCAGGGCCGCGTGCGCGGCACACCAGCGGGCGTACGGCTCGTCGTGCGGCGCTCGGTCGCCCGCCATGAGCATCGTCTGCGGCAGCGAGGGAAGATGGGCGTGGGCGCCGACGGCGCGCGCCACGAGGACCGTGCCCGCCGCGGCCACAGCGCCCGCGCCGCTCGCGTGGCGGATGTCACGTCCGAGCACCTCGGCCAGCAGCCGCGACAGCCGCCCGTCAGCCGCCGCGCCGCCGCAGACGACGACGGCCTCGGCCCGCCGGCCCAGAGCCCGCTCCAGGTCCTCGACATTGCCGCGTACGGCGTAGGCGTGCGCATCGAGCAGCGCGCCGGCCACCTGCGCGGCGGTGGTGTCGGGACTCAGGCCCAGCAGCGACACCGGCGGCTTCACCGCCCAGGTCTCCTTCGCCCAGTAGGGCGCCGCCGTGACCGCGAGCAGCCCGGGCGCGCGGGGCCCGGGGGACGCACCGGCCAGGCCCGCCCACCAGCCCGAGAACGTCCCGGGATAGCCGGCGTTGCCCTCGGCGGCCCAGCGGTCGGGGGCGGCGTGCGTCGACACCCAGGGCCGCCCCAGCGGGTCCTCGACCGGCGTGGACGTCGCGGCCTGCACCGGGGTGGACGAGCCGGCGACGACGGTGAGCACCCCGTCGCCGAGACCACCGACACCCATGGCAGCCAGCTGCGTGTCGCCGCAGCCGGCCACCACCGGCAGGGTCGCCGGAAGCGCCCAGCCGTCCACCAGCTCGCCGACCACGGTGCCCGCCTCCACCACCGGGGCGAGCCGGGCGACGCCGACGCCGCACTCCACCAGCAGATCGGCCGCCCACGTACGCGCCGTCACGTCGGCCATACCGCCCGCGCAGGCGTAGGACGCCTCGGTGACCTGGACGCCCGTCATTCGCCAGACCAGCCAGTCGTGCACGAACAGCACCCGAGCGGTCGCCGCCCACCGCTCGGGCTCCTCGAGCGCCAGCGCGAGCAGCTTGGGCAGGGTCAGCTCCGGCGCCGGCCAGTGGCCGGTCAAGCGGTGCGTCCCGGCGAGCACGTGGGCGTACGCCGCGCCGCGCCGGTCGCTGTTGAGGATCCCGTTGCCGAGCACCTCCCCGGCGCCGTCGAGCAGGACGAAGCCCTGGCGCAGCGTCGAGACGGTCACCCCGAGGTAGTCCGCTCCCGGCCGGCCGACCGCCTCGACCGCGTCGGCGAGCGCCTGCCGGCAGGCAGCCTCCCAGCCGGCCGGGTCCAGCTCGACCCGGTGCGGCGCGGGGCGCAGCGAGGTCAGCGGCCGGGACACCTCCGCGAGTACGCGAGGGGGATCTGAGTCCGCGACCCACGCCTTGACCGAGGAGCCCCCGACGTCGAGCCCGGCGACCAGACCCATCTCAGTGGCCGACCTGCGCGGCGGCTTCCTGCGCCCGGATCGTCTCGAGGTAGGCCGGCGGGCAGACGCTCGTCGTGTCGCCGAGCTGCAGCATCGTCAGCGTCGCGCGGGCCGCCTCCTCGAGGTTGGCGGCCCGCTTGTGGGCCAGCTCGATCGTGTCGGCGATCACCGAACAGCCGTGGTGGCCGAGGATCACGCAGTTGCAGCCGTCCGCGACCGCATCCGCGCCGGCCTGCGCGAGCTCCGGTGTGCCGCTCTGCAGGAACGGCGTCGAGCGCACCTCGCGTACGTAGTAGGCCTGGTCGGTCGTCAGCAGCCGGATCGGGTAGCCGAGGGCGTCGAGCAGCACGCTGGTCTGCGGGTGCAGGTGGATGAGCGCGTTGGCGTCCGGCCGCGCCCGGTAGGTCGCGAGGTGCAGCGGCACCTCGCTGCTCGGCGCCGGGTGGCCGCCGCGCACCGTCCCGTCGGCGATCGCCACGACGCTGAACTGCTCGGGCGTGAGCTCGTCGAGCCAGCTGCCCGAGCAGGTCACGACGCACTCGTCCGCGCCGGGCAGCCGCGCCGACAGGTTGCCGCCGGAGCCGATGACCAGCCCGGAGGCCACCGCCTTGCGGCCGACGACGATGAGCTGGGCGATCAGGTCGTTCACGGGAGCACGATCTCCTTGAGGCGAGGGCGGTCCGCCGGCGCGAGTGCGTCGACGAGGCGGTCGAGCGGATGCGTGCCGGTGACGACGAGGTCGCCGTCGACACCGGCGAGCAGTGCAATCGCGTCAGGGAAGCACCCCGGCGCGAGATGGCCGCCGGAGACGGTCAGCTCACCGAACTCGGCGAGGGCATTGAGGTCCAGCGGCAGCGGCCGGTCGTAGACGCCGTAGACCCCGACCCGGCCGCCGGGCCGCACGGCGCGGAGCAGGACAGCGACGGCGTCGACCGATCCGCTGACGTCGAGGACCACGTCGTACGCACCGTCGTCCGGTGCCTGGGTCGCCGCATCGTAGCCGAGACTGGCTGACAGTGAGGCTTTTTCAGTTGACCGTACGACGGCAGTCACCGACGAGGCGCCCTCCGCCCGCGCCGCATGCACCGCCAGTGCGCCGAGACCACCCAGGCCGGCCACCACCACCCGGTCACCGGGACGCACCCCCGCGCGGCGCACCGCGTGCAGCGCGCACGCCATCGGCTCGGCGAGCACCGCCTGCCGGGTGGTGAGGGAGTCGGGGACGCGATGGATGACCGCCTCGGGCGGTAGGGCGAGGCGCTCGGCGAACGCGCCGGGGGTGCCGCTGCCCAGATGCCGGCCGCGGGGGCACAGGTGCGAGTCGCCGCGCCAGCACGCCAGGCAGGAGCCGCACGGCAGCTTGACCTCGGCGGTGAGACGGGTGCCCACCGGGCAGCCCGGGGTCCCGAGCACGACCCGCCCCAGCAGCTCGTGGCCGGGGATCATCGGCCAGGCGAGCTCGCCCCACGGGTGCCGCCCCGACCACAGCATGCGGTCGGCGGCGCAGACCCCGGCGGCCTCCACCTCGACGACCAGCGGGCCGGTCGGCTCCTCGACCTCGCGGACCGCGAAGTCCCCGGGGCCGGCCGCGACGACAGCGCGCATCAGGACCGGCGCGACAGCACGTGGTCGCGGCTCTCGCGCACCGCCTGCGCGCCGGTCACGACGCCCGAGCTCACCGCGCCGTAGAGGTCGAACGAGGCCGTACCGGAGAAGCCGGACGCGTCCAGCGCCGCGACGAAGGAGTGAAAGTCGTGCAAGCGGCCGCACGGCAGGTCGTCGTCGTCCCCGCCCAGCGGCGCGTCACCGAGGTGGCAGTGCAGCAGCAGGTCGCCGAGCCGGTCGACGACCGCGGCCGGGTCCTCGCCGGCGGCGAACGCGTGACCGGTGTCGAGCAGGACGCCTAGGCCGGGCACCTGCTCGCACAGCTTCAACGCCTGTTCGGCGGTTGCCACCGCTGTCCCTGGCTTGTACTCGAGCGCGAGGCGCACCCCGTCGGCCGCGTCGACGCAGCGGGCGAGCGCGTCGGCGACGTCGGCGCCTTCCGGGTCTGCGCCGGGCCAGATCCCGAGCACGTCGAGGCCGAGCACCCGGCACACGGCGGCGCAGGAGGACACCTGCCACACCAGGCGGTCGACATCACCGGAAAGGGCGCCCTGCCGCCAACGCTCGGCCGGCAGCGACAGCAGCACCGCCGCGATCGGCACTCCGGTCTGCTCGACGATGTCAGCCAACTCCGCCGACCGCTCCGGCGCGAGCTCGATGGCGGCGTCGTAGACCCCGAGCTCGATGCCGGCGAGCCCGAGATCCGCTGCCTGCTGGAAGATTTGCAGGTCGCTGCGCTCGTCCGGCCATGAGTTCCAGTCGGCGTCGGTGAGCTGCCAGGTCGTCATGCGCCGGTGTCCCGCAGCAGTTGCAGCGTCGCCTCACGCACCGGCGCGGTCTGCGCCTGCACCAGGTGGAAGACCGCCTCCCGCGCGAGGCGCTGGGGCGCAGCCGACAACGCCATGGCCGATCCGCCGGTGGCTGCGACGAGCGCGGTCGCGGTGCGCACGACCAGTTCCAGCGAGGCGGCGCGCACGGCCAGCCGCTCCTCGATCCGCTCCTCGGCGGGCAGCTCGTCGACCAGGGCGTAGGCCACGGCTCGGAGCCGGTTGCCCTCCTGCGCCAGCTGCTGGGCGAGCGCCGCCGCCGTGCCGTCGTCGCGCCGCGCCGCCGTCTCCGCCAGCCGCCGCACGCACTCCCGCTGCAGGCCGAACGTGTGCGGCCGGGCATTGGCGGTCTTCGCGGCGTCCGCGGTGAGCCACGCCGTCACGTCCACGACGTCCACGACGTCCGCGTCGGCTACGCAGAAGCCGTCGAGGTCCAGCGTGACGGTAACCGTCGCCTGCATCGCGGCCAGCTGCAACGGCGGCGACGCCGTCAGGCCACCGCCGTCCCGGGCCGGCACGAGGACGTAGACGACCTCGCCGGCAGGGCTCACCCCGCCGAGCAGGACGACATCGCAGATCCCCCAGCTGGTCATCCATCCCACGTGTCCGTCGAACCGCCAGCCGCCCTCGACCCGGGTCGCCGTGACAGCCGGCGGACCGGGGCGGCGCAGCTGCGCGATCGCGACACCGCCGAGAACCGTCCCGGTGCACAGGTCCTCGAGCAGCCGGTCCTGCAGGGCGTGGTTGCCCGATGCCGCGAGCGTCGCGAGCGGCGTCTCGTGCTGTGTCGCGACGAACCAGGTTGCGCCGCAGGCCCCGGCGAGGATCTCGGCCACCTCGCGGACGACCCGCGCGGGGGCGCCACCGCCGCCGTGAGCCGTCGGTCCCGACAGACCCAGCAGGCCGGCGCGGGCCCAGGCGTCCAGATGGGAGCGCGGCACGACGGTGCGGTCGACCTGCTCGGCCAGCGGCCGCAGCAGGTCGTCCGCGAGGGAGCGGGCCAGCTCCACCGGCGGGGTCGAGGTCGCGGTGGTCACGCCCGCGAGCCTACGTTCGGCTACGGCGCAGCTGCTCGACGTCCGCAGGGGCCGCGACCGACACGGCCCGCATGCCGGGAAGGGTCCGCTTGACCAGCGCGGTGAGCACGCCGCCCGGACCGAGCTCGACCACGGTGTCGACGCCGTACGCCGGCAGCGCCTCGAGCACCTGCCGCCACCGGACCGGCGCCGTCAGCTGGCGGGACAGGGTCGCCGCCGCGCTGCGCGGGTCGTCCCGATAGGGCAGGGCGTCAACCGCGGACAGCACCGGCACCTCCGGACGGGCGTACGGCACGGAAGCCACCGCCACGTCCAGGGTCTTGCGGGCGGGTGCCATGAGCGGTGTGTGGAAGGCGCCACCCACCGGCAGCGGCAGCACGCGCCGCGCACCCGCCTCGCGGCACGTAGCCGACGCCGCCTCGACGCCGGCCACCGTGCCCGAGATCACGACATGCTCGGGTGCGTTGAAGTTGGCCGGCCAGACCTGCTCGATGCCGGCGCAGACCCGCTCCACCTCGGCGTCCGCCAGACCGAGGACCGCGGCCATCGCGCCTGGTGCCGCCTCGGTCGCCGCCAGCATGGCCTTTCCCCGGGCCACGACCAGGTCGAGTCCGTCGTGACTGGTGAGCACCCCGCCCGCGACCAGCGCCGTCAGCTCCCCGAGCGAGTGTCCGGCGACGACAGCGACATCCTGCGGCAGCACGGCCTGCCAGGCGAGCAGGCTGACCAGATAGGTCGACACCTGCGCGTTCTGGGTCGACCGCAACTCTTCGTCGTCGGCGTCGAGCAGCAGCCGTTCGAGGTCGCGGCCGAGGACGTCGCCCGCCCGCTCGACGAGTGACCACCCCGGATCAGCTACCCACGGCTCACCCATGCCCGGACGCTGGGAACCCTGACCGGGGAAGATGAAGGCGGCAGTCACGCCGGCGAGTCTGCCAGCCCGGCGATTAGGCTCGGCGGCGTGACGACACCTGCGCCCTGGCCGGTGCCCATTCGCGAACTGGTCCCCGGTGCCGTCGTCGAGCTGGTCGGCAAGCAACATCTCTACGACTTCACGGAAAACCCGTGGCGGCTCTACGCCGCCGGCGAGCAGCTCACTGTGCTTTCGGTGAAGAAGCTGGCAACCGGACGGCTGGATCGCCAGCCGTACGAAGTGTCGTTCCTGACCCGCAACGGCGCGACCGTCGAGTTGGAGGCGGACAGCGGTGAAGACCTCATCCACGTCGTCGGCTGACCGGCTGCGCGAGGACCTGGCGCTGGCCCACGAACTGGCCGACGCCGCCGACGTGGTCAGCATGGACCGTTTCCTGTCCGCTGACCTGGCCGTCGAGGTGAAGGTGGACTCCAGCCCGGTCACCGACGCGGACACTGCGGTGGAGCAAGCCCTTCGGGACATGCTCGCCGCGCGACGGCCGGACGACGCGGTGCTCGGCGAGGAGTCGGGCGAGACGGGCGGCGGCGACCGCCGCTGGATTCTCGACCCCATCGACGGCACCAAGAACTACGTACGCGGCGTGCCGGTGTGGGCAACGCTCATCGCCCTGCAGGAGGACGGCGAGGTGACCGTCGGCCTCGTCAGCGCACCGGCGCTGGGCCGGCGCTGGTGGGCGGCCCGCGGCCTGGGCGCCCACACGGGAGGCGCTCTCGCGCGCACCCGCCGGATCTCGGTCAGTGCCGTGGAAGACCTGTCGGAGGCGTCGGTGTCCTACTCCTCGCTGGCCGGCTGGGAGAAGCAAGGCCGGCTGCCCGGCCTGCTGGAGCTGTCACGGCGGGTGTGGCGCACCCGCGCGTACGGCGATTTCTGGTGTCACCTGCTCGTCGCGGAAGGGGCGGTCGACGCCGCCTTCGAGCCCGAGGTGTCGCTGTGGGACCTCGCGCCGC
>JAHWJP010000055.1 GCA_019348355.1 Actinomycetota bacterium
CCAACTGGACTACCTGGCTGATCGGGACTAGTGCCGCCCGGCCGGTGGCGGGCGCCTCATTCGAGCAGCACCAGCTGGGGTGGCCGGTCGGCTCGGTTGGTGAGCCAGGGGACGTGGAGGTTGCGTAGCTGGAGCCGGCCCTGGTGCCACATGACGTGGTGGCGTTTGCAGAGCAGCACGAGGTTGCCGAGGTCGGTGCTGCCGCCGTCTTTGCGGGCGCGAAGGTGGTGGGCGTCGCAGAAGGCGGGCGGTCGGGTGCAGCCGCGGGCGATGCAGCCGAGGTCGCGGTATGCCAGCGTCCGGCGTTGGGCTGTGGTGACCTCGTCGTGAAGGGCTTCCAGGCCGATGACCTGGCCGAGACCGTCGGTCAGGACCCGGGATATCCGGGCGTCGCACAGGACCGTCTCGATCCGGCTGCGGGTCTGCGGTCCGGTCCAGGCGGCGCTCGCGCAGGCCTGCCGGGCTTTGGGCGCGTAGCCGTCGAGGTCGGCGGCGACGATGTCGGCGAAGGGTGCGGCGGCCTGGGCGGCGGCCCAGCCGGCCGGCACGACGTAGGTCCGCCCCAGCCCCGCCACCGCACCCGAACTCATGTTCGATACTGTATCGGGCCGGGCGTCGCAACGCAAGCCCCGGATCGGTGAATATGACTGCTGTGGAGAAGTATTCGGTGTCCACCACAGCGCCGGCAGGCCTTGACAGGAGGAAGGAAAGGGCTCTCTTCAGCCTTCGCTGATCTGGTGGTCGCACCGCCCTGTCAGGACGTCGCCGCACAGCAGGAGTTGCTGATCCACGTGGACTTTCAGGTGGTCTGCCGTCCGACTTGCACGTCAAACTCCGCGTGGATCACCCCGGGGTGCCTCGGCACCGCGCCGGCGACGCACGGCGACGGTGAGCAGTGAGAGGGTCACCGCTCCCAGGAGCCCGAAGACCGCGACGGTGCGTCCGCCGGTCGGCAGGAGCGCCGCGTTCCGCGAACCGGGCTCCTCCTCAGCGCGCGCGCCGAGCCAACCGGTCGGCGTCGAGGATCGTCACGGCGCGCGAGTCGACCCGCATCCACCCGCGCGCGCTGAAGTCGGCGAGCGCCTTGTTGACCGTCTCCCGGGAGGCACCGACGAGCTGGGCCAGCTGCTCCTGGGTGAGGTCGTGGTGCACGCGCATCCCGTCGGCCTCCTCGGTGCCGAAGCGGTCGGCGAGCCCGAGCAGCGCCTTGGCCACCCGGCCGGGGACGTCGGTGAAGATCAGGTCGGCGACAGCGTCGTTGGTGCGGCGCAGCCGGCGCGCGAGCACGCGCAGCAGCTGTTCGGCAATCTCGGGCCGGTCGGTGATCCACGGCCGCAGCGAGGCGTGCCCGAGCGAGGCGAGCCGGGCGTCGACGAGGACCGTGGCCGTCGCGGTCCGGGGGCCGGGATCGAACAGTGAGAGCTCGCCGAACATGTCCGACGGACCCATGACCGACAACATGTTCTCGCGCCCGTCGGCCGCCCGCCGCCCGACCTTGATCTTCCCGGTCAGGACGATGTAGAGCGTGTCGCCCTGCTCACCTTCGACGAAGACGTCCTGGCCGCGGGAGAACTCGGCGAATGCCAGCCCGGCAGACAGCGCCTCCCGGGCCTCCGGGGTGACGCCCTGAAACAGCCCGGCCCGGGCGAGCACCTCGCTGTCGGTGTTCACGGAGGGAGTCTCGCATGCTCAGCGAGGCCGCCCGGGCAGCAGGCGGGTGATCCGGCGTCGTCGCCAGTAGCGCTCGAGCGCTGGCGCGAACCCTTCACTCACGTACGTCTCGACCTCGTCCGGGCGGGCCGTGCCCAGGAAGGTCTCCAGCTGCTCGCTCACCGAGTCCACCCGCAGCGGACGTTCCACCCGCTCCATGCCGAGCATCAGTGCCAGCAGCAGGAACGGCAGCGCCAGGGCGATGAGGAGCAGGGTGACATTGTTCGACACCTGCCCACCATCCTCCTTCGGTCAGGGTTGCGCCAGGCCGGGGTCAGGCGCTCAGGCGCTGGCCCGTCGCGCCGGCTCGAGCGGCAGCGCGGTCAGGCACAGGGACGGCTGCTCGCGGTAGCGCGCGATGAGCTCACCGGTCGCCTCGCCGATACGTGCGTGCAAGGCGCTGCGGTAGGTCGAGAGCTCGGTCTCCGCGACCTGCAGATCTTCGGCGAAGGCGGCCCGCCCGGCCTCGTCGTGGTCGCCGACGCGGCGCTCCCAGAGCTCGGACAGACTCGGCAGCGGCGGGAGGGCGTCAATCGGGAGCACCGCGACCAGTGCCTGGCGCCCGGCGCCGATGCGCGAGGTGGTGAGGACCGGTCGTAGCCGCTCGGTGTCGAGCTGCCGGCCGTTGCCGCTCGCTGACACCAGGTCGAGTCGCGCCTGCAGGATCCGGCGCCAGTACGACACGTTGGTCTCCTCCGCGACGAGCGCGCTGCGATAGTCCCGCAGAGCGTTGATCGACAGGTGCCGGTAGGCGTCGCTGCGAGTCGGCACCGGCCGCGGTTCACCTTTGCGCCGGATCGGCGGTGCGGCCTGGATGGACATGTTGCCTCCGTCGTGCGTTCCCTGCCTGGATTCGTCTGTTCCTGGCTCGTCAGGGGGCCTGGGGTTCTTGAGGAGCGTCACCCGCCCGGCGCAACGGCAAGCCACCCGAAGGCCTGCGGCATAGGGTCGGTCAATGGCCGATGTCGGGGCAGGGGGCGGGCTCTCGACGAGCCCGCTGGCGTTGACCCGGCGGGCCCGCCGGATGGCTCGCGAGCTGGCACAGCTGCACCCCGACGCCCACTGCGAGCTCGACTTCCGTACCCCCCTGGAGCTGGCTGTCGCCACGATCCTGTCCGCGCAGTGCACCGACAAGCGGGTCAACGAGGTCACTCCGGCACTTTTTCGCCGCTACCCGAGCGCGGCGGACTACGCCGGTGCCGACCGGGCCGAGCTCGAGGCCCTGATCCGTCCGACCGGCTTCTTCCGCAACAAGACGAGCAGCCTGATCGGGCTCGGTGCCGCCCTGGTGGAGCGGCACGGCGGTCAGGTGCCGGCCCGACTTCCCGACCTCGTCGCATTGCCCGGGATCGGACGCAAGACGGCAAACGTCGTGCTGGGCAACGCGTTCGACGTCCCGGGGCTGACGGTGGACACCCACTTCGGCCGCCTCGTGCGCCGGTTCGGCTGGACGGCGCTCGAGGACCCGGTCAAGGTCGAGACCGCGGTCGCAGCGCTCCTGCCTCGGGCCGAGTGGACGATGTTCAGCCATCGGGTGATCTTTCACGGGCGACGCGTCTGTCACGCGAGGAAGCCCGCCTGCGGGGCGTGCGGCGTCGCGGCGTTGTGCCCGTCCCATGGCCTCGGCCCCACCGATCCGTCAGTGGCGGCCGCCCTGGTCAAGAGCCCGGCCCAGGTAGCGGTCAGCCCATGACGCCTGACTCGGGGGCGGCCGACTCGGGGACCCCGGACGCAGGAGTCCCAGCCTGGCTTTCGCAGCTCGCCGCCGCACTGCCGGGCGTACGCGGGGAGCAGCTCAGCCGCTTCGTGCCGCCCGCGACCGGCGGGCGTTCCTCGGCGGTGCTCGTGCTGTTCGGCGAGGGCCCGCACGGCCCGGACGTCCTGCTCATCGAGCGGGCGAGCACCATGCGTGCGCACGCCGGCCAGCCGGCCTTCCCGGGCGGCGCGCTGGACCCGCAGGACGGGGACCCGGAGGGCTCCGGTCCGGTCCGTGCCGCGCTGCGCGAGGCCACCGAGGAGGTGGGGCTCGACCCTGAGACCGTGCAGGTGCTCGGCACCCTGCCGGCGCTGTGGCTCCCGCCGTCCGGTTTCGTCGTGCATCCGGTGCTGGCGTGGTGGCGGGAACCGCACCCCGTCGGGGTCGTCGACACGGCGGAGGTCGCGGCGGTGGCGAGGGTGCCGCTCGCCGAGCTCTCCGACCCGGCCGCCCGGCTGCAGGTGACCCACCCCAGCGGCTGGATCGGGCCGGCGTTCGAGGTGCGGGACCTGCTCGTCTGGGGGTTCACCGCCGGCTTGCTGGACCGGCTGCTCGACCTGGCCGGTCTGGAGCAGCCGTGGGACCGCGAGCGCGTACGCAAGCTCGACGAGCAGACGGTGGCCCTCGCAGCCCGCGGTGCGATCTTCCCCTCGGGTCGAGCCGACGCCTTCCCGCAGGGCTCAGCCCGCTCATCGACCACCGGGCCCGTGGACGCAACGGCTTTGCCATAGGTTGCGGTAATGCCGGAGTACCTGCTCGATGTCGTGCTCGTCGTCGCGGCCCTGCTGTTCGCGATCTCCGGCTACCGGCAGGGGCTGGTGGTCGGCCTGCTCTCCTTCATCGGCTTCCTCGGCGGTGGCGTCCTCGGCGCCAAGCTGGCGCCGGACCTCGCGGAGCTGCCGTTCCTCACGGACTTCCCGCGCGCCATCGTCGGGGTCGCCATCGTCTTTGTCGCCGCCAGCATCGGACAGTTGCTGGCCACGCTCGTCGGCGGTGCGCTCCGCCGCCGCCTCACCTGGAGCGCCGCCCGCAACCTCGACGCGGCCGGCGGGGCGATCATCAGCGTCGTCGGCCTGCTGCTCGTCGCCTGGCTCGTCGGCCGGGCGGTGGCCTCCTCGCCCTACCCGATGCTCGCCGCGCAGGTGCGGAACTCGGTGGTCATCACCACCGTCGACGGTCTGGTCCCGGACAGCGGGCGGCGCTTCTTCAACTCCTTCCGGGACCTCATCGATCAGCGCGGCTTCCCCGAGGTGTTCGAGGAGCTTCGCCCCCCGGAGCTGCGCGAGGTCAACCCGCCCGACCAGGCGCTGGCCTCGAGTGCTGTCGTGCAGACGGTCCGGCCGAGCGTGCTGAAGATCACCGGCTTGGCGGAGGCCTGCCGTCGACGGATCGAGGGCACCGGCTTCGTCTACGCGCCCGGCCGGGTCATGACCAACGCCCATGTGGTGGCGGGGGTAGAGGAGCCGCTGGTCGAGGTGGGTGATCGCAAGCTCGAGGCGCGGGTGGTGGTGTACGACCCCGGTCGCGACCTCGCGGTGCTCGCCGTCGAAGGCCTCACCCGGCCACCGCTTGCCTTCGCCGCAGAGGCGGCTGAGACCGGCGACGACGCGATCGTGGTCGGCTACCCGAACGACGGGCCCTTCCGGGCCGACGCTGCCCGGCTCGTGCTTCGGCAGGACGCTCGGGGCCCGGACATCTACAACGAGAGCACCCTCGTGCGCGACATCTACTCGATCAAGGGGCTCGTCCAGCCGGGCAACTCGGGCGGACCGTTGATCGACCCGCAGGGACGGGTCCTCGGCGTGATCTTCGCGGCTGCGGCCAGCGATCCCTCGATCGGCTATGCACTGACCGCCGACGAGGCGTCCGGCCCGGCTGCGGCCGGGAGACAGGCCACTGCGCAGGTGAGCACGGGCAGCTGCGACTGAGCCGCGTGGCGACCGTGCTTGCCGTACGCTTGCTGCAGCAAGCGCACTCGGAGGAGGCGGCCCGTGGGCCAACCGCACACCACCCGGCTGTCGATCGCCCGGCACATCGGCGCTGACCCCGCCAGCACTGCCCTGCTGCTCGCCGGCCCGACCGCCCTCGAGCTGTGGCCGGGCGCCCGCCGGGTCGGCGAGGTGGCCGGCCGGATGCTGCTCGAGGTTTCGACCTGGCCGGGAGCGCGGCACCTCACGGCAGCCGTCACGGCCCGCCTGCCGCGGCGGACGGCCAACGGCTTCGTCACCCGCTTCGCCTGGACGGGGTTGGGGCTGCCCGTCACCGAGGGTGTCCTCACACTGACCTATGCGCCGGGCGGGACGGGTGCCCCTTCGGCCCACGCCGAGCTGGTCCTCGAGGTGGCTGGGCTCGGGGCCAGTCGCCTCGACCTCGCCGGGCTCACCACGATGGCCGAGGGCTTCCTGGCCAATCTCGCGACTGCCGCCGAGGCCCGCCGTCGTACCGCCTGAATCAGCGGCGTCACAGCGCCAGCGGGTCGCCCGGCCGGCCCGCCTCGACCTCGGTCGCGTGCCGCTCCGCCTGTCGCACGACGCCCGCCACATCGACGCCGTACGCCGCGCCGCCGTAGCCCGCCAGCCGGCCCGCTCCGCGGCGCAGCAACCGCGCTCCACCGATCGCGTTCCCTCGCTGCAGGTGCGTCAGCCCGACGCACACCTGCGCGAGCCCCTGCCACAGCTCGCGCTCGCCGGCCGGCGCCACCTTCCACCGGGCCTCTAGCACGTCGTGGGCGAAGAACGGCCGGCCTCGAGCGACCAGGTCCCGCGCCAGGGTGAGCGCCTCTGCCGGCGGGAGCGCCTGCTCGGGCACCAGCTCGACCGCGTCCGGCGAGCCGGCCGGCACCGGTCGCCCGGCGGCGTCGCGCCCGCGAGCCACCGCTAGGATCTCGCGTGCTCGAGCAGCGCCGCGGTGACCGCTTCCGGCGCCTCCTGGTGCGGGAAGTGCCCGACCCCGTCGAGCATCTGCAGCTCGTACGCCGCCGACACCCACTGCCCGGAGCCGTGCGCCGTCTCCGGCAGCAGGCAGCTGTCGAGCGCGCCGTGCAGCTGAAGGGTCGGCACGTCCACCCCGCGCTCGAGCAGGGCCAGGAAGCGTAGCCCGCTCGGACGGGTGCGCGAGCGGATCGCCCAGCGGAACCACTCGAGCGCGCAGTGGGCGGCCCCCGGGACCTGCATGGCCTCGCGGCAGCGCGCCTCGGTCTCGGTGTCGGGGAAGCCGGGGCCGCCCCACCGGCGCAGGAGATCACCGACGTACGCCCCGTCGTCCTTTCTCAGCCTTGCCTCCGGCGCTTTCGGGAGCTGGAAGAAGCCGATGTACGCCGAGGCGCGCAGTTGCGCGCGGTCGGACACGACGGCCTGGCGCAGCCGCAGCGGGTGCGGCATCGACACGACGGCCAGCTTACGAACGACCCGGGGGTGCAGCGTCGCCACGGTCCAGGCCAGCACGCCGCCGAAGTCGTGGCCGACGAGGAAGGCGTCACGGGCCCCGAGGGCCCGCACCATCCCGGCGACGTCGGAGGACAGCGTGTAGGCGTCGTAGCCGCGCGGGGGCTTGTCCGAGGCGCCGTAGCCACGCAGGTCGGGGGCGACGGCGCGGTAGCCCGCCTCCCCCAGCGCCACCAGCTGATGACGCCAGGACCACCAGAACTCCGGGAAGCCGTGCAGCAGCAGCACCAGCGGACCGTCGGCCGGCCCGCACTCAGCGACGTGGAAGCGAGCCCCGTTGGCGGTGACCTCGCGGTGCGTCCACGGCCCGTCGACGAGCACGACGGAGTCCTCGACGAGCCGCATGCCGCGAGCGTGTCACAGCACAGGCGCGGCCCCCGGTCAGGTGCGGGTGGGGTGCTTGGCCCACGCGATGTCGTCCTTGACCGTCTCGATCGTCCTCTCGGGGGGCCCCACCTGGCTGATCTGGCCCTTGCCGAGCACCGCGAGGACTGCGGCCGTGCCGCCGAAGAGCAGGCCCACGAACAGAAAGCCCCAGCCGACCGAGATGTCGAACAGCCCGGCGAAGCCGAAGGCCAGGGCGACCGACAGGAAGACCAGCGCGAACAGCCCGGTCACCCCCGCGCCGCCGAACAGTCCGGCACCCTTACCGGCCGAGACGACCTCGGTCTTGATCTCGGCCTTGGCGAGGGCGACCTCCTTGTGGATCAAGGAGGACAGGTCCTTGGTGGCCGCCGCGACGAGCTCGCCGAGGCTCTTGTCCGACATGGCCGGCTCTCCAGGCAAGTTCATCGCAGCTCCTCCTTGTCGGGCGGGACGCCCATGGCGGGGTCCTGGCCAGGTTGTTCGCTCAACGTGCTCCTCCGATGGCCCGACGTGCCGGCGCGCGTCCGCGTGCCAATGCGGGCTTACCCGGGGCCCGCCAACTCACACGATGTGCCGGGTAGGCTCGCCACGGGTGTGCCGGGAAGTCGGGTCGGCGGCCTCATCGGGCTCACGAGCCCCCGAGGTCCTCTGCTCCGCCGACCCCTGGAGGCTGCGTGCTCGCCCTGCTCGCCCTCCATCTGGCGCTCGCCTTCCTCGCTCCTGCGGCCGGTGCCCGCCTCGGCCGCAACGTCTTCCTGCTGGTCGCGCTCGCTCCTGCCGTTTCCGCGGTGTGGGCCGGCGCGCAGGCCGCCGCCGTGCTCGACGGGCGCCCGCCGGTGCAGACCACCGCGTGGGTGCCCGGGCTCGGGCTCAGCCTGGACCTCCGGATGGACGCGCTGTCGCTGCTCATGGTCATCCTGGTGTCCGGGATCGGGACGCTCGTCTTCCTCTACTGCGCCCGCTACTTCCCAGCCGACCAGGCCGGCGTGGGCCGGTTCGCCGGCGTGCTGACCGCCTTCGCGGGCGCCATGCTCGGGCTGGTCCTCGCCGACGACCTGATCCTTCTCTACGTCTTCTGGGAGCTCACCAGCGTCACCTCGTGGCTGCTCATCGGCTTCGACGACGAGGACGCCGAGAGCCGTAGGGCGGCGCAGCAGGCGCTGCTGGTCACCGCCCTCGGCGGCCTGACGATGCTCGTCGGCTTCGTCCTGATCGCCCAGCAGGCCGGCACGGCGTCGCTGTCGGCGATCCTCGCCGAGCCGCCGACCGGTGGCACCGTCGCGGTCGCGCTGCTGCTGGTGCTGGTCGGGGCGTTCACCAAGAGCGCGCAGGTGCCGTTCCATCCGTGGCTGCCCAGCGCGATGGCCGCGCCGACGCCCGTCTCGGCCTACCTGCACGCGGCGGCGATGGTCAAGGCGGGCATCTACCTCGTCGCAAGGCTGGCACCTGCCTTCGCGGTCATCGGGCTGTGGCGACCGGTGGTGATCACGGTCGGGCTCGCGACGATGCTCGTCGGCGGCTGGCGGGCCCTGCGCCAGGACGATCTCAAGCGGCTGCTCGCCTTCGGCACCGTCAGCCAGCTCGGCTTCCTGATGGTCCTGCTCGGTGCCGGCACCCGGGAGGCGGCGCTGGCCGGTGCGGCGCTGCTGCTCGCCCACGGGCTGTTCAAGGCGACCCTGTTCCTGACCGTCGGTGTCATCGACCACTCGACCGGGAGCCGGAATCTGCGCGAGCTGTCCGGCGTGGGACGCCGAATGCCGGTCCTGGCCGTCGCCGCGACGCTGGCGGCCCTGTCGATGGCGGGCGTGCCGCCGCTGCTCGGCTTCATCTCGAAGGAAGCCGCGTACGAGGCTTTCCTGCACGGAAGCGGTCCGGACCTGGTGGTGTTCGCGGTGCTCTTCCTCGGCTCGGTGCTCACCGCCGCCTACAGCGCCCGCTTCCTGTGGGGGGCCTTCGTGGCCAAGCCCGGCGTCGCGCCGACCGAGGTGCACACCCCCTCACCCGGTCTGCTGGCTCCCGTCGTCGTGCTCGGCGCGGCCGGGCTGCTGCTCGGACTGGCGCCCCAGGGGGCCGACCCGCTGGTGCAGGCCTACGCCGACTCCTACGGGATGCCGCCGGAGGTGGAGCACCTCGCGCTCTGGCACGGGCTCACCGCCGCGCTCGGCTGGTCGGCCCTCACCCTGCTGCTGGGAGCGGCGCTGTTCGCCCGCCGTGAGCCGGTCCTGTCGATGCAGCGGCGGGCCGGCCGGGTGCTCGGCCTGGTGGACGCCGGCCGCTCGTACGCCTCGACGCTGACGCTGTTGGACCGGCTGGCCCTGCGCGTCACCGTGCTCGTCCAGACCGGCTCGCTGCCCGTCTATCTCGGGACCGTTCTGGTCACGGTGGTGGTGCTGCCCGGTTCGGCCCTGCTCCTGGCGACGCAGATCACCGGCGACCTGCGCGCGTGGGACCGGCCGCTGCAGGCGGTCGTCGCGGTGGTCATCACGGTGGCCGCCGTCGCGACCGCCCGGGCCCACCGGCGCTTCACCGCCGTGCTCACCATCGGCGCCGTCGGTTACGGCATCGCCGTGCTGTTCGTGCTGCAGGGCGGCCCCGACCTCGCGCTCACCCAGTTCCTCATCGAGACGCTGACGCTGGTGCTGTTCATGTTCGTGCTGCGCCGACTGCCGGCGAACTTCACGCGCCAGTCGATGCGGACCGGCCAGGGCGTACGCCTTGCCATCTCCCTGGCCGTGGGCACCTTCGTCACCGCAGCCGTGCTCGTCAGTGGCCAGGCGCGTACGGCGCCGCCGGCCTCGCAGGCCTACCTGGACCAGTCACTGCCCGACGGCGGTGGACGCAACGTCGTCAATGTCGTGCTGGTCGACTTCCGGGGGTTCGACACCCTCGGCGAGATCACCGTGCTGGTGGTGGCGGCGATGGGGATCGCGAGCCTGGTGCTGGCCGGCCGTTCCCGGCGGTCGCCGCGGGCCGAGGGCGAGACGTCGCTCACGGCGGCGACCGGGCAGGCGCTGGACGAGCCGGGCACCCCGGCGCCGGAGCGGGTCGGATGAGCGCCGCCCCCGGCACGTCCGACGCAGGCAGCTCCGACGCCGGCAGGGGCCCCTCGGACAGTGGCGCCGCGCCCCGGCTTCCCGGCGCCGAGCACATCGACGAGGTCCGCCGGTCGGTGGTTCTCGAGACGACGGTGCGGCTGGTCTTCCACACCGTGCTCGTCTTCGGGCTCTACCTGCTGTTCGCCGGCCACAACCAGCCCGGCGGCGGCTTCGTCGGCGGTCTCGTCGCGGGCTGCGCGTTCGTGCTGCGCTACATCGCCGGGGGGCGGGCCGCGCTGCAGGCGGCGGTGCCGGTCGATCCTGGGCTGCCGCTCGGCCTCGGCCTGGTGCTCGCCACCGGCACCGGAATCACGGCGTGGCTGTTCGGCGGGCAGTTCCTGGAGAGCGGGATCCGCACCCTCGAGCTTCCGGTGCTGGGCACGGTGAAGGCGACCAGCGCGCTCGCCTTCGACACCGGCGTCTTCCTGGTGGTCGTCGGACTGGTCCTCGGTGCGCTGCGCACCCTCGGCGCGGAGGCCGAGCGGTGACCGGCAACCTCACCCTCGCCCTGACCGTCGGGGCGCTCTACACCGCCGGCACCTTCCTGCTGCTGCAGCGGACCCTTACCCGCGTCGTGCTCGGTCTGGGCCTGCTCGCGCACGGGGCGAACCTGCTGCTCCTTCAGGCCGGCGGGGTCGCGGGCAGCGTGCCGTTCGTCGGCAAGCAGGACGGACCGTCGGGCGCGGGTACGGCCGACCCGCTGCCGCAGGCGATGGTGCTCACGGCCATCGTCATCACCTTCGGCGTCTCGGCGTTCCTGCTTGCACTCGCCTATCGCAGCTGGGTGCTGACCGGTGAGGACGACGTCCAGGACGACGTCGAGGACCGCCGCGTCGCCCGGCGGCAGGACCAGCCGTGATCCGCATCCTGCTCCCGCTGCCCATCGTCCTGCCGCTGCTGGCGGCCGGACTGTCGGTCGTGGTCGGCCGCCACCAGCGGTTGCAGCGGGCGCTGTCGGTGCTGACGCTGACCGCTGTTGTCGCCGTCGCGGGGCGGCTGCTTTTCGTCGCCGACACCGATGGTCCGGCCGTCGTCCAGCTCGGGGGTTGGGTCGCCCCCGCCGGCATCTCGCTGGTCGGGGACCGGCTGTCGACGCTGCTGTTGCTGGTGTCCTCGCTGGTCCTGCTCGCGGTCCTGCTCTACGCCATCGGCCAGGGCGCCGCGGACGGCCGCCGCACCACCGTCGCGGTGTTCCACCCCTGCTACCTGGTGCTGGCCGCAGGCATCGCGATGGCGTTCCTGACCGGCGACCTGTTCAACCTGTTCGTCGCGTTCGAGGTGATGCTTGTCGCGTCGTACGTCCTGATCACGCTCGACGGCGGCGCCGAACAGGTGCGGGCCGGCATGACCTATGTCGTGGTCAGCCTGGTCGCCTCGGCGCTGTTCGTGACGGCGGTCGGGCTCGTCTACGCCGCCACCGGCACCGTCAACATGGCCGACGCGGCGGTGCGGCTTGCCGAGCTCCCCGACGGCGTGCGCCTGGTGCTCGGCCTGATGCTGCTCGTCGTGTTCGGCATCAAGGCCGCCATCTTCCCGCTGTTCTCCTGGCTGCCCGACAGCTATCCCACCGCTCCCTCTCCGGTGACCGCGGTGTTCGCCGGGCTGCTCACCAAGGTCGGGGTCTACGCGATCATCCGCACCCAGACGCTGCTGTTCCCCGGTGACGGCCCCACCGCCTCGGTGCTGCTCGTGCTGGCCGTGCTGACGATGGTGATCGGCATCCTCGGCGCCCTCGTGCAGGACGACCTCAAGCGGCTGCTGTCGTTCACGATCGTCGGTCACATCGGCTACATGCTGCTGGGCCTGGGTCTCTACTCCGTCGCCGGCCTCGCCGGCGCGATCCTCTACACCGTCCACCACATCACCGTGCAGACGACGCTCTTCCTCGTCGCCGGCCTGATCGAACGGCGTGAGGGCACCTCGTCGATGGCTCGCAGCGGCGGCCTGCAGCACGTCGCGCCGGTGCTCGCGGTGCTCTACCTCGTGCCAGCCCTGTCGCTCGCCGGCATCCCGCCGCTGTCAGGCTTCCTCGCCAAGCTCGGGCTGATCCAGGCCGGCACGGCGGACGGCGGGGTGCTCGCGCTGGTCGGGGTCGGCGCCGCGATCCTCACCAGCCTGCTGACGCTCTACGCCGTGGGCAAGGTGTGGAGCAGCGTGTTCTGGGGCCCGGTCGCCCCGGTAATCCCGGACGAGGATCCAACAGATGCGGTGGAGGTCGGCACGGCCCGCACCCCCCGGCTGATGCTCGGCGCAGCGGCGTTCGCCGTCGCCGGCGGGCTCGCGATCACGGTCGTCGCCGGACCGCTCTACGCCCTGACCAGCCGGGCGGCCGCCGACCTGATGGCCCCGGCGTCCTACGTGCAGGCCGTGCTGGTGCCCCGATGACGATGTCGCGGCTGCACCGGCTGCCCATGGTCGCGTGGCTCACGGTCGTGTGGGTCGGGCTGTGGGGTTTGCCGAGCGCGGCCAACGTGCTCGGGGGGCTCGCGGTCGGCGCCGGTGTCGTCGCCCTGCTGCCCCCGACGCGGGTGCCGTCGCAGGGACTGGTCCGTCCGCTCGCGCTGTTGCGCTTCCTCGGCTTCTTCGCCTTCGACCTCATGCGCGCGAGCGCGCGGGTGGCCGGGCAGGTCCTGTGTCCCCGGCATCAGCTGCGACAGGCGGTGGTCGCGGTGCCCGTACGCGGCGCCTCCGACCGGCTGCTCACCCTGCTGGCCAACGCCATCTCGCTGACCCCGGGCACGCTGACCCTCGAGGTGGACCGGCCCCGCTCGACGCTCTACGTGCACGTCCTCGACGTCGGGGGCGGGCCCGACGCGGTCGAGCAGGTGCGCGCGTCGATCCTGCGCGTCGAACGGCTGGCGATTCTCGCGGTCGGCTCAGCGGACTGCCGCAAGGCGTTGCTGGAGGACACCGGACAGGCGGGCCGGACATGACCGTGGTCGCGACGATCTGCCTGGTCGCGCTGTGCCTCGCGGCGCTGCTGGTCCTGGTGCGCCTCGCGCTCGGACCGACCGTCCCGGACCGGATCGTGGCGCTCGACACCCTGCTGCAGCTGGTCCTCATGGGGATCGCGATCGGCGCCGCCCTGACCGGTGACGGCAGCTTCCTCGCCGTCCTGGTCGCCGTGTCGCTGCTGGGCTTCGTCGGCACCGTCACGGTGGCGCGCTTTGTCGAGCGGCGCGGCTCGTGACCGACGTTCTCAGCGCCGTCCTGCTGCTGTCCGGGGTGAGCCTGGCGCTGATCGCCGGTCTCGGCCTGGTGCGCTTCCCGGACGTCTTCAGCCGGATGCACGCGGCGACCAAGCCGACGACCCTCGGCGTGCTGCTCGTCACTGTCGGCGCGTCGCTGCAGGTGGACTCGGGCGACGACCGGGTGAAGCTGCTGCTGGTCGCTGCCTTCCAGTTCCTCACCGCCCCGGTGGCGGCCCACATGATCGGCCGGGCGGCGTACCGCACCGGCGCGGGCGCCATCGACGAGCTGGTCGTCGACGAGCTGCGCGACTGAGCCGCCCCGCCCCCTACCAAGATCTTCGGGGAGTTCACAGGATGCTCACCCTGTGAACTCCCCGAAGATCTTGCTGGGCCGGCCCGTTTGCCTCGCGGGGCGCCGGGGAGCAGCCCAGAGGGGCGTCGATCGGAGGAGATCCCGGTGAAGGCAGTGACGTGGCAGGGCAAGCGCAACGTGAGCGTGGAGGAGGTCCCGGACCCGGTCATCGAGCAGCCGACCGATGCCATCATCCGGATCACGACGACGAACATCTGCGGTTCGGACCTGCACCTGTACGAACCGCTCGGGCCGTTCATGAGCAAGGGCGACGTGCTCGGCCACGAGCCGATGGGCATCGTCGAGGAGGTCGGCGGCGAGACCGGCGACCTGCGGGTCGGCGACCGGGTCGTCATCCCGTTCCAGATCTCCTGCGGCCACTGCTGGATGTGCACGCGCGGGCTGCCGACGCAGTGCGAGACGACGCAGGTGCGCGAGGAGGGTTCGGGCGCCGCGATCTTCGGTTACTCCAAGCTCTACGGGTCGGTGCCCGGCGGCCAGGCCGAGTTCCTGCGCGTACCGCAGGCGCAGTTCACCCACATCAAGGTGCCGGAGGGACCGGTGGACGACCGCTTCGTCTACCTGTCCGACGTGCTGCCCACCGCCTGGCAGGCCGTCGAGTACGCCGCGGTCCCGGACGGCGGCACGCTGGTCGTGCTGGGGCTCGGCCCGATCGGGGACATGGCCTGCCGGATCGCCCAGCACCACGGGTTCCGGGTGATCGGGGTGGACCTCGTGGCCGACCGGCTGCAGCGCCAGCGCGTACGCGGCGTGGAGGTGATCGACCTCGACGAGCACGGCAAGGACCTCGGTGACGTGGTCCGCGAGATGACGGCCGGACGCGGGGCGGACTCCGTCGTTGACGCCGTCGGCATGGAGGCGCACGGCTCGCCGGTCACCAAGGTGATCCAGCAGGTCGCCGGGTTCCTGCCGGACGCGGTCGCCGCGCCGATGATGCAGAAGGCCGGCATCGACCGGCTGGGCGCCCTCTACTCCGCCATCGATCTCGTGCGGCGCGGCGGCACCATCTCGCTGTCCGGTGTCTACGGGGGGATGGCTGACCCGATGCCGATGCTGACGCTGTTCGACAAGCAGATCCAGCTGCGGATGGGCCAGGCGAACGTCAAGCGCTGGGCCGACGACATCCTGCCGCTGCTCACCGACGACGACCCGCTCGGCGTCGACACCTTCGCCACCCACCGGCTGTCACTGGCCGAGGCGCCCGCGGCCTACGCCAGCTTCCAGAAGAAGCAGGACGGTCACGTGAAGGTGCTGCTCCAGCCGTAGCGGCTCTCCCCCGGCGTTGATATCGCGGCCAGCTCTGGGTCGAACTGCGATGGGCTCGCCTTGACGGTCAGAACGAACAGTCCGCCCCGGGCCAGGTCACCCACGACGTTCTCGGTGCGCAGCAGGTCACCGCCGGGCCCGGGTTCGTCGTAGGAGGTCAGGAACGCATCGGCAAAGCCCGGGAGCGAGACGGCCTGCGAGCTCACGTTCTGCGCTGCGGACTCGCAGCCAGGAGGCCGTAGAGGGCACGACGCAGTACACCTACGGCGA
>JAHWJP010000178.1 GCA_019348355.1 Actinomycetota bacterium
ATGAGCCGGCCCGCGGCCGTCACCCCCGGACAAGCCGTGGCGCTGCCTTCCCCCGTGACGGCGTGGGACGACAGCGCCCCGCCGACACTCAACGGCCAGGTGCACCCGCCGGCCGAAGGTGACAGCGCCGTCACCCTGGCGCTCGTCCAGCGCGCGCAGACCGGCGATGCGGACGCCTTCGGTGAGCTGTACGACCGCTACGTCGACCTGGTGTACCGCTACGTCTACTACCGCGTCGGCTCGGCGCAGGTGGCCGAGGACCTGACCAGCGAGACCTTCCTGCGAGCCCTGCGCCGGATCTCGTCCTTCACCTGGCAGGGCCGCGATGTCGGCGCCTGGTTCGTCACGATCGCCCGCAACCTCATCGCCGACCACTACAAGAGCAGCCGCCAGCGGCTCGAGCTGACGACCGAGGACGTCAGCGCCGTCACCGGCGCCCCCAGCCTGGTGCAGGACGGTCCGGAGAACGCCGTGCTCGAGTCGATGCAGAACAAGGTGCTCCTCCAGGCGGTCAAGAAGCTCAACGCCGAACAGCAGGAGTGCATCGTCCTGCGCTTCCTGCAGGGCCTGTCGGTCGCGGAGACGGCGCGGGTGATGGACAAGAACGACGGGGCGATCAAGGCCTTGCAGTACCGCGCGATCCGCTCGCTCGGCCGGCTCCTGCCCGAAGGCGTGGAGCTCTGACCGGCTCGGGTCGGCCGCCGGAGGGCGCCATGGCGGTCACACCGCGTCAATGTCCTCACCAGCCCGTCACTTCGGCCACGTCGCCGTCGTTGGCTTCGGCAGCAGCCGTGGCACCCGGCTGTCCGTCGCGACGTGGAGAGGACCGGCTGTGGACCCGCTGACCCTTCCCGGACTCCGATCCCGTGGCCAAGCCGACGACTTCGCCCGGGCTCTCGACGCGCTGGACCGTCCTGGCTGGGGCCGGATTCCCCACACGCCGATGACCGGTCTGGCGGCCCGGCTCTCCGCCGCCGGCGACACGCTGGCGCCCGCCGCCTCCCCCCGGCCGGAGTTTCGCGACGCGCTGCGCACCCGGCTGGTCGCGATGGCGGCCGTTTCAGATCCCGTCCCGGTCGGCGCGCCGACCCGTACCGCCGGAGTTATTCGACGCAGTCGGGCACAGCGCACGATCGGCGTCGCCACCGGGGCGATAGCCTGCGTCGTGGCTCTGGGCGGCGTCGCCGCGGCCGGCGACCAGTCGCTGCCCGGTGATCCGTTCTACGGGGCCAAGCGCAGCACAGAGGCGCTCCGGCTGGCGCTCGCCGACAACGAGTTCGAGAAGGGCCAGCAGCACCTCGAGTTCGCCACCACGCGCCTTCGCGAACTGCGCGGCCTCACGCTCGGTCGTGACGCCATCGAGAACGGCTCCACCGCCGCCCCTGACATCGCCAGCCTCGACCCCGAGGTGGCGGTCCTGGTGCGCAAGACCCTCGCCGACATGGATGCCGAGACCCGGATGGGGACCGCGCTGCTCACCAGTGCGTTCCGCAGCTCGCAGGCCGACGCACCGCTGCGAAGGCTGTCGCAGTTCGCCGCCCAGCAGAGCGACGGCCTCGAGCGCCTGCTGCCCGCGCTGCCGCCCACCAGCCAGGACCGCGGTGTGGCCTCGCTGGCCCTGGTCGCCGGTCTCGCCGATGAGACGGGGGAGTTGCTCAAGCTCCAGACGTGCCAGACGGACTGCGACCCGGCCGCCACGACGGCCCCTCCCTCACCGTCACCGTCACCGTCACCCTCACCCTCACCGTCTCCCTCACCTTCCCCGTCTCCATCGCCCTCCCCGACCGCCGAACCGACCCCGACGCCCGGCCCCGAGGTCTCCCCGTCGCCGGGCGGGGACGATCCGGCCTCACCCGAACCGTCCGGCCAGGTACCGGACCCGGTGATCCCCGCCACTCAACCGTCGCCGGGCACTATGGAGAACGACCCGCCTCTCCCGCGGCTACCGGGTCGGCTGTCCTTCCCGTCCGGCGGGCGGTAGGCCTGAGCCACCCCGCGCGGACTTGCCCGGCGCCCGTCACCACCGCTGCCGTAAATCGTTGGTTGGGCGAGACGCTGGTTCCGGACTCCGCGTCCGGCATCGAGAAGCCCCGCCCGAATTTGCTCTATCGATTGTGCTGTACTTCCACCGTCGATCGTCCGATGTAACACACTGACCGTCAGCAACCGAAATTCCTTCCTCCCCACGCACGGGTAGGTCTGTCACCGGAGGACCGCATGCACCGTCCCGCTCCCGCCGCCCGCTCCCGTCGAGCGGCGCGCAGCGCCCTCGTGGTCGCCGCGGCATCCGCCCTCCTGGTCGGCGGTGCCGTCCCGGCATCCGCTCAGGCCGCCGGGCAGGATGTCGCCGGTGCGACCGCCGCCACGGCGATCATCCTGACCGTCAACCTGCCCCAGCCGCTGGGGCAGATCCAGCTCACCGTCGACCCGGTGACCGGGACCGTGAGCCGGGTGGGTGGGACGCCGCAGGCCTTCGGCCAGGCCGAGGTGATCCGCGGCAGTCTCGGCGGGCAGGCGCTCAGCTCCGGCCCCTCCACCGCGATGCTCCCCGCGCCCCTGAGCGACACCGACAACCCGACCGGCGCGACCGGGCCGCTCGCGGAGCTGCTCACGCTGGAGCTGCTGCCGTCGTCGGCCTCCGTCACCGAAGCGCCGAACAGCGCCTCCGAGGCGGCCGTTGCCAACATCGGCGTCGGCCTGCCGGCTGGCGTCGCGGACGCTCTGGCGCCGTTGACCGACCCGCTCGAGGATGCGATCGGCGAGGTCCTGCTCGCGCTCGCCGAAGCGACCGGAACGACGGTCGAGACGGTCTGCGACGTCGTACTGGCGGACCTGGGCACCGCGATCTTGCCCGTCACCCAGCCGCTCAGCGACGTGACCGGCCTCCCCGTCGACACCCTGATCAGCCAGACGCTCATCGACGCCGTCTGCGGGCTGAGAACCACCATCACCCAGCTCAACACGGCCCTGCAGACCGCACTCGACACCCTCACCGGCGAGAACGGGGTCTTCGGTACCGGCCTGGTCACCGCCGAGCAGACCATCACCAACGCCGGGAGTGTCATCACCGCCCAGGCCATGGCGAGCATCGCCGGTCTCACCCTGCTCGGCCAGCAGCCCCTGTCGACCGCCGAGGTCCTGCGCACCACGTCGACCGCCACCGTCAATGGCACACCGGGGTCCGCCGAGGCGACCCTCGACTCGACCGTGGCGGACGTCACCGCGGGTGACCCGCTCGACCCGTTCGCACAGGTCCGGGCGACGATCAACGGCATTGTCGGCAACGTCGGCGAGGGAGTCCTGCCGCCTGAGCTGCAGACGCTGTTCGACCAGCTGGTCGACACCCTCAACGGGGCGCTCGCCCCGCTCGGCGTCACCGTGGTCAAGGGCGACGCCACGCCGCAGGCTCAGCCGCTGGGGGCCTGCCCGGACCAGCTCAACGGCCTGCAGACCGGGACCTTCGAGGCCGCTGACGGCACCTGCGCCGCCGCCGCGACCCGCGGCGTCGGCCTCGCTGTCACCCTGCCGACGGTTCTGGCGGACGCGCTGATCATCGACGGCCCGCTCGTCGAGCTCCAGATCGTGCCGAGCGCCGCCGTCGTCAAGGCGCAAAACATCGCTGCCCCGCCGCCGGCAGCGCTGCCGGCGGTCCAACTGCCGCGCACCGGCCTCGACGCCGCTCTGCTCGGCGGCCTCGGCGCGCTGCTCCTGGTCGGCACCGCCGTGCTGTGGCGCCGCCGGGCCGGCAGCGCCGTCTAGCCCGTACCGACACGCCGGAGCGCCCCCGCTGTTTTCAGCGGGGGCGCTCTGTCGTTGCCGGCCGCCGGACTACCCTGGACGGGACCTGCCGCGCAACCGGACCGAGGGAGGCTCGTGCCGAAGCCGTTTCGCGACCCGCGCTCCCCCCCCGCTGCCCGGGACGGGGTGCCCCACTCGTCCACCAGGCCCGGCCCGTTCACCAAGCCCGGCAAGCGGCGGCGCGCGAAGACCGAGGCCGACCGGCTCGCGATCCTGGCCGGAGCCGCCTCCGCGGCCGTGGCCGAGGTGGAGGAGAGCCTCTCGGTCCCGCCCGACCCGACTGCCGCGGCCTTCTTCGACGTCGACAACACGATGATCCGTGGTGCGTCGATCTACTTCTTCGGCAAGGGCATGGCCGGGCGCGGCCTGATCACCACCTCCGACCTGTTGCGGTTCGGTTGGCAGCAGCTGGCCTTCCGGGTCCGGGGCGAGGAGGACCCGGACGCCGTCGCGGAAGCCAAGGACAAGGCCCTCGGCCTGGTGGCCGGCAAGTCCGTCGTCGAGATCGTCGCGTACGGCGAGGAGATCTACGACGAGCTGATGGAACGCCGGATCTGGTCCGGCACGCGGGCGCTGGCCCAGCAGCACCTCGACGCCGGGCAGCGCGTGTGGCTGGTGACCGCGACCCCCGTCGAGCTCGCCCGCATCATCGCCGCCCGGCTGGGGCTCACCGGCGC
>JAHWJP010000056.1 GCA_019348355.1 Actinomycetota bacterium
CTGGGCGGTCCTCGACCAACGCCGACGCCTCGCGAGAAGCAGCAGCGGCGTGGCGAGCAGGATGACCGATGCCTGTCCGAGTTCGATCCCGACGTTGAACGCCAGCAGGGATCCGATCAGGTTCCAGCTGACCGCGTCTCCGAAGCTCAAGGCCCCGGCGAACCCCAGGCCGTGCATCAGACCGAAGCCGAAAACCACGACGAGTCGGTGAGTCGGCTCCTTCTGGACGATGTTCTGGATGGCGACGCAGACGATGGACAGCGCGATCGCCGGCTCCACGATGCTCGGCGGAACGCTCACCCACCCCAACGCGGCCAGAGCGAGTGTGACGCTGTGCGCGGCGGTGAACGCCGTCGCTACCTTGACCACGCCGCGAACACTGCGTGCGCCGATCAGCAGTGCAAGGACGAACAGCACATGGTCCAGGCCGGCCAGGATGTGCTTCAGCCCAAGGATGGCGAAGCGTCCCGCCGAGGACAGCACGCCTTCCCCGCCGGCCACCAATCGCTGCTCACCGCGCTCGAAGACGAACCGATCCGCCTCACCACCGAGGTCGTAGTCGGCGACGTTGGCGTGGGAGGACCTCTCCGCCTCGCCCAGCGCGTCGAAGAACAGGTCGTACTCCACCTCGACTGCACCGGCGGGCTTGTCGGGACAGAGGTACGTGCTCGACAGCAGGGCGTAGACCTGCCCCTCGAAGCGCTCCAGATCGATCTCGTCGAGACGGTGCGTGCACGCCGCCCCGCCGAGCCGGACCCTCACCTCCCGCCCGAGGTAGCCCGCCAATTGTGCCCGCCGGTCGAGCAGGGTCGCCTTGCGCTCGGCGTCGGTCGCGTTCCCAGGTGCTGCTGGCTCCGTCTCGAGGCGTCGACTGAGCTCGTCGTACCCGACGGCGAGTTCGTAGCGGACGGCAGCTCCGTCCTGCCGGATCTTCGACTGTCCGATGGACACGCCGTGCGCCGATGCCGGTGCCGGCAGGAGGCACAACACCCCGAGTGCGGCCAGGAGCGTGACCGTTCCTGTGCAGACGGCAGAGCCGGATCGGCTGCCCGGGCCGTACGGCAGGATCAGCCTCTCGGCGAGCGGGGCCGGCCGGCGACGACCTCGAACACCTGGGAGGACTGCGACACCTGGCCGTAGGGGTCGGTACTCCGAACCGTCAGGGTGTGCGGGCCGGGCTTCAGACCACCCGGCAGGTCAGCCGTCCACAGGTGGGAGGACGGCTCGGGCTTGGCCGGCGCCTCCGGCGTGCCCTTCAGCCGCTCGTACAGCGCTGAGATGTAGGGGTCCAGGTTGCCGTTCGGGTCCCCGTTGGTCAGGCCCTTGAACGGCGGGTCGTAGTCCATCGCCACGAAGTCCCGATCGTCGACGCGGGCCTCGACCCGATGCTTCTCCCCGCCGTCGAAGACGTTGACCGTGACCTGCGGAGCGTCCTTCGCGAAGTCACGCGGGTGGAACGTCGGCACCGGCGAGATGCCGGCCGAACCACTCGGACCGGACGGCAGGAAGCTCTGGCTCGGCCTGCCCCCCTCGAAGCTGATCCGCATCTGGAAGTCGGCCGGCAGGCTGGCCGCCTTGAAGCGCGGGCGTTGCTGGTTGCCGTCGAAGCTGATCGTGTAGTAGCCGTTCGGGTTGCCGTCGGCCATGTCAGCCGCCTGGATGCCTCGCCCGTCGAGCGGTCCCTTCGTCCAACCACCGCCGCGGACCTCGGCCAGCGTCTGGCTGAGGAACGGCTCCTTGCCGTTCCAGCCCCCGTCCGCGCCGATGTACTTCTGCCAGCTGTTGCTGGTGTCGTGACCGGAGATGCTGTAGAGGTGCTCGCGTCCCTCGAGAACCGCGAAGAGGTCCTCCAGGTTCACGGTATTGATGTTGTCACCACCGATGGCGTCGGTTCGCAACGGGATGTGGGTAGAGATCATGATGAGCTTGTCCGCCGGCACATGGGCGAGGTCGTTCTTCAACCACTCGAGCTGTGTCTCGTTGAGGAAGCCTCGGTACCTACCGTTCTTCCCGTCGGCCGTCTGCCCGAAGTAGTCGACGTTGTCCATGTTGACGAAGTGGACCTGGCCGTAGTCAGCGGAGTAGTCGGTAGGTCCGAAGACCCGCTTGTAGGTCTGCGTGGCGTAGGTGTCGTCCGGCGCGTCGTAGTTCATGTCGTGGTTGCCCGGCAGGTTCCACCACGGGACGCCGATCTCCGAGACGATCTCGTTGTGTCGCGGGAACAGGTCCAGCGGGTCGTTGACGAGGTCGCCGACCGTCAGACCGAGGGCCGCGTCCGAGCCGATCAGCTCCTTCACCACGTCCTCGCGGAAGTCCTCGAGCTCGCCGACGTTCCGGGTCTGCGGATCGGCGAACACGAGCGCGTCGAACCGGTCGGACTCGGCTCGCCTCACGAGCGGGAAGTCGACCGACTCCGGCAGCGGTCCGGTGGGCTCGATGCCGCCGTACCGCAACTCGATGGGCGTCCCGTTCGGGTAGTGCACGTAGTAGAACTGCGGCAGCTGCACGTCGTCGACGGGCACCATGTAGCCCACCGGCTTGGTGATGAACAGGATCGTCTCGTCGGTCACCCCGAGGCTCCAGCGACCCTGCGCGTCGGTCCGCACCACCTCGCGACCGTTGGACACCGATACGTCCGGCACCCCCGGTTCTCCGGTGTCGCGCTCGGTGTTGCCGTTGGTGTCTTCGAAGACGACCCCGGTCGCCGTGTCGTTGTACGCCGGCGCCTCGGCGTTGGCCAGGCCCGCCTGCTGGACGAGAGAGGTCGACACGGCAAGACCCAGGGTCAAAGTGACGGCGGAAGCCTTCTTACGCATGAAGAAATCTCCTCGGATCAGGGCAACGCGGACCGGCGCGGGCCCGAAGTTAGCGGGACGATGAACAGCGCAGCGCGACGAGAAGGTGAACGCCGTCCGAACTCTCGGGCAACGCCGCGACCCGTAGGCTGACCCGCGACGGCAGCCCCTGATCGAGGACGTGCACGCAAGGATGAGCGACGTACCGACGCAAGCGCGAGCGGGTGTCGACCCGGAGCACTTGCGCACCGCTCTGGCAGTCTTCCGCGAACTGGACTACCTGCCGGTCGACCACCCCGACGCGGTTGCTGTGCGCGAGGCCACGGCGCGGCTGTTCAAGCAGGTCAAGGAGCGCCGCCGCCGCGACCGCCGGGACGCCGAGCTTGCCCACGACGGCGCGGTGACGGCCGCCACCGCCACCGGCGCGCCGGGCCGGATCGACGACGAGACCCGCGGTCTGCCGCTGTCGAGCGGCACCGCCACGACCCTCGCCGGGACGCTGCGCAAGCCACGTGCCTGCTACACCTGCAAGCAGCGATACACCGCCGTCGACGCCTTCTACCACCAGCTGTGTCCGGACTGCGCCGAGCTGAACCGGTCCCGCCGCGACGCCTCCACCGACCTGACCGGACGCCGCGCCCTGCTCACCGGCGGCCGGGCGAAGATCGGGATGCACATCGCACTACGGCTGCTGCGCGACGGTGCCGATCTCACCGTGACCACGCGCTTTCCCGCCGATGCCGTGCGGCGGTTCACGTCCATGCACGACGCTGCCGACTGGCTGCACCGGCTCCGTATCGTCGGCATCGACCTGCGCGACCCGGCCCAGGTCATCTCGCTGGCCGACGCCGTTCGCGCCCGCGGTCACCTCGACATCCTCGTCAACAACGCCGCCCAGACCGTCCGTCGGTCGCCGGGCGCCTACGGGCAGCTCGTCGCCGCCGAGTCGGCGCCGTTGCCGAACGGGCAGCTGCCCGAGCTGGTCGACCTCGGTCACGCCAGGGACGTGCACCCACCGGCGCTCACGTCAGCGAGTCCGAACCCCGTCACCGCGCACGCCCTGACCGCCCTCGCCCTCACCAGCGGGTCCGCATCCCTCGACCGAGTAGCAGACCAGAGTGCCATCGACGCAGGCGGTCTCGTACCTGACCTGGATCACGTCAACAGCTGGACCCGGCAGGTCCACGAGGTCGACGCCCTCGAGCTGCTCGAGGTGCAGCTGTGCAATGTCACTGCGCCGTTCGTGCTGGTCAGCCGGCTGCGCGGGTCGCTGGCCGCGTCGCCGGCACGGCGGACGTACATCGTGAATGTCTCGGCGATGGAGGGCCAGTTCGGACGCGGCTACAAGGGGCCTGGACACCCGCACACCAACATGGCCAAGGCCGCACTCAACATGCTGACCCGCACCAGCGCCGAGGAGATGTTGACCGACGGCATCCTGCTGACCGCTGTCGACACCGGCTGGATCACCGACGAGCGGCCGCATCCGCTCAAGGCGCGACTGCACGAGGAGGGCTTCGCAGCCCCGCTCGACCTGGTCGACGGCGCGGCTCGCGTCTACGACCCGATCGTTCGCGGCGAGCTCGGCGAGGACCTGTATGGCTGCTTCCTCAAGGACTACGCGCCCGCTGCGTGGTGAAGCAGAGCCAGTAGCACTACTCATGCGGGTCGGTCACGACACGGGCACTGTCGATGCATGACAACAACCAGCCCACTCCCGTCCCGCACCACCACCGCCTTCTTCGTGCAGGCCGCGATCAGCTTCGGCGTCGCCAGCCTCGCCGTCGGGATCGGCATCACCTATCTGCCGGTCGACCGCTGGATCCGCGGTTTCCTCGCCGTCGGCTGCCTGTTCCTGGTCAGCTCGGTGTTCACCCTCGCCAAGTGTGTCCGCGACCAGCAGGAGTACGTGCTGGTGAGCCGGGCCGAGCAGGAGGCCCGGATGGAGAAGTTCCTGAGCGAGCATGACAGCTACGGTCTCCAGCCGGCCGCTTGATCATCAGGGCATCGCCGTCGGACTCCCCCAGCGCGTCCGACGGCAACCTCCTGTTGATCTCGGAGACCGCGAAGCAGAGGTGCGGTTACCGAGAGGCGCCTCACACCGGGTCGAGATCCCCGTCGGTGTCGCCCAGATCGCCTCGTAGCGAAGCGAACAGCTCGTGCCGGCGCTCCCAGGCACCGAGCCGCCAAGCCAGCGCCCTCGCCGTGCCCTCGAGGCCGCGCACATGGTCGACGTCGCCGATCCGCACCCAGTCCACGTCGACCGGGTTGCCGCCCGCATCATCCGCTGCCAGGACCTCGTGCCGGCACAGCCACCCCGTCGCCCCCGGCCAGACCTGACCCCACGGGACGCAGCCGTCCTCGGGCAGCACAGCCGCCGGGACAACCTCTGAGGCGAGCGCCAGGTCGAGCACGTCCGCCAGCACCTGCGAGAAGGCCAGCGGCACAGGCACCACGGCGTACGGGGTGACGCGCGCCAGCAGGTCGGGCCGGTCCACCACGACCGCGTCCCCAGCCGGGACGACCTGAACCGCACCGTCGAGCACGGCACGGACGAACGACGGCGGGTCGACATCGACGTCGCCCGCGACCAGCGCGGAGTGCACGGCGCGCAGCTGCCCACGACCGATCGACCGTCCGGCGTCTGCCAACCGCTCCAGCACGTCCTCCGGCTCGTCGAGCAGCACCTCGGCCAGCGAGGTGCGGGCGCCGAGCAGGCGCGCGCGCACCGGGTCGCCGGGCGCCTCGTCGTACAGGCCTTCGAGCAGTGGATCTGTGCCGGGCAGGCGCAGGCTGCGCGGACGGCGGCCGTCAAGGACGGGGGCTCCGGCAAGCCACCAGCGGACATAGGGCAGGGCGAGCAGGCCGAACTGCTCGAGGATGTCCAGTGCCTCCGGCCAGGCGTCGTCCCGCACCAGGTCGAGATCGCGGACCACCACACCCGGCTCCTCGCCAGGGGGCAGCGAGGCGAGCCAGTCGTCCAGGCCGTCGATGTCCTCGACCCCGTCCTCGACCCGGCCGGTGGAGAAGCCGCGCAGGACGCCGAGCGCGCCCAACACGTCGTCGTGCGCGAAACCGGCGCGTACGACGCCGAAGCCGGCCTGGCTGTCGACGACCCGGGCGAGCGGTCCCACAGGCAACAGCAGCTCCCCGGCCGGTCGCCACTCCCCGACGTCGTCTGGCAGGACAAGTGCTGCCAGCCAGGGCAATTCGTCGGCCCGCAGGTCTGCCGCACCGACGAGTGCCACCACCGCCTCGACGATCGGGCCGGGGTCCTCCTCGTCGACTGCGGCCTCGACGGCAGCCCGGACCCGCGGATCCTCGAGCAGGCTGCGCGGGTCCGCCTCGACAGCGCCCAGGCGCAGCAGCAGCGGATGCGCCGCGTCCGGGTGCACGACGCGCAGCCCGAGCGGGGTGAGGTCGACGATCGCGTCGGCGAGCAGCAACCCCGTCGGCCCCGGAGCCAGCCGACCGTCCGCGAGTGGCACCGGCAGCGCGCCGAGGGCGTCACGATCGGGCGGCAGCGCGGCGTAGAGGGCTCGCCACCATGCCGGCGGCCGGTCGAGTCCCTGCAGGATCTCGGTGAGCTCGGCGAGGCTGAGAGGGCGGACCCCGAGCGCCCGCAGCGGCGCCGCCCACCGGTCCGTGCTCCAGTCGGCCGGCAGCAGACCGGGCAGCACGTCGGTCAGTGCGTCGACGAGGTCGGCGCCCGCCCCGTCCAGCACGACGGCGTCGGCTGCCCGACGACCGCCGGCGAGCACCGGCGCCTCCCGGAGCAGCTTCAGGACGGTGGAGCCGAGCGCCGCGTCGACCTCGCCGGCCGCGAGCGGTCCCGGCACGAAGCTCAGCCGGTACGGGTCGTCCGCCAGGCGCGGCAGCAGCTCGACCAGCAGCCGAGCCGCGGAGCCCAGCACCGCGTCCCGCAGCGGACCGGGGGCGACCCGTCGGCGGTCCGGCCCGAGCGGCAGCGACGCGGCCAGCAGTGCCGGGAAAGACAACGGGTCGTCGGTGGGCGTCGGCGCGCGGACCGACTGCGCCGGCAGTGCCTGCGGGATCCCGTCGGCGTCGACCGGCACTGCCCAGGTCACCGACCACCGGCTCTGCGCGCGCTCCTCCACCGGCCGGTCGGCGAGCAGCACAGGGTCGAGATCGCCTTCGTCGCGGGCGATCCGCCACCGCACGCCGTCGAGCAGGGTGTCGTCGCCGTCGGGCACCACCTCGAGCAGCCGGCCGGCCAGGTCGACCGACACCAGGCCGGGCAGCACGAGCAGCAGGGTCGGGTCGAACGCCTCGAGCGAGGCCCGTACGGCCGCGACGGCGTCGGGGCGCAGGACGACCCGGACCTCGGTGTCAGCCCCTACCGGCGGCGCGGCCTCGACCGGGGAGGGCAGCCGGAGCAGCGGGACGTGCAGGTCACGGGCAGCAACCTCAGCCGCCAGCTGCGGCAGCGCGCGCACGGCGATGAGGGTGTCGGCCCGACTGAAGCGGACGGCGCCGGCGTGCGAGGCGACCACCACCTCGTCGGCGACCGCAGCCACGGCCGCGAAGCCGACGCCGAAGCGGCCCACGGTGCGCCCGCTCCGCTTGGCCGATGCCCGCAGCGAAGCAAGCGCGCGTACGCCCTCCGCAGTCAACGGCGTCCCGCTGTTTCCCGCGAGCAGGACCTGACCGTCGAGCCGCAGAACGAGCCGCCCATCGGAACCCGCTGCATCCGAGGCGTTCTGGGCGAGTTCGACGAGCAGCCGGTCGCGGTAGCCACCACGCGCCAGGTCGTCCTCGGCGTTGGCGTCCTCGCGGAAGCGGGACGGCGAGGCCTGCCAGGAGGCGAGGACCGCTTCGCGCAGGGCGGCGGTGCCGTACGGGTCGGCGATCAGGACAGAGGAGAGGGGCTGCTGTCGAGGATCTCGAACTCGTCCTCCTCGACGGCCATCCCGGCGTAGGTCGACTCGACCGTCTCGACCACCGTCTCGCTGTGCGCACCGCAGCCGTGGGTGATAGCGACGACGCGTCCGTCGTCCGGAGCCATGCCGTTGGCGCAGGCGCCGAACAGGGTGCCCAGCGAGCCGGTGAGGGGAGTCAGGAAACCGCAGTCACCGCAACGGCCGGGGGCGGCCTTGGCGAGCGGCGCGTCCGGGCCGGCCGGCCCGTCGTACCAGCGCTCGGCGGCGTCGGCGCGGCCGTCGGCGGACAGCACCCGCGGTCGACCGAGGCCCATCTCGCGGTGCAGGTCGAACGGCAGCTGCTCGGCGTCGATGTCGGCGTAGGCCGGGACGAGACGGGGGTCGTCCGCGGCCGGCGGCAGCAGGTCGCCCGGCGTGAGGTCGCCGGGCGCGATGCGCTCGCTCCACGGGACCCAGGCCGGGGCCAGCAGTGCGCCGTGCCCGGGCAGCAGCACCAGTTCGTCGACGGTGACCTGATCGAAGCCCTCGGCGCGGGCCACGGTCACGGCCCACCGCCACCCGGCGTAGCCGGGCTCGGAGGCCGCGAAGGAGTGGGTGACGACGCGCTCACCGTCGGCCTCGACCCCGAGGTGGTCGCCGACCGCGGTGCCGGCCACCTCGACAGCGGCCGAGCGCGCCAGTTCGACGGCTCCGGCGCACTGCGGGTCGATCTCGGCGACGACGTCGGGGGCGGTAAGGGTCACAGTGGTCGGTTCCTCCTGGACGGGCGGCGCGGAGTGGGTGGGCGTGGTGTCGGTCACAGCAGCGTCAGGCTCGCGCGGTTCGTCGCGCCCGGCGGCAAGGACGCCGGATACCTTCTTACCGACCTCCCGCAATCGACGTCTCACCCCTGGCACCCGCACAGTCTCCCCCATCCGAACCGGAGCGCACCATGACCCCGCGTCGACGCCTGCGAACGGTCGCCGCCGCGGCTGCTGCGCTGGCGTCCCTGGCGGCCTGCGAGAAGCCCGCTCCGATCGTCACCGTCGTCAATGTGGGCCGGAGCGTCTACGCCGAGGCCAACGTCTTCTGCTTCGAGGGGCAGTCCGCCGCCGCCGCGAACTGCGCCCAGCGGCGGACCGGCTCGACCACGCTCGAGGTCGTGCGTGGGCAGACTGTCGGGGTCGATGTCGACAAGGAGATCGTCGACGACGGCTGGTTCATCGAGCTGTCCGATCCCGGCGCCGCAGACGGCGAAGCCGAGCCGCAACAGTCCGAGGTGCAGACCGGGCACTACTTCACCTTCACCGCACCGAATCTGCCGACCGGTGCATCGCTGCTGCTCACCGTGCGGTCGCTGAACCAGAGCCAGGAACCCACCGGTGAGTGGTCGTTCACGCTGGTGCCGCGTTAGCCCTCGAGCTCCGTCGCGATCGCCCGCAGGATCTGAGCGACCCGCTTGCCGGTCTCCCGGTCCGGGTGCTTGCCACGTCGCAGCGAGGGCTGCACCTTGGCCTCGAGCAGCTTGATGGTGTCCTCGACCATGCTCTGCAGATCCTCCGCCGGGCGACGTGCAGCAGCCAGCGTGGGCGGCGCGTCGAGAATCGTGAGCGACAGCGCCTGCTCACCGCGCTGCCCGGCTGCGACACCGAACTCCACCCGGGCGCCAGCTTGCAGCTCTCCGATCCCCGCCGGCAGCGCCGAGCGCGGCACGAAGACGTCGCCGCCGTCGTCGCGGGACACGAAGCCGAAACCCTTTTCCTTGTCGTAGAACTTGACCTTGCCGGTGGGCACGGGAACCTCGTCGCGTCGAGAAGCAGGGAGCGCCCAGGCTAGCCGGACGCGCCTACGATGCGACACGTGCCTTCCCGGGGAGCGTCCAGCGGGCGGCACACCGCTCCGGACGAGCCGCGCCCGGGCGAGCGGCTCGTACGCGCCGGGGCCTTGCTGTTCGGACTGGGGGTCCTCGGCGTCGTCGCCGCCTTCGTGCCGTTCCTGCTCGGCCGTGGCGACGCGCCGCTGTGGACGACGCTGCTGACCCTGCTGCTCCCGGTCGGGCTCGGGCTGTCGCTGCTGGGCCTGCTGCGCGGCGCCCGTGCCCGCCGCTGATCACGGAGCCGGGTTCATCGAGCCGGAGCGGAACTGCTGCGCCGTCACCGTCGAGAAACCCTCCGCCCGTACGACGGCGAGCGCCGTCTCGTCGCAGCGCCCCAGCGCCGCGGCGTCCAGCTCGACGCGGGCCACCCCGGCGCCCAGGTCCCGGACCCGAAGGTCACCGACCTCACCCAGGGCCGCTCGCAGCGCCCGCTCGGCTCGGTCGACCCGGGCGAGCCCCGCGGGGGTGACCGACAGGCCGTAGGCGATGCGGCTGGCGAGGCACGCGAGCGCCGGCTTGTCCGCGGTGGCAAGCCCCCAGTGACGGCTGGCCTCGCGGACCTGCGCCTTGGTCAGGCCGGCGTCGAGCAGCGGAGTGACGGCGCCGCGCTCGGCGGCTGCGGCGATCCCGGGGCGGAAGCCCGCGACCGCGTCGTCGGCGTTGGTCCCGGTGGCGACAGGAAACCCCAGCGTCGCCGCATGCGGCGCCAACGTGTCCAGCAATGTCGCCTTGCAGTGGAAGCAGCGGTCGGGTCCGTTCTCGACATATCCGGGTCGGGACAGCTCGTCGGTCGCCGGGTTGAGGTGACGGACACCGAGCGAGGCGGCGAAGGCGGCCGCGGCCGGTAGCTCGTCGGTCGCCAACGAGGGGCTGACTGCCGTGGCCGCCACGACGCGGTCGGGGCCGAGCGAGCGCACGGCCGCGGCGAGCAGGAAGGCCGAGTCGGCGCCGCCGGAGAAGGCGACGAGCAGGCCGGGCAGAGCGCTCAGTCGGTCCTGCAGCGCCGCGAGGCGGGCGTCCAGCAGGTGCCCGGCGAACCACGCGGGAAAGCCGGTCAAGTCCTTCAGCAGGACGTCAGCGCCGGCCGGCGGCACCCCGCCGGTGCCGACCCCGACGCACAGCGCCGAGGCGGCGCGGGCGGCGCGCACATCCCCCGGATGGTCGCCGACGAAGACCGTCGCGCCGTGCTCGAGCAGCGCCTCGGCCTTGGCCTCTGCCCAGCGCCACCCCACGACCGCGTCAACGTCGAGTCCGAGGTCGGACAGCGCGAGCCGGGCCAGCGGCTCGGACTTGGCGGTCAGGACGATGGCCCGGCCTCCGGCTGCGCGCACGGCGGCGACCGCATCGGCGGCCCCCGGCAACAGCGTGATCAACGGCTTGCCGAGGCTCGCCATCAACTCCCGGTAGCGCTCGGCCGCAGGGACCACGCGTTCAGGCGCGACCCAGTGGGCGAGCTCGGTCTCGAGCGGCGGGCCGAGCCGGGAGGCCCACAGGTGCGCATCGACCTCGACGCCCTCCTCTACCCCGAGCCGGCTCGCCACGGCGACCACTGCGGGCCGCGGGTCGATCAGGGTCAGGTCCAGGTCGAAGCCGACGGTGATCCGCACGCCCCGACACTAGGCGCGAGCAGAGCAGGTGCCGGCTCAGCCCTCGCCCGCCTCGAGCTGCTGGCCGGAGGCGGTCCCCTGGGCGTCGCGCGATTCGTCGGTCTCGACGGCGTCGGGCGGCGCCGGGTCGGACTCGCCCTGCTCGCCACCCGCAACTCCGCTGCCCAGCCCCGGGTCGCCGTCACGCGGCCCCTCGGTGGTCAAGTCGGCGGAGCCCTCGTCCACGCCCTCGGAAGCGGTCAGCAGGTCGTCGTCGGGAGAGCTCATGCCGGTCCCGTTCCCATCCCGACCCGCGGCGAACCGGCGGCTAGCCTGGTCCGGATGGACTCCTCCGCACGAAGCCTTGCGGAGTGGCTGCGCAGCTGGCCGGACGACCGCCTCGCGGCGCTGCTCCAGGCACGCCCCGACCTGGCCGTCCCGGTCCCCTCCGACCTGGGCGTCCTCGCTGCTCGCGCCGCCGTGCGCCTGTCGGTCCTGCGCGCCCTCGAGCAGCTCGACGCCTTCTCGCTGGCCCTGCTGGACGGCCTGGTGCTGACCGAGGACACCACGTCGTACGCGGCGGTGGCCGCCCTCGTCGGCGACGCCGCCCCAGCCGCCCGTGTTCACGAGGGCCTCGACCGGCTGCAGGACCTCGCCCTGATCTGGGGGCCCGATTCGGCGCTGCGCGTCGTGGGGCCGGTCCGGGACGTGATCGCTCCGTCGGCCGCCGGTCTGGGCCGTCCGGTCGCGACGCTGCTGGCCCGGTTGCGTCCGGCCGACGTCGCCCCTGTGGCCGAGCGGCTCGGCGTCGAGGGGGTCGGGGGGGTGGCGGCGCTGTTCGCGGACAGCGCCCGGCTCGCCGATCTGCTCGCCCAGGCCGATGACCCGGCCCGGCGGGTGCTGGAGGCGCTGGCCGCCGGCTCGCCGCTCGGCCAGGTGCAGGACGCCCGTCGACGCTCTCCGCTGCTGCCGACCGACACCCCGGTGCGCTGGCTGCTCGCGCACGCCCTGCTGGTCCCGATCGACGACGACACGGTCGAGCTCCCGCGCGAGGTGGGGCTGGCCGTGCGGGGCGCGTCCGCCCTCGGCGCGCTGCACCCGTACCCCCCGACGCTCGTCACGACGGCCGCCGGGACCGGCCCGGTCGACACTGCCGCCGCCCAGGCGGCGGCGGACGTGGTGAGCAAGCTCGAGACCCTGCTGGAGGCCTGGACAGTGGCGCCGCCGACCGTGTTGCGGGCAGGTGGGCTCGGTGTACGGGAGCTGAAGCGGGCCGCTGTGCTCGCGGACACGTCGACGATGACCGCAGCCCTGCTTCTCGAGATCGCCGCGGCAGCAGGCCTGATCGACCAGACACCCGGCCCCGACCCGGAGTGGCTGCCGACGCCGGGCTACGACGCGTGGGTGGCCGCCCCACCCGAGCTGCGGTGGGTGCGGCTCGCATCGGCCTGGCTGGCGATGCCCCGGCTGCCCGCCCTCGTCGGCGAGCGCGACGACCGGGACAAGGTGCTGGCCGCCCTCGGCCCGGAGATGGAACGCTCCGGCGCGCCCGCCGGACGCCGTCGGGTCCTCGACGTGCTCGCCGAGGCACCGCCGGGGCGCAGCGTCGAGCGGGCCGGCGTCGCCGCGCTGCTCGTCTGGTCCGCGCCCCGTCGGGGCGGCCGGTTGCGTGACCTGATGCACCGCTGGACCCTCGATGAGGCCGCCCTGCTCGGGGTCACCGGGCGGGGCGGGCTGGCTTCGTACGCCCGGACGTTGCTCGAGGGGAACGAGCCGGCGGCCGGCAAGCTGCTCGGCGCTCAGCTGCCCGACCCGCTCGACCACGTGCTCATCCAGCCGGACCTGACGGTCGTCGCCCCCGGACCGCTCGAACGCGAGCTGGCCCGCGAGCTTGCCCTGATCGCCGATGTCGAATCCACCGGCGGTGCAACGGTGTTCCGGGTCAGTGAGGCGACCGTGCGTCGGGCGCTCGACGCGGGGCGCAGCGCCGGCGACCTGCACGCGCTGTTCGCCACCCGCTCGCGCACCCCGGTGCCGCAGGCCCTGACCTACCTCGTCGACGACGTGGCCCGGCGGCACGGTCGGATGCGGGTCGGGCTCGCCAGCAGCTACCTGCGGTGCGACGACGAGGCGCTGCTGGCCGAGGTGCTGGCCGCCAAGCGGATCGCGCCGCTGCGGCTGCGGCGGCTCGCCCCGACCGTGCTGGTGAGCAGGCAGCCGATGGAGGTGGTCCTCGAGCAGGTCCGGGCCGCTGGCTACGCCCCGGCCGCGGAGGCCCCCGACGGCGCCCTGCTGGTGGCGCGGCAGGACGTCCGGCGCACTCCGCTGCGCCCGCGACCGCACCGCTACGCCGAGACACCGTTGTCAGGCGACCAGGCGGCGCTGTCCGTGACCGCCTTGCGGGCGGGCGATCTGGCGTCACGGGCGGCCCGCCGCGCACCGGTCACGACGACGAGGTCGACGACGACGGACACCCTGGCCTTCCTGCAGCGGGCCGCCCGCGAACGGCGTCAGGTGTGGCTCGGCTACGTCGACGCGCAGGGGCGCGCCACCTCACGCGTGGTGGAGCCGCGCAGCGTCGGCGGGGGCTTCATCACCGCCTGGGACCATCTGCGCTCCGAGGACCGGACCTTCGCCCTGCACCGCGTGACCGGGGTCGCCGACGTCGGAGAGGACTGATCCGGCACAGCCCTCCCGCCGATCTTCGTCTTGTGGTGGCCGACACGCCGAGGACGGCCGCATTCAGGCGAAGATCAGCGGGGCGGTATGCCATCCGGGCCGCCCGGCGTTGGACACTGGCGTGGTGAACCCCCCCGACGGCCCGCTCATCGTCCAGTCCGACAAGACCCTGCTGCTCGAGATCGACCACCCGCTCGCCGCCGACTGCCGGGCGGCGATCGCCCCGTTCGCCGAGCTGGAGCGCTCACCGGAGCACGTGCACACCTACCGGCTCACCCCGCTCGGGCTGTGGAACGCCCGCGCCGCCGGCCACGACGCCGAACAGGTCGTCGACGCGCTGGTGCGCTTCAGCCGCTACGCCGTGCCGCACGCGCTGCTCGTCGACGTCGCCGACACCATGGACCGGTACGGCCGGCTCCGCCTCGAGGTCGACCCGATCCACGGGCTGGTGCTGCGCACGACCGACCGGGCGGTGCTCGAGGAGGTCGTGCGTAACAAGAAGGTCAGCCCGATGCTGGGCGCCCGGCTCGACCCGGAGACCTGCCTCGCCTTCCCCTCCGAGCGCGGCCGGCTCAAGCAGGCGCTGCTCAAGGTCGGCTGGCCGGCCGAGGACCTCGCGGGCTACGTCGACGGCGAGGCGCACGAGATCGTCATGCGCGAGGAGGGCTGGCAGCTGCGGGACTACCAGAAGCTCGCCGTCGACGGCTTCTGGCTCGGCGGCTCGGGTGTCGTCGTGCTCCCCTGCGGCGCCGGCAAGACGATCGTCGGGGCCGCCGCGATGGCCCGCGCCGGCGCGACGACGCTGATCCTGGTCACCAACACCGTCTCCGGGCGGCAGTGGAAGTCCGAGCTGCTCAAGCGCACGACGCTCACCGAGGAGGAGATCGGCGAGTACTCCGGTGAGAAGAAGGAGATCAAGCCGGTCACGATCGCGACCTACCAGGTGATGACGACCAGGCGGAAGGGCGAGTACGCCCATCTCGAGTTGTTCGGAGCCCGTGACTGGGGGCTGGTCGTCTACGACGAGGTCCACCTGCTGCCCGCCCCGGTGTTCCGGATGACCGCCGACCTGCAGTCCCGCCGCAGGTTGGGGCTGACCGCGACGCTGGTCCGTGAGGACGGCCGGGAGGGCGACGTCTTCAGCCTCATCGGCCCCAAGCGCTACGACGCTCCCTGGAAGGACATCGAGGCGCAGGGCTGGATCGCCCCCGCCGACTGCACCGAGGTGCGGGTGACGATGACCGACGCCGAGCGGCTCACCTATGCCACCGCCGAGCCGGAGGACCGCTACAAGCTGGCGTCGACAGCCCACACGAAGCTGGCGGTCATCCAGAAGCTGGTGCAGCGTCACGACGACCAGGTGCTCGTCATCGGCGCCTACCTCGACCAGCTCGACGAGCTCG
>JAHWJP010000010.1 GCA_019348355.1 Actinomycetota bacterium
ACATCTCCATAGAGTTACGGCGACCATGGCGAAAGGGAAACGCCCGGCTCCATTCCGAACCCGGAAGCTAAGCCTTTCAGCGCCGATGGTACTGCACGGGAGACTGTGTGGGAGAGTAGGACGTCGCCGGACATACTTTGACGAGGGTCATGCACATTGTGCATGGCCCTCGTCGCTTTTCAGGACGTCTCCGTTTCGCGGAAAGGGTTGCGAAGGCAGATGGTGAAGCGAGACGGCAGAAGCGACCCGCGTCGCGCGGCGGGTGGTGGCCCGGAGCGGCCGCGACGCGAGGCAGCGCCGCTCGGTGTGGCTGGCGATCGAGGCTCGGGGCCGTTGCCCCCGACCGTGGACGTCGGGGACGACAGTCCCGCAGCCAAGCCGGAGCGGGCTGCACGTGCCAGCCGGCGCCCGCTTCCCGAAAAGGCTTCCGCACCGGGCCCGGCACCGGCCGGCCATGGCCAGGACCGGGTCTCCCGGCAGGCGCGCCAGTTCGGCGACCGGCCACGCTGGGATCCGCCGGCGCGCTCGGTCGGCGGCGCGGAGGGTGCCCGGCCTGCGGCGCGCCGCCAGCCGACGGTGGCTCGGGAGGAGGAAGCGCACCCGGCTGCAACAGCTCCGCGGGCGCAAGGCGTCCGACGGCCGGCCCCCTCCGCTGCGCCACGTTCTTTGCAGGCGGCGCCTCCGCCGGCGCGGCCGGAGTCGACCGGATCGACTCGCCGCGAACTCATCGAGAAGCGGACGTACGACCCGCGCCGCGAGGAGCGCCGCAAGGCGGCTCGGGTCGCGCTGCCGGACGAGATCGAGGCACGGATGCTGGATGCGGACGCCCGTAGTGAGCTCCGCTCGCTGTCCAAACAGACCGCTGACCTGGTTGCCCGGCATCTGGTCGCCACCGGTCGGCTGCTCGACGAGGACCCGGCTCAGGCACGGGCCCATGCGCACGCTGCAAAGGCCATGGCCGGGCGCATCGGAGTGGTGCGCGAGGCGGTGGGCCTCGCCGCCTACGCGGCACAGCACTGGGCGGAGGCCCTGTCCGAGTTGCGTGCGGCGCGGCGCATCACCGGCCGACCCGAGCATCTGGCGGTGCTGGCTGACTGCGAGCGTGCGCTCGGCCGTCCCGAGCGGGCCCTGAGCTATGCGGACGACCCCGACGTGCCGGGCCTGCCGCAAGGCGATCGGGTGGAGCTGGTCATCGTGCTCGCCGGCGCCCGCGCAGACCTCGGCCAGCGTGACGCGGCAGTGCTGACCCTGCAGGATCCGGCCACGCGGACGACGGTCGCGCGGCCTTGGGCGGTGCGGCTCTGGTACGCCTACGCAGACGCCCTACTACACGCCGGTCGGGAGGCGGAGGCGCGGGAGTGGTTCGGCAAGGCGTCCGCTGCGGACGGCGACGGCCAGACCGACGCCGGCGACCGGCTGCTGCTGCTGGACGGTGTCGTCCTGGAAGGCTTCGACGAGCAGGACGACCAGGACAGCGAGCCTGACGGCGAGCTGGCGGACTACATCGCCCGGACCTACACCGCACGACCGTCCGAGGCCTGACGACCATTACGCCCGGCGTCCCTTCGGCCAGCCGGCCGTCCACAGCCCCCGGGCGGCGTCCACAGGCCGAGCCGGCCGGCTCGCCTCGGACGCGGGACTCGCGCATCGTGGGCGTCGGTGCCAGGCGGGCGCCGGAAGCGGGTGAGCAGGATGAGCGCAGGCAGCGACACCGAGCAGGACAGCGGCCCTGCACATGCGAGCGAGCAGCTGGCTGCACGCAACGAGGTGCTGCTCGTGGGCCGGGTCTCCGGCCTGCCGGAGCAGCGCGAGCTGCCCAGCGGGGACCAGATCGTCGCCTGGCGGGTCGTGGTCGACCGCAAACCGGTCCGCCGTCCGCCCGAGGGGGTGCGAACGGCCTCCGTCGACACCTTCGACTGCGTCGCGTGGACGGCGCGGCTGAGGCGCTCAGCCCTGGTGCTCGCCGAGGGCGACATCGTGGAGGTCGAAGCCGCGCTGCGGCGCCGGTTCTGGCGGGCCGGGGGCGCGACCGCCAGTCGCTACGAGCTCGAGGTGCTGGCGCTGCGCCGCCTCAGCCGGCGGTGCAGGCCGACCTGAGAGCCGGGAACGGCTCGCGGCCGGCTCGAGGACTCAGACGTCGCGATGGTCGCGCAGGACGAGGCCGCTGGCGGGCTTGGGGGTGAACAGCGTGGACTTGCGGGGCATCCGCTCGCCCGCGCCGGCCACCGTGGCGACCGCTTCGACCGGGGTGGGGTTCAGCAGGATCGCCGTGCCCTGGCTGCGGCGCGCGGCAGCCAGGACACCCTCGACGTCGTGCTCGTAGCCGAGATGCTCGACATCGTCCGGCAGCCGCCACAGCACAGCGACGACAAAGGCGTGCAGGACGCTGACGTCCAGCCCGGCCCAGGCGGCCGAACGACCGGCCGGCACGGCTGCGGCGAGCTGCGCCGGATCGGGCTCGCTCACCAGGTACAGCTCGCCGCCGTCGCCCGACGCGAGCAGGAACGCCGGGCCGTGCGCGCCGGCTCGGGCGAGTTCGGCGAGCGCCCCGGCCAGGCCCGGGTCCGGATCGCGATCCAGACGCCGGACGACGGTGCCGGCGCCGGCCTTCGCGGCGAGCTCGCCGGCGGCGATGTCCGGGACGTAGCGATGGATCGGGTGCACCTGCGGTCCGAACGACGTGGCGTCAACGAGCAGGCACAGGCCGGCGTCCCACGGACCTTCGCCGTCACCGGCCTCGTGGCGCAGCCGCTGGCGGGCGAGGTAGGTGGCGTAGCGGTGGTGCCCGTCGGCGATCAGCGCTGTCCGGGGCAGCAGGTCAGCGGCGATCTCGGCGAGCACCTGCGGGTCGGTCAGCGCCCACAGGCGGTGTCGCAAGCCGTCCGCGAGCACGGTGTCGACGAGCAGCTCCGCGCCGCTGCCGTCCCCGCCCGCAGACGCGACGACCCGGCTGGCCGCGCCCCCACCGTCGTACACCAGGAAGATCGGCTCGAGATCTGCGCCCACCGCGAGGTAGAGCGCCAGCCGGTCGGTGACCGGCCCGGCCATGGTGCTCTCGTGCGGCAGGACGATCCCGTCGGTGTCGGGGCTCAGTGCGAGCGCGCCGAGCAGCCCGCGCTGCACATGACCGCCCGGGGCGGCCTGCTCGTAGACGTAGAGCGCCGGGGCCGGATCAGGCGCCAGCACGCCCGCCTCCCGCCAGGCCAGCAGGGTGGCCGCCGCGCCGGCGTACCTGTCGGCGTCAGCGACGACGCCGTCGCGTGGAAGGATGAGGCGCACGACGTTGTGGTCGCTTCGCGACTCCAGCGCCGTGACGGCCTCGGCGTCGAGGACGTCGTACGGCGGACAGGTCAGGCTGCGCAGCTCGCCGGCGACGGCAGGGTCGAAGCGCAGGGCACGGAACGGGTTCATCACCAGACCGCTCGGGCGGGGAGGGGAGGCGGGAGGCGGGCTCTGGTCGGTGCCGGCAGTCATGCGGCGAGACTAGAGGTGCGGGTTTTCCACGACCGGACCGCACGGCGAGCACGAGAGGGAGGAACGAACGTGTCTGAGAGTCGGTATGACCCCCGGTACGACCCGCGTGCGCCGGACGAGGAGCGGCCGCGTCCGTTCTCGGACCTGCCACCGCCGCCGCCCGACGTCGTGCCCTCGGGCGAGATGTACGACTGGTTCATCCGCGGCGTCGACCTGCTCGACAGCGGAGACACCAATGCAGCGGTCCAGCTCCTCCAGCACTGCGCGCAGGCCGAGCCGGAGTCGCGCCAGGTCCGGGAGGCGCTGGCCCGGGCGCAGTTCGACGTCGGAATGTATGACGAGGCCCGGAAGAACTTCTCCTGGATCATCTCGGTCGACCCGGCCGACGACTACGCGCAGTTCGGGCTCGGGCTCGCCGCCACCAAGGCCGGTGACCTGGCCAGCGCCGTCGAGCACCTGGCGCTCGCGGCAGCCATGCGCCCGGACATCGCCTACTACTCGACGGCCCTTCGCGGAGCCCGGGCGGCACTGACCGCCGCGCAGCGCTGAGCGGCTCGCGCGGGCTGTCCCTCGGCAGTTCGAGCACCCCGCTGAACACCGCCTACGACGCCGCCCTGTTCGACCTCGACGGGGTCCTCTACGTCGGCGAGGACCCCGTCGAGCATGCGGCCGCGGCAGTGAAGGCGGCGCGTACGGCCGGCATGAGCGTCGCGTTCGTGACCAACAACGCCTCGCGGGCCCCGGCGGTGGTGGCCGAACAGCTGAACTCCCTCGACATCCCCGCCGCCGACGAGGAGGTCGTCACCAGCGCCCAGGCCGCCGCGAGGGTGGTGGCGGAGCGGGTGTCGGCCGGTTCGGCGGTGCTGGTCCTCGGCACGCAGGCGCTGGTCGACGAGATCGCCGGCGTGGGGTTGAAGGCGGTGCGCACGGTGGAGGAGGCCGGTTCGGACGGGGTCTCGGCGGTCGTGCAGGGGCTGTCGCCACAGACCTGCAACGCCGATCTCGGCGAGGCGGCCGTGGCGCTGCGGGCCGGCGCCGTGTGGGTCGCCTCCAACACTGACCTGACGCTGCCCAGCTCGCGCGGGCCAATGCCCGGCAACGGTGCCTTTGTCGTCGCGCTCCAGCAGATCACCGGGCTGGAGCCGCACGTCGCCGGCAAGCCCGACCCCGCCCTTCATCAGGCGTCAGTGCAGCGGGTCGACGGCCAGCGGCCGCTGGTCATCGGTGACCGGCTCGACACCGACGTGCTCGGGGCGGTGCGTGGCGGGACGGACAGTCTGCTGGTCCTCACCGGGGTGGCCGACCGGCCGGCTCTGCTGCGGGCGCCGGCCGGCAGCCGGCCGACCTACGTCGCCAGCGACCTGCGTGGGCTCTCGCAGGCCCAGCCGGAGGTCGTCGTCGATGGCGATGCCGCCCGGTGCGGCGACGCTGTGGCGCGCTACGACGACGGTGCGGTGACCGTGGAGGGCGACGGCGATGACGCCCTTCGCGCCGAGGTGGCCCTCGCGTGGGCCTGCGCAGACGCCGACCGGCCGCTAGAGCTCTGACGGCCGTGCGCGTTCGCGCCCTCAGAGCAGAGTGCGAAGGCGGATCATGTCGAACACGCTGGCCTCGATCTTGAGCCTTCCGGTGGCCCACGCGACTGGCGCAGCCAGGTTGCCGGCGAGCAGGGCGACCAGGTCGTCGCTGCTCGACGTGAGGCGGATCTGAGCGGCCGTGGTCTCGGCGCCTGCGCCGGAGCGCAGGTCGGCCAAGCCGTCGGCGTCCAGTGTGGCCAGAATGCCCAGGTCGAGGTCGGGGACCCGCCAGGACAGCGTCCGTGCCATGGCGTGCTTGCGCCGGAGCTCGGGGTCGAGATCGGCGACCCGGTCCACCAGCGACTGCACAGCCTGCTCGCACTCCTGCTGCGACGCCACCTGCACCCCCTCTCCGTCGCCGGTCCCGGATCGGCCGCCGCACAGGACGCTACTGCGAGCCGTGCCGGCGCTCACGGTAACCTGCCCTCCGCTGCTCCCGACGACAGGGACTCACCCGTGCGCGATGCGTTGAAGGCCTATCTCGCCCTGGCGAGCGGAGTCACCGAGCTCACCCGTCAACGAGCCGTCGCCGCGGCGAAGGCGCTGGTCAGTCAAGGTGAAGCCACCGCCGAGCAGGTGGGTGGACTCGCCGAGGACCTGCTCGCCCAGACCAAGCACAACCGGGAGGCGGTCCGCTCCCTCGTGACCTACGAGGTGGACCGGACGCTGGGTCGGGTGGGTCTGGCCTCTGCCGAGGAGGTGGCGCAGCTGACCGAGCGCGTTCGTGCGCTCGAAGCACAGCTGCCAGCGGCGAGCAAGGCCCCGGCGAAGAAGGCGAGCAAGGCCCCGGCGAAGAAGACCCCGGTCAAGAAGGCTGCGCCGGCCGGGTCGGCTCCCGGCGGCGCGTGAGCGACGTCGGGGGGGCGCCGGCGACGACACCGGCCGGCGTGGCTGCGGCCCTCGCCCGGCTCGAGGAGCTCGACGAGCGCTCGACAGCCGAGCACGTGGACCTGTTCGACACCGTCCACTGCCTGCTCCAGGACGCGCTCGCCACCCTCGACGAGGTCTGAGCTGGTCCGCCGCGCGCGGCTGGACACCGAGCTGGTGCGCCGGGGCCTTGCCGGCAGCCGCGAACAGGCCGTTGAGCTGGTCGCCGCGGGGCTGGTACGGGTCGGTGGGCAGACGGCGACCAAGCCGGCGACCGGTGTCGATCCGGCAACACCGCTCGTCGTTTCCGAGCTACCCGGTCCGACCTACGTCTCACGGGGTGGCCACAAGCTCGCCGGTGCGCTGGACGCCTTGGGCTACGACCCTGCCGGCGCACGAGCTCTGGATGCCGGGGCGTCGACCGGCGGCTTCACCGACGTGCTGCTGCAGCGCGGTGCGCGCTCGGTCCTCGCCGTCGACGTGGGGTACGGGCAGCTCGCCTGGCCGCTGCAGACCGACGCCCGCGTGCGCGTGCTGGACCGTACGAACATCCGTGCGCTTCTGCCCGACGAGGTCGGGGAGCCCGTCGACCTGGTCGTCGCCGATCTGTCGTTCATCCCGCTCGCCCTGGTCCTGCCGGCGCTCGTGCGGTGCGCGACGCCGGGCGCAGACATCCTGCCGATGGTCAAGCCGCAGTTCGAGGTCGGTCGCGCCCGGCTGCCTCGCGGCGGTGTCGTACGCGACCCCGCGCTGCGGGCCGAGACGGTGCGCCGGGTGGCGGCGTCGGCCGGCGAGCTCGGGCTGGGCGTGCGCGGGGTCACCGCCAGCCCGTTGCCGGGGCCGAGCGGCAACGTCGAGTACTTCCTGTGGTTGGCCGCCGGCGCCCCGCCGCTCGACGAGGACCGGCTCGCGGGCGCGATCACGGCGGGACCGCAATGACCCGGTCGGGTGCCTACCGAACTGCCCTCGCCGGCGAGGGCAGTTCGGTAGGCACTGATCGGCCCTCCTGCCGGCGCGGGGGGAGCGCTACGACGACAGCCGCCGAACCGCGGATGGCAGGCTGGTCAGCGTGACCTCCCGTTCCGTGTTGCTGCTCGCCCACACCGGTCGTCCCGCCATCGCCGAAGTGGTGCGGCACGCCGCGCAGCGGCTGCGCGACGCCGGCCTGGAGGTCCGGGCCGTGGCTTCGGAGGCCGCTGACCTCGGCCTGACCGGCATCGAGGTGCACGAGGACGGCCCGGCCGCAGCCGAGGGCACCGAGCTCGTGCTCGTGCTGGGTGGCGACGGGACGATCCTGCGGGCGGCCGAGCTGGCCCGGGCTGCGGCGGTGCCGTTGCTGGGTGTCAACCTCGGCCGGGTGGGGTTCCTGGCCGAGGCCGAGTCGGCGGACCTCGACGACACCGTGGATCGGGTGCTCGACCGGGACTACACCGTCGAGCAACGACTCGCGCTGGACCTCGAGATCCTTCTCGACGGGACGCCGGTCGACTCCGGCTGGGCACTGAACGAGTGCAGCATCGAGAAGGCATCGCGGGAGCGGATGCTCGAGCTCGTGGTCGAGATCGACGGCCGACCGCTGTCCCGTTGGGGCTGCGACGGAGTCGTGGTGGCCACCCCGACCGGATCGACGGCGTACGCCTTCTCCGCAGGTGGCCCGGTCGTCTGGCCGACCGTCGAGGCCCTGCTGGTCGTGCCCGTCAGCGCCCACGCGCTGTTCGCCCGCCCGCTCGTCGTCGGGCCGACCTCGGTGGTGGCGGTCGAGGTGCTGGCCAGCGGCACCACCGCGATGCTGGCGTGTGACGGACGGCGCACGCGCCCGTTGCCGCACGGAGCCCGCATCGAGATCCGGCGGGGGGCCGACGCGGTGCTGCTCGCCCGCATGCGCGACCGGCCGTTCACCGACACGCTGGTGCGCAAGTTTGCGCTGCCGGTGGCGGGATGGCGCGGCGCGACCGAGTGAGCGGGATCGTGCTCCGACAGCAGCCCGCAGCCTAGGCTCGCCGCATGCTCGAGGACATGCGGATCCGGGGGCTCGGCGTCATCGACGACGCCGTGCTCGCGCTCGGGCCCGGTCTGACAGTCGTGACCGGGGAGACCGGCGCCGGCAAGACGATGGTGGTGCAGGGGTTGTCCCTGCTGTTCGGCGGACGCGCGGAGGCCGGCCGGGTCCGACCCGGCAACGGGCGCGCGCTCGTGGAGGGCCGGTTGGTGCTCACCGCTGGGCACGCGGCCCTGGACCGGGCGGTCGAGGCCGGAGCCGAGCTGGACGACGGGGCCCTGTTGATCAGCCGGAGCGTGGCCGGCGACGGTCGTTCACGCGCCCACCTCGGGGGAGCGGCCGTGCCGGTCGGCGTCCTCGGCCAGCTCGCCGAGCACGTGCTCGCGGTGCACGGACAGAGCGACCAGCACCGGCTGCTGCAGCCGGCGCGGCAGCGGGCGGCTCTGGACCGCTACGCCGGACCGGCCGTGCTCGAGTTGCGAGACCGCTTCGCCGCGGACTGGGGGCGCTGGCGGCAGGGGCGCGGAACCCTCGATCAGCTGCGCGCCGCCGAGGTCGAGCGCAACCGCGAAGCCGAGCTGCTGCGGCTCGGACTCGTCGAGGTCGAGGCTGCCGAGCCCGCACCTGGGGAGGGCAAGGCGCTGATAGCGGAGATCGAGCGGCTCGCCCACGCCGACGACCTGCGAGCAGCGGCCGCGGCCGGTCAGCAGGCACTCACCGGGGACGAGACGGCTCCTGACGGTGTCGAGGCGCTGGGCCTGGTGGTGAGCGCGCGACGTCGCCTGGAGTCGGCCGTCGGGCACGACGCCCAGCTCGGGACGCTGGCGGCCAGACTGACCGAGATCGGCCATCTGCTGACCGACGTCGCGGGGGAGCTGGCGTCCTACCTGGCCTCGGTCGACGCCGACCCGGCGCGCCTGTCAGCGGCGCAGGAGCGGCTTGCGCTGCTGACCACTCTCGTTCGCCGGTACGGCGCCGCCGACACCGACGGCGTGCTCGCCTGGGCGCAGCAGGCGTCCGACCGGCTGCTCGCGCTCGATGGCGCGCAGGACCGGATCGCGGCGCTCGAGCAGCAGGACAGCGAGCTCGAAGCCGCGCTGGGCGAGCTCGCCGGCGAGCTGTCGGCGGCCCGGACCGAGGCCGCCCGGCGCTTCGGAGCCGCCGTCACGGCCGAGTTGGCCGAGCTGGCGATGCCGCACGCCGAGGTCCGGGCTGCGGTCAGCTCACGGGAGTTGCCCCACGGCGAATCAGCGGGCGGCCTGGTGGTCGAGGGTCGCCTGCTCGCCGCAACCGCGGCCGGTGTGGACGACGTCGAGCTGCTGCTGAGGCCGCACCCCGGGTCACCGCCGCGCCCGCTCCACAAGGGGGCGTCCGGAGGCGAGCTGTCCCGGGTCATGCTGGCGGTCGAGGTCGTGTTCGCGGGATCGGACCCCGTACCGCTTCTGGTGTTCGACGAGGTCGACGCCGGGGTGGGCGGGCGGGCGGCCGTCGAGGTCGGCCGGCGGCTTGCCCGGCTGGCGCGCGACCACCAGGTCGTCGTCGTCACTCACCTGCCCCAGGTTGCCGCCTTCGCCGATCGGCACCTGTTGGTCGTCAAGGCCGACAACGGCACCGTCACCACCAGCGGAGTGGTGTCGCTCGAAGGGGCCGAACGGGTCGCCGAGCTCTCCCGCATGCTCGCGGGCGTCGACACCGGGCTGGCCCGAGGCCATGCGGAGGAGCTGCTCGCGGTCGCCGCCGCGCAGCGCCGCAGCGGGACGCGCCCGCCTGCCTGACCGACGGCAGGGGTCGGGTCTGGCAGAATCTCCCCGATGAAGCTGCTGCGCCGTCGGGAGACCGACCAGCTGCCGGGCACCATCGGTGTCGCGCGGCTGGACCGTCGGACCAAGCGGCTCACCACCCGGCTGCAACCGGGCGACATCGCGATCATCGACCACGTCGACATCGACCGCGTCAGCGCAGACGCGCTCGTGAACTGCAAGGTCGGTGCTGTCGTCAACGCGGCGATCAGCACCAGTGGCCGCTATCCCAACCTGGGACCTGAGATCCTGCTCGCTGCGGGGGTTCCGCTGCTCGACAGCGTCGGCGACGAGATCTTCGGCGCGGTGCGCGACGGCGAGCGGGTGCGGCTGGACGGAGACACGCTGTACGCGGGCGAGCGGGTGCTCGCCGTCGGCACCCCTCAGGACGAGGACAGCATCAGCGCCTCGATGGCCGAGGCTCGCGCGGGCCTCGCCACCCAGCTGGAGGCGTTCGCGGCCAACACCATGGAGTACCTGCTCAAGGAGCGGGAGCTGCTGCTCGACGGCGTGGGGGTTCCGGAGATCCGCACTGTGCTGGAGGGAAGGCACGCACTGCTCGTCGTGCGCGGCTATGACTACCGCGAGGACCTGCAGGCGCTGCGGCCCTACATCCGGGAGTACCGGCCGATCCTGATCGGCGTGGACGGTGGCGCGGACGCGCTCGTCGAAGCGGGCTACCAGCCCGACCTGATCGTCGGTGACATGGACTCCGTCAGCGACGAGGTGCTGCGCTCGGGAGCCGAGGTCGTCGTCCACGCCTACGCAGACGGCTACGCGCCGGGCCTGCAGAGGGTGCAGGATCTCGGTGTGCACGCCGTCGTCTTTCCGGCCGCCGGCACCAGCGAGGACGTCGCGATGCTGCTGGCCGACGAGGCCGGCGCCCAGCTGATCGTCGCTGTCGGCACGCACGCCACGCTGGTGGAGTTCCTCGACAAGGGCCGGCAGGGGATGGCCTCGACCTTCCTGACCCGGCTGCGCGTCGGCGGCAAGCTCGTCGACGCCAAGGGCGTGAGCCGGCTCTACCGCAGTCGCATCTCCAGCTGGTCGCTGGTGCTGCTCGTGCTGGCGACCCTCGTGACGATGGCGGCAGCCATCTACGTGTCGTCCGCAGCACAGGCGTACGGCGATCTGCTCTCCGACGCCTGGTCGAGCTTCTACTTCTGGATCACCGGGCTGTTCTAGAGCTCCCGGCCCGGCCTGTCCTGCCGGACCTGCGTGCCCGGATGAGGCAGGCTGGTCGACGTCGCGCGGGGTCGCCCGCGACCCGAACAGCAGTGGAGGCTGGAGCACGTGGTCGATTTTCGCTACCACTTGGTGTCGATCATCGCGGTGTTCCTCGCGCTGGCCGTCGGCATCGTCCTCGGCACCACCGCCCTGAAGGGCCCGGTGCTGGACGACCTGCGGGACAACATCCGGCGCCTCAGCGCGGACAAGCGCACCCTCGAAGGTGAGGTCGGTGGGCTGCGCAGCCAGGTAGGAGCGGCTGATGAGTTCGCTGCCGGCGTCGGCCCGGGTCTGGTTCGCGGAACCCTGGCCGAGCAGGGCGTCCTGGTCGTCACCACGCCCGAGACGCCGGCTGATGTCGTGGAGCGGCTCACCGTGCTGCTGGGGCAGGCCGGCGCGCAGGTGACCGGGCAGCTGCGGGTGCTTGCGGCGCTGTCCGATCCGGAGCAGGCACAGCTGGTGGAGGACCTCGTTGCCGAGGTCGTCCCGGCCGGCGTTGACCTGCCGGACGGTGAACCGGTCGAGCGGGCGACGGTCGAGCTGGCCGCGGTGCTGACCAGCCCGCCGAGGGGTGAGGGTGTCGATCCGGACGAGGCGCAGGCCGTGCTGTCCGCCTTCGAGGAGGCGGACCTGATCCAGTTCGACAGCGACGGCGGGGTGCTGCGCAAGGCGAGTCTTGCTGTGGTGCTCACCGGACCTGCGCCCGCCGCCGACCTCGAGCCGGCCCAGACCGCCGCGCAGGAGGCGATGCTCTCCTTGGCGGCGGCCCTGGACCAGCGGGCCCGTGGCGCGGTCGTCGCCGGTCCCTTCACCTCGGCCGACGAGCGCGGGCTGGTCGGGGCTCTTCGTGACGACTCCAGCCTGGCCAGTGAGGTCTCCGGTGTCGACAACGCGGACCGGGGCACCGGGATGGTGGCTGTCGTGCTTGCGCTGGCCGAGCAGGGCCGGGGTGTCGCCGGACAGTACGGCGGCGGACCGCGCGCCGACGGTGCGCTGCCGGGTCCGCCCGGCCCGTGACCACGCCCGTATGACCGCGCCCGTATGACCGCGCCCGTATGACCGCCTGCGTGACCACGACGTCCTCGTGACTGCAGCCTTCGTGACGGCGGTATCATGAACCAGCGCCCGCGCCGCGCCATTCCGGCCGTTGTCTCGCGGGCGCTCTCGGGAGCCGTTCTGGCATGGACCGCCCAGCGCGTCCTGACGGCGCGGCCACCCGGCGGGGCTCCGCGCTGGGAGCGCACCAACCATCGCGGGCGACCGGTCAGCCTGCTGTCCGGGCCCGCCCTCGCTCTCGCTGCGGTCGCCACTGCCGATCTGCCGGTCGCCGCTGCAGGTGCGGCCGGTTTCGGAGCTGCGGTGGTCGGGGGCTACGACGACGCGGTCGGCGACCGGTCCGCTCGGGGCTTTCGGGGTCATCTCGCGGCGTTGCGCCGCGGCCGGTTGACCAGCGGCGGGGTCAAGGTGCTCGGGATCGGCGTGGCCGGCCTGCTCGCCTGTTCCCGGCCGGGCGTGCGGCGCCGCGAGATCCTGCTCGAAGGGGCGGTCGTCGCGGCCAGCGCCAACCTGCTCAACCTGCTGGACCTGCGCCCCGGCCGGGCGCTCAAGGCGGGCGCCGTCGCGGCGCTCGTGCTCGGCCAGCCGGGGCCGGCCGCCGCTGCCGCTGCCCTGCTGCCGGCCGACCTCGGCGAGCGGGCCATGCTCGGCGACGCCGGAGCCAATGCCCTCGGGGCCGTGCTCGGCCTGGCGCTGGTGCGCCGGCATCCGCAGCGCCGCCTGATCGCCCTGACCACGCTGACCGCCGCCACCGCCGTGAGCGAGGTCCTCTCGTACAGCCGGATCATCGACGCCGTCCCGCCGCTCTCGTGGGTGGACCGGGTCGGCCGGCAGCCGTGAGGACAGCGCGCGTCGTGCTCGGGGCGGCGGCCGGCATCGCCCTGGTCACGGTCGCAGCGCGCGTCGTCGGATTCGGTCGGGTCGCCGTGCTGTCCCGGACGCTCGGCACCTCATGCGTCGGCGACACCTATTCAGCCGCGAACTACGTGCCCAACATCGTGTTCGAGATCGTCGCAGGCGGGGCGCTCGCCTCCCTGGTGGTGCCCGTGCTCGCCGGTGCAGTCGCGAAGGGGGATCGCTCGCAGGCCTCCCGGACGGCCAGCACGCTGCTGACCTGGACGGTGGTGATCCTCGTCCCGGTCGCCCTGCTGGGGGCGCTGTGCGCGCCGCTGCTGATGCGCGCACTGCTCGGCGACGACCCGACGTGTGCGGGTGCGGTCGCCACCGGCAGCCGCATGCTCGTGGTCTTCATGCCGCAGGTCGTGCTGTACGGCATCGGCATCGTCGTCGCCGGCGTCCTGCAGGCGCACCGGCGCTTCCTCGGGCCGGCGCTCGCACCGCTGCTGTCCAGTCTGGTCGTGGTGACCGCCTACCTGCTGTACGCCGCCCGAGGCCCGGTCGCCGAGCTCGAGGCGCTGCCGCGAAGCCAGGAGCTGGTCCTGTCGGTGGGAACCACGCTCGGGGTGGCGGTGCTCAGCCTCGGGCTGCTCGTGCCGCTGCGCCGGTGCGGCCTGCGGTTGCGCCCGGCTCTGGGCTTCCCGCCCGGTGTGGCCGTGCTGGTGCGCCGCCTTGCGCTCGCCGGGATCGCCGGGCTCGCGGCTCAGCAGGTCGCGCTGGTGGTCGCCCTGCGGCTGGCGGCGGGCGCACCGGCCGAGGGCTCGGTCATCGTGTTCACCGTGGCGACCGCCTTGTTCCTGCTGCCCTGGGCGGTGCTGGCGGTGCCGGTGGCGACCAGCGTCTTCCCTGGCCTGTCGGCCAGCGCCGAGGCGGGCCAGACACTGGCCTACACCGAGCTGAGCAGCCGGTCGGTGCGCACGGTCCTGCTGGCGATGACCGGCGCTGCCGCCGTCCTCGCGGTGGTCGCCGCCCCGGTCGCCCGGCTGCTCGTTCGCGGCGTTCCCGGCCCGGAGAGCTCGGCGGCGCTGGCCGAGGCGACCGCGGCCTTCGCTCCCGGCCTGGTCGGCTACGGACTGCTGGCGCTGTTGGCCCGGGCCCTCTACGCGCGCGGCGACGGGCGGACCCCGGCCGTGGCGACGGTCCTGGGCTGGCTCGCGGTCGGCGTGGCGGACCTCGCGCTCGTCGCCGGGCTGCCAGACGCCGACCGGGTGGTCCTGCTCGGGATCGGCAACACGATCGGGGTGAGCCTCGCGGGCGGGCTACTGCTGCTCGGTCTGCGGCGGGCCGCTGGACCGGCAGCGCTGACCGGCGCCGGTCGTTCCGGTGCGGCGGGGTTGGCCGGAGCCGGTCTGATCGTGGCGCTGGCCTCGCTCGCGCCGACGCCCGACGCGACGCCGCTCGCCGACCTGCTGGCCGCCGCCGGAACCGCGCTTGCCGCCGCGCTCGTCTTCCTGCTCGTGGTGCGCCTGCTCGACCCCGCCGGCCTGAAGGGGCTGTTACGTGCCTGACCGGGTGCTGCTCGTGCTCGCCACCAGTACCGGCGGCGTCGGCCGACACGTGCAGTCTCTCGCGGCCGGCCTGGTCCAGCACGGCTTCTCGGTCACCGTTGCAGGTCCGGCCGGCACCGGGCGGGGATTCGCCTTCCCGACCTTCGTGGACGTCGAGATCGGCGTCCGCCCCCACCCGGTCCGGGACCTCCGCGCACTGCTCGCCCTGCGACAGCTCGCCGCCGGGGTCGATGTCGTCCACGCACACGGCTTGCGGGCGTCATCGCTCGCTGTGCTGGGTCGCGGACCGGTCGTGACCAGCTGGCACAACGCGGTCGGCGGCCGGCTCGGAGCGGCTCTGGAACGCCTCGTCGCCCGGCGCTCCGCTGTCGTGCTGGCCGCGAGCCCCGACCTGGCTGCTCGCGCCCGCACGGCCGGCGGCCGGGATGTCCGGGCCGGGCCGGTTGCCGCGCCACCGCTCCGGTCGACCGGCGATGACCCCGGGCTGGGCGCCCCGCTCGTGCTCGCCGTCGGGCGCCTGCACCCGCAGAAGGGCTACGACACCCTGCTGGCCGCCTTGCCGCTGTTCGGCGATGCGGTGGTGGCGGTTGCCGGCGACGGTCCGCTCGAGGGCGCGCTGCGGGCCGCGGCGCCGCAGGTGCGGTGGCTGGGGCAGCGCGACGACGTTGCCGACCTGCTCGTCGCCGCCGACGTGGTGGTGCTGCCCTCGCGCTGGGAGGCCCGGTCCCTGACCGCGCAGGAGGCGCTGCGGGCCGGGCGGCCGCTCGTGGCGACAGCGGTCGGCGGGACACCCGAACTGGTCCGGGACGGTGCGGTCCTGGTGCCGCCGGGCGACGCCCGCGCGCTCGGGCTCGCGGTGCGCGCCCTGCTGGACGATCCCGCGGCGGCAGCGGCCGTGGCGGCTCGCGGTCACGCCGTGGCCGCGACCTGGCCCACCGAGGACGACACGGTGGACCAGGTCGCGGCGCTCTACCGCGAGCTGCTCGGATGAGGCGGCTGCTGCTCGGCGTAGCGTCGGTCCTGCTGCTGGCGGCAGGGTTGCCTGCCGCCCCTGTCTTTGCCACGCAAGATCATCAGGAGGTCGCCGCCGGACCTGCCGGGCGTGTCGCGCGGCAATGTCCTGATGATCTTGGTAGCGGTGCCGTCCCCGGGCAGCGGTGCGCCGGTGTGCTGGTGATCGGGATCGCCGGGCTGCGCTGGGACGACGTAGGCCATGACACTCCCGCCCTCGCCCGGCTCGCCGCGACCGGCGCCGTAGGGGTGTTGTCGGTCAAGGCACTGCCGGCGGTGACCTGCCCCGCCGACGGCTGGCTGACCCTGGGCGCCGGGGCCCGTGCGCAGGCCTACGGCGCCGAGCGAGAGCCCTGCGGGGGCTTGCTCGATCTCGGGCCGACCGACGCAGCCCGCAATGCGCGCTCGCGTGACGGCGCTTCGCTCGGCGCCCTGGACACCGCTCTCGACGGCGGCGTCGAGGTGTCCGGCCCGGGCGCCGAGCTGGCCGTCGTCCGAAGCGGCCCAGGCCCGGCCGACCAGCCGGTGGTCGTCGTCGACGGCGGCACGCTTCGCGCCGTCGACCGGTCCGCGGCGCTGCGGACCGCCGACGCGGTCGTGGCGCAGGCCGTCGCCGCCCGGTCGGCAGCGGTGGACCTGCTGGTCGTCGGGCTCTCCGAGGCAGCCGGCAGCGACGAGCCGCGGCTGCACGTGGCGATCGCGACCGGCCCGTCCTTTCCCCGCGGGGCCTTGACGTCGTCGAGCACGCGGCGCCCGCCGTACGTCCAGCTGATCGACGTCGCTCCGACCGTCCTGGACCGGCTCGCCCTGCCTGTCCCCGAGGTCATGGACGGCCAACCGTGGCGGGTGTCCGGCCCGGCCCCGTCGATCACCCGACTGGTGGACCTGGACCGCAAGGCCGGTGCGCAGCTCGCCACGACCGTGCCCTTCATCGTCGTGTTCTTCAGCGCGGCGGTGGGACTGTTCGCGCTCGCCTGCTGGCGCCGACGCGCGCGGCTCGCCGAGATCATCGCCCTGACGGCGACGGGCGCGCTGGGCGCGTCGTACCTCGCGAACCTGCTGCCCTGGTGGCGGGCCGACAGCCCGCTGCTGGCGCTGTTAGCCGTCGTCGTCCCGCTGGCACTCGCGGTCGCCCTGCTCGCCGCCAGGGCCCCGATGATCTTCGCCCTCTGGGGCGCGACACGCCGCCCTGCGTCCCGAGATGACGAAAATCAACGCGGGGAACCGCAAGTCGGCGGCCCGGCCGGCCCGGGGTCTGCGGTGCCGGCGGCCCTCGTGTGCGGCTTCGTCGCAGCGGTGCTGCTCGGCGACCTGCTCACCGGCGCCGCCCTGCAGATCAGCTCGATCGCCGGCTACTCCCCGCTGATCGCCGGTCGGTTCGCCGGGATCGGCAACGTCGCGTTCGGGGTCCTTGCCGCCTCCGTCCTGCTCGCCACGGCGGTGTTCGCCCGCCGGGCGGTCGCGGTCGCGGCCGTCGCGGTCGTCGCCGTCGTCGTCGACGGAGCGCCGCCCTGGGGCAGCGACGTCGGGGGCGTGCTGGCGCTGGTGCCCGCGTTCTTCCTGCTCGCGTTGCTGCGCACCGGGCGACGGGTCTCGATCGCCCGGCTCGCGGCCGCCACGCTGACCGGCGCGGCGGTCGTCGCGGCCTTCGCCCTCGCCGACTGGACCCGGCCGGCGGCGCAGCGCACCCATCTCGGCCGGTTCGTGCAGGACGTGGCAGACGGTACGGCGGGCGAGCTCCTGCAGCGCAAGGCCGCGGCGGTGTTCGGCCTGCTCTTCCTGAGCCCCGTCACGGCCCTGCTGCCGCTTCTGGTCGCCGCGGTCGTCTACCTCGTGGCCCGCCCGCCCGCCCCGCTGCAAGCGGCCTTCGACGCCTCACCTGCCTGGCGGCACGGGCTGCTGGCACTCGGGCTCGCCTGCCTGCTGGGTTTCGGGCTCAACGACAGCGGCGCCGCCATCCCGGCGCTGGCGCTGTGTGTCGCGATCCCGGCGACTGCCGCCGTCGCGGTGCGGGCACGTCGCCATCCGGGCGCGCCACGGCCGGCCCGTACCGCCGTCCCTGTAGCCTGAACTTCCGTGAGCAATCGGGCTGCACAGACCTGTCACCTGTTCGTCACCGGTGGCGTCGCGTCATCGCTCGGCAAGGGCCTCACGGCCTCGAGCCTCGGCCGGCTGCTCAAGGCGCGCGGCCTGCGGGTGACGATGCAGAAGCTCGACCCCTACCTCAACGTCGACCCCGGCACGATGAACCCCTTCCAGCACGGCGAGGTGTTCGTCACCAACGACGGGGCGGAAACCGATCTCGATGTCGGGCACTATGAGCGCTTCCTCGACGAAGACCTGCACGGCAGCGCCAACGTCACGACCGGACAGGTCTACAGCACCGTCATCGCCAAGGAGCGCCGCGGGGACTACCTCGGCGACACCGTCCAGGTCATCCCGCACATCACCGATGAGATCCGCAACCGGATCACCGCGCTCGGTGGACCCGAGGTCGACGTCGTGATCACCGAGATCGGCGGCACCGTCGGCGACATCGAGTCGCTGCCCTTCCTCGAGGCGGCGCGCCAGGTCCGCCAGCAGGTCGGCCGCAACCGGTGCTTCTTCCTGCACGTCAGCCTGATCCCCTACCTCGGACCGGCGGGGGAGCTCAAGACCAAGCCCACCCAGCACTCGGTCCAGTCGCTGCGGGCGATCGGCATCACCCCCGACGCGATCGTCTGCCGCTCGGACCGGCCGATCCACGACGGCATCAAGCGCAAGATCGCCAACATGTGCGACGTCGACCAGGAGGCGGTGGTCAGCGCCGTCGACGCCGCCTCCATCTACGACATCCCCAAGGTCCTGCACGCCGAGGGACTGGACGCCTACGTCGTACGCCGGCTCGGCCTGTCCTTCCGCGATGTCGACTGGAGCGACTGGGACCGCCTGCTGCAGCGGGTGCACCACCCCACCAAGTCGGTGACCATCGCCCTGGTCGGCAAGTACGTGGATCTGCCCGATGCCTACCTGTCGGTGACCGAGGCTTTGCGCGCCGGCGGGTTCGCGAACGACGCCAAGGTGCATCTGCGCTGGGTCGGCTCCGACGACTGCGGGACCGGGGACGACGCAGCTCGGGCGCTCGCCGACGTCGACGGCGTGCTGATCCCGGGTGGCTTCGGTGTGCGCGGCATCGAGGGCAAGCTCGGCGCGATCACCTACGCCCGGGTCCACTCGATCCCCACGCTGGGCCTGTGCCTCGGGCTGCAGTGCATGGTGATCGAGGTCGCCCGGTCCCTGGCCGGCATCGTCAAGGCCGGTTCGGCCGAGTTCGACCCGACCGGCCCCGACCCGGTCATCGCCACGATGGCCGACCAGCAGGACGTCGTCGCGGGGGAGCGGGACATGGGCGGAACGATGCGGCTCGGGTTGTGGCCGACGACGCTGCTGCGCGGCTCGCAGGCCAAGGCCGCCTACGGCGACGAGCCCGCCACCGAGCGGCACCGCCACCGCTACGAGGTCAACAACGCCTACCGTCCGCAGCTGGAGGCAGCTGGGCTGGTCTTCTCGGGGATGTCCCCGGACGGGCGGCTCATCGAGATCGCCGAGCTCCCGGCGACAACCCACCCCTTCTTCGTCGGCACGCAGGCCCACCCGGAGTTCCGCTCCCGGCCCACCCGCGCGCACCCGCTGTTCCGGGCCTTCGTCGCCGCCTCGGTAGCCAACGCCGAGGGGCGGATGCTCCCGCTCTAGGGACGGCGCGGCCGGGGCGTCACCCGACCGGCAGCGCCTGCTTCGCCTTCTTGGCACCTCGCTTGGCCGACTTCTTCGTCGACTTGGCCACGCCGCGCGCCCCGTCGGTCAGCCCGTCGAGCATCAGGGCCAGACCGGCCCCGAGCATCCAGACGTCCTTGGCGATCGCCGCCCCGTCCAGGGTCGGACGGATCCCGTCGGACTGGGTCATGCCGGGGGTCTTGCGGTACGTCTGCAGCGTTGCCGCGCTGAATGCCGTGAGCGCCGCTCCGGCCTTGAAGGGACCGACGAACGGCGTGAGGAGCGCCGCGCCGAGCGCCATCTCACCGGTGGACAGCGCCTTGCCGAACTGCGCCGGCTGCATGGAGGCGACCTTGGGGATGGCGCCCGCCGCCATGCCCTGCAGACCGGCGGCGCTGTCGGCATCAAGACCGCGCTTTTCGAGTCCGGAGTTGAGGATGAAGGCGCCGGTGGCCAGGCGCAGGGGCAGATGGCTGATTCGCATGCCGGTCCGCTACCCCGCTGTCCGGTCCCGAACACCTCCGGCACGGCGGGCACCGCCAGACTGGGCCCATGAGCACCCACGACCATCGCGTCCTGACCTCCGACCTGGTCTATGAAGGACGGGTCATCGCCGTGCGCAAGGACGTCGTCTCGATGCCGGGCGACACCAGCTCGCAACGCGACGTCGTCGTCCATCCCGGGGCGGTGGGAGTCGTGGCCCTCGATGACCGGGGCCGGGTGCTGCTCGTCACGCAGTACCGCCACCCGGTGCGCCGGCGGCTGGAGGAGCTGCCTGCCGGGTTGCTGGACGTCCCCGAGGAACCGGCGCTCGAGGCCGCACAGCGCGAGCTGCGGGAGGAGGCGGGCCTCTCGGCGCGTACCTGGCACGTGCTCGTCGACACCTTGACCAGCCCCGGCATGACCGACGAGGCCATCCGGGTCTACCTGGCCCGCGGTGTGCAACAGGTCGACCGGGACGTGCAGGAGCACGAAGAGGTCGACCTGACGATCGAGTGGGTGGAGCTGGACCAGGCCGTACGCCGGGTGCTCGCCGGCGACATCGAGAACGCCATGTGTGTCGTCGGGCTGCTCGCCGCGGACCGGGCGGTTCGCGACGGCTTTTCCGGCCTGCGGCCGGCGGACGCGGCATGGCCGGCCCGCAAGCCCTGACGGCGATGTAGCTGCTCGATGTATCAGGCTCTCCGGACGGCGCTCTGAAAGGTGTCGTCGTGCCGCCGCTGATCCGGAGGAACCATGCCGCCCAGCGCCCTGTTGGCCGGGAGCTTCCCGGCTGTAGCAGACTGGCGCCCCGATCCCGAGCGAGGTCCCGTGTCGCAGGAGAGCGTGACCGCGCTGCTGCGTGCGGCCGGAGCCGGGGACCAGGCCGCCTGGGACCGTCTCGTGGGCCGCTTCGGCGGCCTGCTCTGGTCGGTCGCGCGCGCTCATCGGCTCAGCGCGGCCGACGCCGGTGACGCCGTCCAGATGACCTGGCTGCGTCTGGTCGAGAACCTCGGCCGGATCGAGGACCCGGAGCGGCTGGCCGGCTGGCTGGCCACCACGGCACGGCACGAGTGCCTGCGCACCCTACGGCGATCAGGCCGGGAGCAGCTCAGTCTGGACGGTGACACGACGATCGACTTGCCGGACCAGGCCGAGCCGCTCGACACCCGGCTGCTGAACGAGGAACGCGACGCCCAGCTCTGGGAGTCCTTCGGCGGGCTGCAGCCCCGCTGCCAGCAGCTGCTGCGGGTCCTGATGGCCGATCCGGCACCGACCTATACGGAGGTGGCGGCGGCGCTGGACATGCCCATCGGCAGCATCGGTCCGACCCGGGGTCGCTGTCTGCAGCAGCTTCGCGTGCTGGCGCTGGGGCGGGGCCTGTCGTTGTCCGGCCTTGCTGCCACCGGACCGACAGGGGCGACGTCATGAGCGACGACGAGGTGGTGCTCGACACCCCGGACGACGACGTCCTGCTGGCGCACCTGCGACGCATCGCCCACGACGCCGACCCACCTCCCCCGCTGATGGACGAGTTGGCTCGCGGCGCGTTCCTGCTGCGAACGCTCGACGCTGAGCTCGCGGCCCTGGTGCACGACTCAGCCGAGCCTGGTCAGGAGCTCGCCGGCGTACGTGGGGACGACTCGGTCCGGCTGATGTCGTACGAGGTGGAGACAGTCGGTCTGGAGCTGCAGGTGGTGGTTCGCGGCCCGCGCCGGACGCTGACCGGCCAGGTGATCGGGCCGGTCACCGGACCCGTGCTCGTGCAGACCGGTACAGGCGAGCACGCCCTGGACCCCGACCACACGGGTGTCTTCGCTGTCGAGGACCTACCGGCCGGCCGGGTGCGGGTCAGCCTGACCCGCACCGGCGGTGTCACGATCATCACGCCCTGGACGGTGCTGTAGCGCGTGGGAATCAGCCCCGCAGGCCGCACGCCCGGCGTTCGAGCGCGGCGAGCGCTTCGGCCGCGCCCGGCTCGCTCCGACGCCAGCGGCCGACCGGGTCCGGTCCCAGCCGGGCCAGCTCCGGCAGTGGGCGGTTCAGGGCGGCCCGCAGCGCCCACAGCTCCACATCGTCGCGCAGCGCCCCGGCCGCCTTGGCGTCGCGGGCCCACCGCAGCCGAGCTGGGAGCCAGCGCTGCACCGCCCAGGCGATCGGCACACCCGCCAGCAGCAGTGCCAGCAGCAGCGCCAGGGTGCCGACCGCGTCCTGCTGTCCGGCGCCGGCTCGGGCCAGCGCTTCGCCGGCGCCCGCCGCCAGGTCGAGTGGAGCTCGTAGGCCGTCTCCCACCAGCGGGACGCCGTCGGCGCGGTCCGCAGCGCCCGTCAGCCCACTCGCGAGCCCGGCGCCCGCCTGCTCGAGCTCGCGCCCCGGTGCGGCCAGCCGGCCGACGGTGTCGTGGACCGTCGCTCCCAGGCGCAGCCAGAGCAGCACCCACAGGGCGACTGCGAGGTCGAGCAGGAGCTGGCGTCTGCGAAGGGGGCCGGTCTCGGCGTACCACGACATGGCACTGGTTCTGCCCTGCTGGCGATCTCCGGGCACCAAGGTGTTGCGCCTGCTTCCAGGCCCGAAGTACGTTCGCGTTCACGTTTGACGGCCCGACCGGTTCGTTCCCGACACCAGCCGTTCACGTTGCGTTCTCACCGCGCAAGGGGGGCTTTCCATGACGGCGTTGCCTCGAGCCGCCTGCGTCCGGAAGCCCTCAGCGCAACCGGAGCGTTCCCGTGCCGTCGCTGACGGTGCCGACGACGGCCGCCCCGTGTCCCGAGCCGCGCAGGTCGGCAACCGCCTGCTCGGCGGCGTCGGGGTCGGCGCCGAACAGCAGCCCGCCCGAGGTCTGGGCGTCCGCGAGCAGCCGCACCAGGACCTCGTCGGTCGAGCCGGTCTCGAGCTGCGGGCGCGCCCACTCGAGGTTGCGGCCCGAACCGCCAGGCACGAAACCCCGTTCGGCGAGCTCCCGTGCGCCAGGCAGCAGCGGGACGTCCCCGACCCGGAGGTCGACGTCGACGCCGGACTCCGTCGCCATCCGGCCCAGGTGTCCGAGCAGCCCGAAACCGGTGACGTCGGTCGCGCCGGTCGCTCCGGCGGCGAGCGCCGAGGTGGCGGCTGCGGCGTTGAGCCGGACCATCGAGTCGACGGCCGCCGAAACGGTCTGCTCGTCGGCCGCGCCGCGCTTGAGGGCCGTGCTGATGATCCCGATGCCGAGCGGCTTGGTCAGCACCAGCTCCTGTCCCGGCCGCAGCCCCGCATTGGTGAGCATGCGGTCCGGGTGCACGTCGCCCACGACGACCAGGCCGAACTTGGGCTCCGGGTCGTCGACGGTGTGCCCGCCGACCGTGAGCCAGCCGCCTTCGGCGCCGGCATCCTGCGCCCCCAGCAGGACGTCGGCGAGCAGGTCCGCCGAGAGCTCCGCGGTGTTCCAGCCGACCAGGTTGAGCGCGAGGAACGGCGTGCCGCCCATGGCGTAGACGTCGCTGGCGGCGTTGGCCGCAGCGATCCGCCCCCAGGTGCGGGCGTCGTCGACGACCGGGGTGATGAAGTCGGTCGTCAGCACCAGGGCGCGGTCGGCTGACAACCGCCAGACGGCAGCGTCGTCACCGGTGTCCGAGCCGACGAGCAGGTCGGGGTGGATCACAGGTGTCAGGCGGCGCAGGACCTGCGCCAGCTCGCCGGGCGCGAGCTTGCAGGCTCAACCAGCGCCGTGGCTGAACTCGGTGAGGCGGCGGTGGGTGGGGTCGGCCATGAGGCTCCTTCGTGGGTACGCCCCTAGCCTACGGTGGGGCGCGCGGCCCCCCTTACCGCCGAGGAGTCCGGTGCGCACAGATCTTTCCGCCACCGACCCGTTGACCGCCGAGCAGCTGTCCGAGTGGGTGCGCGACGCCCGCCAGCGCACGATGGATCTGGTCGTGGACCTCACCGACGAGCAGCTCGTCGGCCCCCTGCTCCCGACCGTGAACCCGCTGCTCTGGGAGATCGGCCACCTGTCGTGGTTCTCCGAGCGGTTCGTCCTGCGCGAGGCACTGCAGGAGTCGCCGATCCTGCCGTACGCCGACGCGATCTACGACTCCGGCGCCATCCCGCACGACACCCGGTGGCGGCTCCGGCTGCCCTCGCGCGAGCAGACGCTCGCCTACATGGCCGAGGTCCGGGACCGCACCGTCGCACGGCTGCTGGATCCTCACTGCACCGACGTGGTGCGTCACCTCGCGCTCTACGCCGTCCTTCATGAGGACGTCCACACCGAGGCGATCACCTACACCCGGCAGGCCCTCGGCTACCCGGCACCGCAGCTTCCGGGTCTGAGCGGTACGACGGCCGCGGACGTCGGCGCGGGGCCACTGCCCGGCGACGTGGACATTGAAGGCGGCACACACCTGCTGGGTGCGCTACGGGTGGACCCGTTCGCCTACGACAACGAGAAGTGGGCCCACCCGGTGCCGGTCGCGCCGTTCTCGATGGCCCGCGCACCGGTGACGCAGGCGGAGTTTGCCGCCTTCGTCGACGACGGCGGTTACACCCGTCCGGAGCTGTGGGGCGCCGGCCTCGGGTGGCTGCAGGAGTCGGGGGCGCTGGCGCCGATCTACTGGCGACGCCGTGAGAACGGTTGGCAGCGAGAGCACTTCGATCAGTACGTCGACCTGGAGCCGCACCGGCCGGTGAGTCACGTCTGCTGGTGGGAAGCCGACGCGTACTGCCGCTGGGCCGGACGCCGGCTGCCGACCGAGGCGGAGTGGGAGGTCGCCGCCGGCGGCGAGCCGGCGGGTGGCACGTTCGCCGACGTGCGGCGTGAGCGCCCCTGGGGCGGGCAGCCCACGGCTCCGGCACATGCCAACCTCGAGTGGCGCGCCGACGGCCCGGTCGACGTGGCGGCGCACCCCGAGGGCGACAGCGCCTTCGGCGTACGAAGCCTGTTCGGCAACGTGTGGGAGTGGACGGCGTCGACCTTCTCGGCCTACCCCAACTTCGAGTCCGACGCGTACGGCGACAACTCGGTCCCGTGGTTCGCCGAGGGCCGCAAGGTGCTGCGCGGGGGTTCGTGGGCGACCCGCGCCCGCTACGTACGGGTGCCCTACCGCAACTACTTCCAGCCCGGACGCCGCGACGTGCTCGCCGGTTTCCGGACCTGCGCCCGCTGACGCAGCATGCACGTCGAGGTCGTCACCCCTGCGCCGCCGGGCTCGCACCACGGCAACCGGGTCACGGCAGAGCGCTGGGTCGCACTGCTGCGCGAGCTGGGCCACTCGGTCGCGCTCACCACCACCTGGTCGATGCAGCCCGCCGAGGTGCTCGTGGCGTTGCACGCGCGGCGCAGCGCGCAGGCGGTGACGGACTTCCGCGCGGCCTACCCCGACCGGCCGGTCGTCCTCGCGCTGACCGGGACCGACCTCTACGCCGATCTCGCCGACTCGGAGCAAGCGCAGCGGACGGCGCAACACGCGGCCGCGCTGGTCGTCCTGCAGGACAAGGCGCTCGAGGCACTACCGGCGTCGTGGCACGCACGGGTCCATGTCATCTACCAGTCGGTGGTCACGCCCGTGCGGCGGGTCCCGCCCGACGAGCACCTCGAGGTGCTACTCCTCGCGCACCTGCGCGAGGTGAAGGACCCGTTCCTGGTGGTGGCGGCGCTGGGCCTGCTACCGGAGTCCTCCCGCATCCGGGTCACCCACCTCGGCTCGCCGATCGACCCTGGCAGTGGGGAGCGGGCGGTCGCTGCTGCCGCCGCCGACTCCCGCTACTGCTGGCTCGGCGACGTGCCGCGCCCTGCGGCGTTGCAACGGCTGGCCGACAGCGACCTGCTCGTGCTGACCTCCCGGCTGGAGGGCGGCGCGAACGCCGTCTCGGAGGCGCTGGCGGCCGGAGTTCCGGTGGTGTCGACCCGCGTCGACGGCTCGATCGGGCTGCTCGGCGAGGACTACCCCGGCTACGTCGAGGTGGGCGACGCCGCTGGTCTCGCCCAGCTTCTGGATCGGGCGGCGACTGACCACGGCTTCCTCGCCGAGCTGACCAGCCACGTCGCTGCCCGTCGGCACCTCGTCGCACCGGAGCGCGAGCGGCAGGCCTGGGTCGATCTGCTGGCGGCCGTGCTCCGGTGGTGAGGTCCATGCCCGGGTCGAGCAGCAGTCGCCCGGTCACTGGCAGCCCTCGCAGCTCTCGGGGCTGTCCACGCTGCAGGCCATTGTTCCGGTCGCCACGGTCTCCGCGAGTGGGACGCTCCGGGATGCCGTCACGGTGGCTTGCGAGATGCGCGTTGCCGGGCGGGAGCGCAGGTAGTACGTCGTCTTCAGCCGGGACTTCCAGGCGTACAGGTACATCGAGGAGAGCTTGCCGATGGACGGCTCGGCCATGAACAGGTTGAGCGACTGGCTGTGGTCGATGTACGGGGCCCGCGCCGCGACCAGGTCGATGAGCGTCTTCTGCGGCAGCTCCCAGGCGGTCCGGAACAGCTCGCGGGACTCGGCCGGCAGCGCCGTCAGCTCCTGGACGGAGCCCTCGGCCGGCTTGAGCGCGTCCCGTGTCTCGGGCGTCCACAGCCCGTACGCCTTGAGCTCGGCCACCAGCGCTGCGTTGACCTGCAGGAACTCCCCGGACAGGGTCTCGCGCTTGAACAGGTTGGACACCTGCGGCTCGATGCACTCGTAGCAGCCGGCGATCGAGGCGATCGTCGCGGTCGGGGCGATCGCGACGAGGAGCGAGTTGCGCGGGCCCGAGAGGGCGACCCGATCGCGCAGCGCGGTCCACCGCGACGACTGTGTCGGCGTGACGTCCCAAAGATCCGGCTGCAGCTGCCCGCCGGCGGCGCGGGTCTCGCCGAACGCGGGGTGGGCGCGCCGTGCTGTTCGGGCCAGGTCGGCCGAGGTCTCGAGGACCAGACGGGTGGTTGGATGGCGCAGCAGGTAGCGGTCGTAGACCGTGCGCAGGCCGAAGTACTCGAACCGGCCATCGGCCTCGGTGTCGAGGGCGAAGTCGAGCTTGTGGGCGTTGTCCTTGACGAACGAGGCCGCCTCGTCGCCGATCAGACCCTCGGCGTGCCCCAGTGCGACCGACTGGCTGAACGACGCGATCCCCTGGCCGCGGACCTCCTTGTCGATGTAGCCGGCAAGCAGCCGGGCGGCCAGCCGTGAGTAGGCCGGTTCCTCGCTGATCATCTGGGCCGCGATCCGGATCGACAGCCGGTCCAGCTCGGCGGTGGACAGCGATCTGCGCCGCGCAAGGGGTGACGGAGCCAGCAGCGGAACGCCGTCCGCTGCGAGCCCTCAGCCGTTCCACGCGGCGTCAGACCACCGCGCACGGATGTACGCGGCGCGTTGGCAGGTCTTCGGACTCGCGGGCACGGCCATCGCTGGCCACCTACTGACCGTCGCTTCCCAGGCCGGTTCGGCCCAGTGCTGTTCCAGTCACACCTGGTGGCGCGACGTCGAACGGCGGTCGTTCCCACTCACCGCTGCGGGGCAGTCCCAGATTTCCACCGGGTTCCCTGTTGCCTCGACGACCGTGGTGCGACCGCCGAACCAGCTGCGCCGCACACCATAGGTGGGACCGGTGGCAGAACCTGGCACCACATGTCGTGCCGGCGTGTCGTGAAACGGTCGCCGCCACTGTCGAGGCTAGCTCGGGCCGAGGCTAGCTCGGGCCTACTCGGGGGGGATCTGCTCGAGTTCTTCCCTTCTGTCTTCCTTGATCGGCGACACGTCGTTCGCGCACGCGGTGGTCGCCATGAACGGCAGGACGACGAGTACTGCGGTGGCGAGAAGACGACGGGTGGGACGACCGGTCAGCCGGGGGACTGCGCTGCCCATGATGAGTTCCTCTCATTGACGTAAGAGAGGTTTGGCCACCTTTCATGCCGGGGCAAACGGACGGCCCACCTATCGTTACGCAAACGTCAGGTGGTCGCCGCCACTGTCTACGCCGCCGGGGGTCCCGCCCCGCCTACGCCTGCCGGCTGTGGACAACGTGTTTCCACGGGAACGCCGGGCAGCGTTCGCCCACGCGTCCGCGCGAGGTCTGCGCCGCCGCCGCATGCCTGGCGTCGGTCACCTCCGCGAAGGTGTTCCTAGGTCGACACCGCTCGACCTACTCTGACGGCATGTCCCCGGGTGCGGCCGCGAGCGCAACGCAAAGCGTGTCAGTGCTTCGTCAGTCATTGCCAGAGTTCCCGACGCTCACGGCTACATCCCCGCTGACCTCGGGTTTTCACGTGCGCCGATCATGCGTATTCCCTCGCAAGGTCAAGAACCACGGCGGTTGACGTACGTCGTCCCAGCTCAGGGCCATGTTTGCCCATGTTTTGTCAGTCATTTGTCAGTCCGCGCCGTTCCTGAGGGTGGAGGAGAACTCTCAGGAACGGCGTGTCGCTGCCCGCAATTAGGGTGCGGTCGCACCCCGTCGGATCAAGATCCAAGCGGCCTCCCCAGCGCCGGAGTCCTGTGGATGTCGCCTCGACCCTCAGGGCAAGTAGTCACCGGAGCGCCGTCCAGACGCCGTTCTGCATACGGCTGTCTTGCCGTGCCTAGCGCCGGACCCCGACACTGATCACATGACAGCCACTGCAGCCCCGGCCGTGATCCGCCAGTGGGCCCGCCGGCAAGGCATCGAAGTAGGGGATCGGGGGCGGCTTGCGCCAGAGGTGATCGCCGCCGATCTACCGGCTCGCGGAGCGGCGCCGGGACGCCCGTAGCTTCTTCACTACGCCCGATGGGATGCGCAGCGCCCGTCCGGCCACGGTCGCCGCCCGCGGCATCGGCCTGCGCTTCGGCCCGCTGGGCGCGTCGGGGGCGCCCGCCGCCCGCGCCGACATCCGCTTCTCGAAGTTCTCGCTCGTGTCGGTGCAGTACGACGCGGCCAGCGGCACCTACCGGGTACGGCAGGACGGCCGGGCCATGCCGGGGGTGCGGCCGGCGAACGTCGTGGTCCAGCGGGTGCAGATCAAGGCGACGCGGTACAAGGACGTGCTCGGCCTGCCGACCCCACACCGTCACGGTCGGGTCAGGTGCGGCCACCGTGCTGCGGGACGGCCGTCGCATCGACGGGCGGTGGAGCCGGCCGGCGCCGGACGTGGGCACCCGCTTCATGTACGGCGGGGGGGATGACATCCGGCTCAAGCCGGGTGCGACGTGGGTTTTGCTGGTGCCGGACGGGCAGCCGCTGACGAGCTCGTAGCCCACCTGCTTCGCGCGTTTGCACCCGCGCAGCTCCTCTGCTGCATGTCGGCGTCCGCGCTGCGGCACAGCCGCTTGTCTGCCGTAGGCAGAGCAACACTTGAGTGAGCCAGTGCGGTGCGCGTCGTTTCCCGCCGCTGCCACCTCGCCGACCCCGGTTGCTGAGCGGCATGCACAGAGCCAGGAGCACTCCAGCGCGGGGCATCCGCTGCCCGTGGGGAAGCCGGCGGCGACACCGGGCAGGGCGACCCGCCGGCGCCCCTGGACGCGGCGGGCCTGACCACGGCCGGGCTCAGAAGCGCCTGCTGCCAGTTCAGGCCGAAGCGGTGCCGGTACCCGCCGAGCGTGAAACCGCGCCCCGTGGCATGACTCGAAGACAGGTGCACCCCTCCCCGTGTGAGAAAACCCGCGTCCGGGCCGGCGTCAGGCAGAGCCGTGGGCGGACTCCAGCGTCAGCGCCACGGAGTTCATGCAGTACCTGTGACCTGTCGGGCGTGGGCCGTCGGGAAAGACGTGTCCGAGGTGGGACGCACACGACCGGCAGCGCACCTCGGTCTGGCCAGCGCCCAGGAAACCGCGCTCCTTGACGTGCTCGACCGCGTCCTCGCTCAGCGGCTGCGTGAAGCTCGGCCACCCCGTGCCGGAGTCGTACTTGGTACCGGAGTCGAACAACTCGGCGCCGCAGGCGGCACAACGGTAGGTGCCAGGGTTCTTCGAGTATGCGTACTGTCCGGTGCCGGCGCGCTCGGTCCCGCCGCGCCGCAGCACCTCGTACTGCTCACGTGTCAGGTCCGCACGCCACTGTGCGTCCGTCCTGGTGACCCGCTCACCCGTACGGCTGTCGCTGCTCGTCCTTGCCATCTTCGCCACCTTGTCTGTCGACTCCGCTGCCACGAGGCCTACCCTGCCCACGAGCGGTGACCCGCAGCACACGAACGTGTTCAGCGCTCTGTCGTCTCCGCCGTCGCCTCCTGCACGCCTCGCCCCGAGCCAGGGGTTACTGGGTGATGCACGTGGTGCTCGGCGTGACGGAACGTGTCAAGTGGCTTGAGACAGTCGGCGTCTAGTTGCTCTGGATGAGGGCCTCCCTGCTGGGCTGGTTGAATCCACGCGGCGGCGGGGAGCTTGGGCGGCTCGGGTCGGCGGTGCCGGAAGCGTTCGGGGTGCGCGTTGTAGGCGGCATACAGGGTCGCCTGGCGCTGCTGCCGGACCTGGCCGGCGGTCCCGAAGTGGACCGACGCCGGCGTGTGCAGCGCGATCCCGCTGTGCCGGTGCTCGCGCTTGTAGTAGCTGAAGAAGGTCTCGCAGAACGCTCGTGCGTCGGCCAGCGAGCCGAAGTTGGCGGGGAAGGCCGGGGCGTACTTCAGCGTCTTGAGCTGCGCCTCGCTGAACGGGTCGTTACATGGGCCAGGCCCGGCCGGTGGCGACACGTTCATACTCGCAGTCGTTGGATACGTGCGGTCGGCTGTGGCTGTGGGCGACGCCGAGGTCGACGAGCAGCTGCGCGACCGGCTTGGACGTCATGGACGTGCCGCGGTCGGCGTGCAGACTGCCCGGGGCGCCATGGATCTGCGCAGCCGTCTCGATGAGGTCCTTGGCGATGCCGGCGTCCTCACGGGCCGCGACCGTCCACCCGACGACGTAGCGGCTGTAGATGTCGAGAATGACGTAGAGGTCGTAGTAGACGCCGCGCTCAGGTCCACGCAGCTTGGTGATGTCCCAGCTCCAGACCTGCCTGGTGTGGTGGCCATCAGTTCCGGCCGGGCTCGAGCGGAAGGGTCGCCTGGTCGCGGCGGTCTCCGGACTGCCCGATCAGCCGCAGCAGCCGGTGCATCGTGCTCATCGACGCGAGGTAGGCGCTGGAGGCGAGGCAGGGGCAGTGGAGGGGTGGAAGGCATCGAGCCGGTGACCCGGCCCGCCGGTCGCCACGGTCTCACGATTGTCCATCTCCGACGGCCCATACGCCAGTGAGGCAGGCGCGGCGTGCGCTGGCGTGGGATGACCAGCAACGTTCGCTGCGCCCGCCCACGATGAGCAGGAGACGCTCGCGGTCAGACAGGCGAGACTCGGGCGGCCGGAGGCGACGGGCGCCGCTCTGATCCCTATGAGCAAGTCAGAGGCGTGGTGGGCTCTCGCACAGGACGACCGCCGCGACGTGCTCGAGGAGATCTCGCACCACATCACGATCGGGTTGGAGTACCCGCCGGCGATCGCCCGCCGGCTCTACCACGGCCACGATCTCGGCGAGCCGTTCGACTTCCTCACCTGGTTCGAGTACGCACCGCAAGACGCGCCCGCGTTCGAGGAACTGGTGGCGCGGCTGCGCGTTCGACGCGCGAGTGGGAGTACGTGCAGCGTGAGGTTGACATCCGCCTCGCGCGTTGAGCCTGCCTTCTACGTGGCACAGCGTCGGCGCGACTGGCAGGATGTTAGGAGCGCAGACGCGGTCGGCGGCGCCGAGCAGCTGGGCGTCTCCCTGCGCATCCAGGGACGCCTTTGTCTCGTCGCCGGCAGGGCAAGCCGGGGTACCCATTCCGCCCCCGGCCGACCCGGATGTCGAGGTCAGGTCGCCGACCCGGGGTGACCGAGAAGGATGAGCCTGATTGATGGCGTCGGGCCGTTTGTGGAGCACCCGGCGGGGGCGTTCAACTTCGACCGCACCCGCCCGAGCACGTGCCGTACGTCGAGCCGACGCCGCGCCGGGTCTGGGTTTTCCGGGAAGGGCACCCCGCCGCGGACAGCGATGACGTGCGGCTGCTCCACCCGGCGGGCAGGACGCCGCTCTACCTGTTCCGCGCGAGCACGTGCGCACCGAGCTGCTCGGCCGAGCGAGCGGCGGGAGGCCGACGTCGGGATGGGCCCGCGCACGTACTGGACGCTGGCTGTCGGCGAGGACCGGCGCAGGACGCCGCGTACGCGTGGGAGCAGCCGCCGCAGAGCGCGGCCGCCATGACTGGGCTGACCGCCCTCGACTGGGACTTCGTGTCCGATGAGGTCTTCGTGCTTCCCCGCGACCCTTGAACCCGCGTCGACGTCCTGCGCAGCTCGCGCCAGGTGTGCGTCACGGTCGGCGACACGCTCGTGGCAGAGTCCGCGCGCCCGCGGATGCTGCTCGAGAGCGCGATGCCCGTGCGGCGGTACCTGACACCGGAGGACGTACGAACCGAGCTGCTCGAACCGAGCGACACGACCGTCCGCTGCCGGTAGAAGGCATCGCGCGCTACTGGTCGCTCCGGACGGCCGAGCCGGTACGACAAGGATCTGGTGTGGACCTGCCCCAAGGCCGTTCCACGACGCCGAGACCGTCCGGGGTCTGCTGTGCTTCCCGCAGGACCGAGTCGAGGTGGAGGTCGCCTATGACGTCGGGGCGACCGTCAGCGGGACGTCGTGAGTGCAGGACGCGGCGGTGCCGCTGACTCATGTCTTCGAGGGCGCGCCTGCAGCGAGACGTGCGCGCCGCCGCAGGGCCGGGCGCCAGAGCCCTCATGCGGCAGCGGGCGGGTCAGGAACCTGCTCGGGCGTAGAGCTTCCGCAGTGGGATCGCCGACACGCCGTGGACGACGGTGCTGAGGGCGACGACGGCCATGCCGAGCGCGAACACCCGCGGGTCCGTCGCGCCCTCCTCCAAGCTGAACGCCAGGTAGAACACCGAGCTCGCTCCGAGCGGCCCGAACCAACCGACGAACAGCGCGTCCCGCAGCCGAAGTCCGAGCGGCCGGGCGAGCGCGACCACGACGGGCAGTCGGCGCAGAACCACCACGGCGACCGCGAACAGCACGACGTCGCCACCGATCCGACCCCACTGCTCCCAGGGCAGAGCGACGCCCACCAGCAGAAAGAAGGGCAGGACCAAGTACCGGTTCGCGACTTCATCGAGGGCTTCCTGCTCCTCGCGCTCCATCTTTCCGATTGCCGCGTTGTAGGCCAGACCGGCGACGAACACGCCAAGGACACCGTTGGCGCCCACCACCTGGCACGCTCCCAGCACAGCGACCGCCATCACCATCGTGAGCACCATCTCCGAGGGTCGCTCAACGCTCCACCTCGCGTCGACGGCTCGAAGCGTCCCGGCCGTCGCCGCACCGATCGCGATCGACAGCACCACCGCGACGACCACCTCGTACAACGCCGCCTGCGCCTCGCCCGCCAGCGTCTCGCCCAGGATCGGCGCGAGGGCGATCAGGACCAGCGGCAGAGCGAGCCCGTCGTTCGCACCAGACTCCTCCGTGAGCACCTGCCGCATCGTCTCGGGCAGCTCCTCCTCGGCGGGCATCCCGCTGACGACGTCCGAGGCGAGAACCGGATCCGTGGGAGACAGCGAGGCGCCCAGCAACAAGGCCAGCGACAGCGGCAGACCGACCAGCGCGACCGCGAGAGCACCGGTGACCACAGCGGCGAGCGGCATCACCACCGCCACGAGCAGCACCACCGGCCGCAGCACCGGCCTCAACGACGTGACGGGAAACCGCAGGGCCACACCGATCAGCGAAATCGCCAGCATGAGCCGAGCGGCCTCGAGAAGGAGCGGCTCCAGGAGCCTCTCCGGCACCGTCAGCACGGCCAGGACTTCGGGTCCGGCGAGAACACCGAGACCAAGAGCAAGCAGTGGGCCGGTCACCGGAAGCCGCCGCACCTGGTAGCTGAACAGGGCAAGCACGAGTGCAAGGCCGCCCGCGGCGAGGTATCCGAGATGCAGCTCCTTCACGAGCCTCGGCATGCCCAGGAAGCACGAGGGGACACGTGCCTCGCCGCCCTACGACCAGCCTGGCCACGGCGAAGCTGCTCAGGGTCGCGTATGCGCCCACCGCACGTCGCCTCGCTATCGGCGAACGAGCTCTCCCACATGACTTCGACGGCGCTGCCCGAGGCGCACGCCGCGACACAGGCCCTATGACCACGCAGACGCCATGGCACGCGTGCCGGCCCCGGGCATCGCTGACGCTGTGACGCATTCGCCCTCGACCGGATGGGGTAGCGGACGCACATGACGTCGCATCTCGCTCCTTCCATGGTGGGCGGCGGCCGGCAAAGCCGTAGCGAGGACCTGTGCAGGTAGCTCTGGTCCTCGGCGGCAGCGTTCTGCTGCTCGTGGCGTTCTTCGATGCCATCGAGACGACCCTCGCTCCAGGAGCGGGCGGCGGCCCGGTCACTCGGCGCGTCTGTAGCGCATCGGTGCGACTGATGCGGCGTAGGACTCCGGCAAGACTTCGTCCGGGCGTGCGTGCGACTCAGAGAGGTTGTCCCGGGTCTCGTAGAACTTGAAGTGGCGGTCCCCCGCCTGACACCTGCCGTGAGGTAGGAGTTGGGCGTTCCGCCAAGAACATCCACTTCAGACAGGGGACCGCTGTGAAGGACTACCAGAAGACTGCCCGGGTCACACCTGACCTGCTCGGGCTGGCCGTGCCCGAGCACGTGAGCGTGGTGATGGCCGAGGTCGCTGCCGACATGCGTGAGGGCCTGCTGGCCCTGGCGGTCGGCGCCGGCTTGCAGGTGATGAGCGCGATGATGGACGCCGACGTGACCGCGCTGGCCGGGGCGAAGGGCAAGCACAACAGCGACCGGGTCGCGGTGCGGCACGGCCTCGAGCGGGGTCGGTCACCCTCGGCGGGTCGGCGGGTGCCGGTGCGGCGGCTGCGGGTGCGCGCGGCGGACGGCTCTGGTGAGCTGCCGGTGCCGGCCTATGAGTTGTTCAACAGCACCGAGGTGCTGGGCCGGATGGCGATGGAGAAGATGCTCGCCGGGTTGTCGACCCGCCGCTACGGCCCGGTCGGTCTGGAGCCGGTCGGCGAGCAGCTCACTGACACGGCCAGCAGCACGAGCAAGTCGGCGGTCTCCCGCCGGTTCGTCGCGAGCACCGAGATCGCGCTCGCGCAGCTACTGGCGGCGATCTGAACGGGCTGGACCTGGTCGCGCTGATGGTCGACGGGGTGCACTTCGCCGAGACCTGCTGCGTCGTAGCGCTCGGGATCGACCTGCAGGGCAACAAGATTCCGCTCGCGCTGGTCGAGGGCGCGACCGAGAACAGCACGCTGGTCACTGAGCTGCTGGTCGGGTTGCGCGAGCGGGGCTGGATGTGACCCGCCCGATCCTGGCCTGCCTGGACGGTGCGAAGGCGCTGCGCCGGGCGGTGCTGGACGTGTTCGACAAGCCGGTCATCCAACGCTGCCAGCTCCACAAGATCCGTAACGTCAGGGACAAGCTGCCGCAGCGACTACGCCCGGGCGTGGAACGCCGCATGCGAGCGGCCTACCACGCCAACTCGGCGCTGGCCGCCGAGGCGCAGCTGAACGCGCTGGCCCGCGAGCTGGACAAGACCCACCCCGGTGCGGCGGCGAGCCTGCGCGAGGGCATGAGCGAGACCCTGACCGTGTTGCGGCTGGAGGTTCCGCCCACCCTCGCGCGCACCCTGCGCTCGACCAACGCCATCGAGAGCATGATCTCGATCTGCCGGGCCAAGTCGACCAACGTCAAGCGCTGGCGCGACGGGCAGATGGCGTTGCGCTGGTGCGCCGCGGGCATGGTCGAGGCCGGCAAGCAGTTCCGCCGCGTCAACGGCCACCTGCATCTTGCTCCTGCGCTTGCGGACGAAGCCCATCGGCTGACCCCTACTCTGAGCGCGTGTCCAGCACCGCGGCCGGCAGCGTACCCCGAAAAATGTCAGTGGTTTGTCAGTCACCCGCGGTTCCGGTGGTTCTTCTGGGTTCCCGGCACTCATGGCCCCACCCGCTCTGACCTGCGACAACAGGAGGTACGGCCCATGCGTGTAGGGATCCCTGGCGAGGTCAAGAACCACGAGTACCGCGTGGCCATCACGCCCGCCGGGGTGAAGGAGTTGGTCGCCCACGGTCACGCCGTCAGCATCGAGCGGGACGCCGGCGCCGGGTCGTCGATCCTGAACGAGGAGTACACCGCCGCCGGCGCCGCCATCGTCGCCTCGGCCGACGAGCTCTGGGCCGCGGCGGATCTGGTGCTCAAGGTCAAGGAGCCGGTCGAGAGCGAGTACGCCCGGCTGCGCGCCGACCAGGTGTTGTTCACCTACCTGCACCTTGCCGCGTCGCGCGCCTGCACCGATGCGCTGCTGAGCTCTGGGACCACTGCTGTGGCGTACGAGACGGTGCAGCTCCCGGACGGCTCCCTTCCGCTGCTGGCGCCGATGTCGGAGGTCGCCGGGCGGATGGCTCCGCAGGTCGGGGCGCACTGCCTGGAGCGGGAGGCCGGCGGGCGCGGGGTGCTGATGGGCGGCGTTTCGGGCGTCTACGCCGCGAAGGTCGTCGTGCTCGGTGCCGGCGTCTCGGGCATGAATGCCGCCGCCATCGCGCTCGGTATGCAGGCGGAGGTGCTCCTGCTGGACAAGAACCTGGTCAAGCTGCGGGAAGCCGACCGCATCTACCAAGGTCACCTGCAAACCGTGGCGTCCAACGTCTACGAGGTGGAGCGGGCCGTCCTCGACGCCGACCTGGTCATCGGCGCGGTGCTCGTACCGGGAGCGAGGGCGCCGATGCTGGTCAGCGACGAGCTGGTCGGCCGGATGAAGGCCGGCGCGGTGCTGGTCGACATCTCGGTCGACCAGGGCGGCTGCTTCGAGTCGACCCGGCCGACCACTCACTCCCAGCCGACGTTCGAGGTCAACGGCTGCCTGTTCTACTGCGTCGCCAACATGCCAGGAGCGGTGCCGCACACCTCGACCTACGCGCTGACCAACGTGACGTTGCCGTACGCGGTCGCGATCGCCGACCACGGACTGCGCGCCGCGGTGGAGGCCGATACGTCGCTCGCGCGAGGCGTGAACACCGCCGGTGGACAGCTGGTGTACGCGCCGGTGGCCGAGGCGCACGGTTTGCCCGTCGCCGACCTCCGCGAGGTCCTGGTCTGACCGGCGCGCGGAGCCGGGAGCCGCTTGTGGCCCGGGCGGTGGGGGCGTACCTCGACCACCTCGCGGTCGAGCGCGGGCTCGCGGCCAACACCCTGTCGTCCTACCGCCGCGACCTCGACCGCTACGCCGCCCACCTGGACGCTGCGGGCCGGCGCAGTCTTTCCGACGTCGTCGAAGGCGATGTCGCGGCTTTTCTGACAGCTCTGCGCGAAGGGAACGAACGGCACGGCTCGCTGTCGGCAGCATCCGCCGGGCGGGCGGTGGTCGCCGTACGCGGACTGCACCGCTTCGCCCTCCGTGAGGGCTGGACCACCCTCGACCCGGCGCGCGAGATCAAGCCGCCGGTTCCGGCGCGGCGACTGCCCAAGGCCATCACCGTGGCGCAGGTCGAAGCCTTGCTCGAGGCGCCCGACTCCGCGACGCCGCTCGGCCTGCGGGACCGGGCGCTGCTCGAGCTGCTGTACGGGACGGGCGCGCGCATCTCCGAGGCCGTCGGCCTGGCCGTCGACGACCTCGACCGCGGCGCAGGGGTGGTGCGCCTCGACGGCAAGGGCGGCAAGCAGCGGATGGTGCCGGTCGGCAGCTACGCGGGACGGGCGGTCGAGGCCTACCTGGTGCGTAGCCGACCGGTTCTGCTCGCCGCCGGCTCGGGCACGTCGGCGCTGCTGCTCAACGCGCGGGGCGGCCGGCTGTCCCGACAGAGCGCCTGGACGGTGCTGCGCGCGGCCGCGACCCGGGCGGCGCTTACCGTCGAGGTGTCTCCGCACACGCTGCGGCACAGCTTCGCCACCCACCTGCTGGACGGCGGAGCCGACGTGCGCGTCGTGCAGGAGCTGCTGGGCCACGCGTCCGTGACCACGACGCAGGTCTACACCCTGGTCACGGTCGACCGGCTACGCGAGGTCTACGCAACCGCCCATCCACGGGCGCGGGCCTGACCGGGCGCGCTGGTGCTTCATTGTGGTGAGAGCCTGCTCCCTCTAGAGTCACGCCTCTCCTGGGAAGGTGTCGACCCGGGGCCAGGTCGGCAGGAAGAGATGTAGCTCTATGGCAAAGTCGACGTCGGGCAAGCGCGCGGTGCCGGACTCCGGTGCCGCCCCGCGGACCGCCCCGGCTCCGAGCGACGCCAAGCGAGCCGCAGGCAAGCGAGTTGTGCGCGTCGCCACCGAGCAAGCTGTTGCCAAGGCAGCGGCTGCGAAGGCCACGGCAGCCAAGGCGCCCCCGAAGGCCACGACAGCCAAGGCACCCGCTGCGAAGGCTTCGGCGCCGAAGGCAGCCGCGAAGTCCACGGCACCCAGAACACCGGCGAAGGCGACACCTGCGAAGGCGGCTGTCCCCACTGCGCCTGCTGTCAAGGCGGTTGCCGCCGAGCCCACCGTCCCGGCGGTGGCCAACCTGCCCGCCGGCAAGGTGCGCCCCGCACGCGAGCCGGGCGCGATCCCAGCCTCCCTGGCTCTCGGCGAGGCCGACGGCGTCGGACCGACCGGCCGCCCCAAGCGGACGTTTCCGGCTCCGCCCGTCCTGCAGCGCCACGGGCCGGCGCGGATCCTGGCGATGTGCAACCAGAAGGGCGGGGTCGGCAAGACCACGAGCACGATCAACCTGGGCGCTGCGCTCGCGGAGGCCGGTCGTACCGTCCTGCTCGTCGATTTCGACCCGCAGGGCGCGCTGTCGGTCGGACTCGGGGTCAATCCCCTCCAGCTCGACCAGACGGTCTACAACCTGCTGATGGAGCCGGGTATCACGGTGCAGGACGTCATGCTCAAGACCGACATCCCCGGCCTCGACCTGCTGCCGAGCAACATCGACCTGTCGGCCGCGGAGGTGCAGCTCGTCAACGAGGTGGCACGCGAGCAGACGCTGCGCCGCGTGCTCGCACCGGTGCTGGACGACTACGACGTGGTGCTCGTCGACTGCCAGCCCTCACTGGGCCTGCTCACCGTCAACGCGCTCACCGCGGCGCACGGAGTGATCATCCCGCTCGAGTGCGAGTTCTTCGCCCTGCGCGGGGTCGCGCTGCTCATCCAGACCATCGAGAAGGTCCGTGAGCGGCTCAACCCCGAGCTCGAGCTCGAGGGGATCCTCGCCACGATGTACGACTCCCGCACCCTGCACGGCCGGGAGGTCCTGGCCCGGGTCGTGGAGGCCTTCGGCGAGAAGGTCTTCCACACCGTCATCAACCGCACCATCCGCTTCCCGGAGACGACGGTCGCCGGTGAGCCGATCACGACGTACGCACCGACGTCCCACGGCGCGACGGCCTACCGCGAGCTCGCGCTCGAGGTGCTGGCCCGATGAGCCGCTGAGGTGCTCTACGCCCTCGGCGATCCGCTGTCCCTGCTGCTGCTGCTGATCAGCTTCGTGGTGGCGGTCACCGTCCACGGCTACGTCCAGGTGCTCGTCGCCGGCCGCAGCGGCGACCACCGCGTGGCGGCGGAGGGGCGCGCCACACCCGACCCGCGCAAGCACGTCGACCCGTTCGGCGCCGTGGCCGCCGCCATCGCCGGCGTCGGCTGGGCCAAGCCGGTCGAGCCGCCGGACCGGCGACGTCGCGGGCCGATGGTCGCCACCCTGCTCAGCGGGGCGATCGCCAACATCGCGCTCGGTCTGCTCACCCTGCTCGTCTTCCGGCTGGTCGGAGGCGGACTGGTCGGCGGATCGACCCTGCTGCTGCAGCGGGGCGTCGAGGGCGAGGTGCTCCTGCGGGCGCTGGCGCTGTTCGGGCTGTCCAACCTGTTCGTAGGGGTGCTCAGCCTCGTACCGCTGCCACCTCTGGACGGCGGGCGACTGCTGTTCGGGTTGGCCCCGCAGTCCGAGGGGTGGCGCAAGGCCGAGCATCAGCTCGTCGGGCGCAACATCGGTGTCGCCGTCCTGCTCGCACTGCTGCTCATCCCGCTCGGCGGGCCCCAGGCCCTGCTGCCGACGCTGCTCGACATCCTGGTGGGACCGCTGGTCCAGCTGGTGGCCGGTGCCTAGCGCGCAGCTGGAGCGGGCGGCGCCACGCGAGGTGTTCTCGGTCCACCTCGACGTGTTCGACGGTCCCTTCGACGTCCTGCTGGGGCTGATCTCCAAGCGGCAGCTCGACGTCACGACCGTCGCCCTGTCCCAGGTGACCGATGAGTTCCTTTCGCACGTACGCGTCCTCGGACCCAGCTGGGACCTGGACCAGACGACCGACTTCCTCGTCGTGGCGGCGACGCTGCTCGAGCTCAAGGCGGCGCGGTTGCTGCCCTCGGCCCGGCCGGACGACGAGGAGGACCTCGCGCTGCTGGAAGCACGCGACCTGCTGTTCGCGCGGCTGCTGCAGTACCGCGCCTACAAGCAGGCCGCGGGCCGGCTGGCCACCCTGCTGGCCGACGAGGCGCTGCGCTGTCCGCGGTCGGTCAGCCTCGAGCCACGCTTCGCTGGGCTGCTCCCGGAGGTCCTGCTCGGGCTCGGCGCGCAGCAGTTCGCCGAGCTGGCCGGCCGGGCCCTCGCCCCGCGACCACGGCCGGTCGTCCCGGTCGAGCACGCCCACGGCGGCAGTGTGAGCGTGGCCGAGCAGACAGCGCTGCTGCGGAACCGGCTTCGTCGTACGGGCGGTGGCTCGTTCCGGTCCCTCACCGCCGACTGCCAGGGCACGCTCGAGATCGTCGCCCGGTTCCTGGGGGTCCTCGAGCTCTACCGTGAGGGAGTGGTCAGCTTCGAGCAGGTCGAGGCGCTGGGCGACCTGCACGTGCGCTGGACCGGTCAGCCGTGACCCGGCCGGGGGAGCGCCCACCGCTGTCGGCCGCGCTCGAGGCGGTGCTGCTCGTCACCGACGAGCCGGTGCCGGCGAGCACCCTCGCCGCGGTCTGCGAGGCTGACATCGGCGAGGTGGAAGCGCAACTCGACGCACTTGCCCGAGGCTATCGCGATCAGGACCGGGGTTTCGAGCTGCGCCTCGTGGCCGGAGGGTGGCGGCTCTACACGCGCGCGGACTGCGCCGGCTATGTCGAGCGCTTCCTTCTCGACGGGCAGTCGGCAAGGCTGACCCAGGCCGCCCTCGAGACCCTGGCGGTCATCGCCTACCGCCAACCGGTGACCCGGAGCCGGGTCAGCGCCGTGCGTGGCGTCAACGTCGACGGCGTCGTCCGTACGCTGCAGACCCGCGGACTGATCACCGAGGCGGGTCAGGCCCCAGGCAGCGCGGGGACGCTGTACCGCACGACGCCGCTGTTCCTCGAGCGGCTCGGCCTGCGCTCGCTCGACGAACTGCCCCCCCTGGCTCCGCTGCTTCCCGAGCTCTCCGAGTTCGCGGACCTCGACGACGCGTCCCTGTCGAGGTGAGGATCGAATGAACGACCCAGCCCGGTCGCCAGAGGAGGAAGGCATCCGCCTGCAGAAGGTCCTGGCCGCGGCCGGGCTCGGTTCGCGCCGGGCCTGTGAGGCGCTGATCGAGGCCGGCCGGGTCTCGGTCAACGACGCCCTGGTGACCGCGCAGGGACGCCGGGTGGACCCGGCCACCGATGTGATCCGGGTCGACACGATGCGGATCAACACCGCGCCGGGGCTGGTCTACCTGGCGCTGAACAAGCCGCGCGGCTATGTGACGGCGATGAGCGACCCGGAGGGCCGGCCCACCGTGGGTGATCTGGTGGCGGACCGTCCCGAGCGGCTGTTCCACGTCGGCCGGCTCGACGCGGAGACCGAAGGGCTGCTGCTGCTCACCAACGACGGGGAGCTGGCCCACCGGCTGGCGCACCCGTCGTACGAGGTCCCGAAGACCTATCTGGCCGAGGTCCTCGGCCCGGTCGCCCGCGACGTCGGCCGGCGGCTGCGCGACGGCGTCGAGCTGGACGACGGGATCGTACGGGTGGACTCCTTCCGGCTCGTCGACTCCACCGCCAACCGGGTGCTGCTGGAGATCGTGCTGCACGAGGGCCGCAAGCACATCGTGCGGCGGGCCCTGGCCGAGGTGGGTCACCCGGTCCAGCGGCTCGTGCGCACGTCGATCGGGCCGGTCCAGCTCGGCGGCCAGAAGGCGGGCAAGATCCGCACCTTGCGTCGTGAGGAGCTGGCCGGGGTCTTCGCGCTGGTCGGGATGTGACCGGGTCTCATGGCATCGCACGGCTAGGGTGCGCGGGGACGGAGGTGCCATGGCGGTACGAGCGGTACGCGGCGCGACG